>NZ_PVSN01000049.1 GCF_004766315.1 Weissella confusa | reverse complement strand
GACCAAGTAAACGTGACTTGGACGCCAGAATTGCAAGAGTCATTGAAGGGGATTGACCGCATGGGCAGCCTTGAGATGATTTTGAAGGCTGGTAACAAGCAAGATGACTACACACACGATGAAAAGGAGGCATTGGCATCTTGGAAGAATAACCACTATGTTGAATTGATTTCTGGTTTGACGCCGGACGATATTTTGCCGGGGATGGCAGATTTCATCAAGGAATTGAACGACAAGGGCTACAAGGCCAGTGTTGCGTCAGCTTCAAAGAACGCGCCATTTATTCTTGACCGTTTACAATTGACGGATTCATTTGTGGGCATTGTTGACCCAAGTACGTTGACCGCCAACAAGCCGGATCCTGAAATTTATGTGCGTGCTGCCGAGTTATTGAACTTGCCACCAGAGCAAGTTATCGGATTGGAAGATGCTGCGTCAGATATTCAAGCCATTAACGGAGCTGGTGAAGTGTCGTTGGGAATCGGTAACGCCGAGATTTTGCACGATGCCGATATTCGCTTTGACACAACTGCCGACGTTACGTTAGCAAACATCGCGGCAAAACTCGATTAACAATTTGAACCTCTCACGAATCTCAAAAAATATCTCAAACAAAGTTTTGCCGCGGAGACGCCAGTTTCATGATGAAGCTGGCGTCTTTTTCATTAGTTAATGACATTAGCAAGCTTGCCAACTATAATTAAGTAAACACAGTTTATTTGGATTTTAATTAGAGGAGGCCTAGAATGGCAGCACGTCCTAATTCAAGTCGTCATCTCGTTTTGACGGCATTATTTATTGCAATTATTCTGCTACAGTCAGTTGTTCCTTGGCTGGGCACATTACCACTTGGGGCGTTCGCAATTGGGGCAGCAGTAACGATTATTACGTTTACTGTCGCAATTGGGGCGATGGTCTTGGGACCTCGCGCCGGTGCGTTACTAGGTTTCGTTTGGGGTGCCTATTCACTTTGGCACGCATGGACATCAGCACCAAGTATTGGCGCTTTAATCTTCCGTAACCCAATCACAGCGATTGTGCCACGTATGTTGGTTGGTTTGATTATCGGGTACCTGTACTGGCGCTTTGTTAAGAATCGTCCAATGGGTCAACAAACCATTTGGTTAGCAGGGCTAGGCGCCTTGTCAGCTTTTGTGAATACGTTTTTCGTGTTGAGTGTCACATGGATTGGCTTTACGGTCATGCACACCACCGCGTTTGGTATTCCTGATTCAGGACTCGCGAATTACTTGATTGTTTCAATTGCCGGCTTCAATGGCGTCTTTGAAATCATTGTTGGGGCAATCTTAGTGCCACTGATTGGCATACCAGTTTTGACATTCTTCAATCGTCAAAATGCACGATAATTTTTAGACTCGGTAGCAAATGCTATCGGGTCTTTTTTGCGCGTTTTTCATAAAAAAACCATAGTTTCGTAATTTGATACGTCAAAAGAGCTTTAATGTCCGCAGTTCGTTACAATTTAGGTACAGAAGTAGATTTTGACCATGTAATAGGGGTGTTTTTGTCGATATTAGTTCCCACTTTTTAGTACTGTTGTGAGCTAAACTATCGACAATGGTCGAAGTCTATACTTTGACAGTCTTGAATTTTAGGGGAGTTAAAATCATGAAATCTACAGACACAAGTGTAAAGGAGCGAGAAGTTAATCTCGAAGATGCCGGTGGTGGCAATAAGAAGAATAAGCAGTGGCTGCGTTTTGGTGCGACGTCATTGTTGATTGCCATTGGTATGGGGGCCAATACAGGCGGTGAAGTTTCAGCGGCGGAAGATCCAACGATTGACGATGCTGATGCTTCTTTGGTGAGCGCATCTGACAAGGATGGCGAGCAAGATATTGAAGACCGTGATAAGGACGGGGATGGGTTGGACGATGAAACTGGGGAACCAGTGCCTACCAATCCAAGTGATCCGGACTCAGTCGTGGCTAGCGCAGAGGCTACGGCGTCTGAATAATCAGTGGTCGAGTCAGTCCTTGAAACACCAGTTGATCCAGTTGTTGTAGAGAGTGCGAGTTCTGAAACGAGCAGTCTACCTGAAGCGAGTGTTGCCTCAAGCACTGCAGAAGTTAGTGATAGTGAATCAGTTGTCCAATCACCGGTCACAAGCCAAAGTTCATTGGCTAGTTCGGTGGTTTTGTCGACCACATCTGCAGCTTCTGAAAGTTCAGCTACGTCAACGGATTCATCTGATGCGTCAAGTGAGGCAAGTCAAGCGGATTCTGACAGCTTAGTGAGTGTCGCACCATCAAGCGAAGCAAGTAGTGTGTCAATCGATGAGGAGTCAAGCGCATCCGACAGTTTGGTGAGCGTGGCACCCGAGAGTGAAGCGGACACGTTGACTAGTGTTGCACCTGAAAGTGAATCTGACACACTCACAAGCGTGGTACCTGAAAGTTAAACCGATTCATCTTCGGCTGAATCAACAATGAGTAGCGCAGACTCATTGCAATCGGTTGCACCATCGAGTTCACAATCAGCAACTGTTTTGGGAGCGGATGATAGCGCAACTGAAGAAGAAACGGTACCAGAGACTGTAGTCGATGGGGTAACGGTTCCTGTTAACACGACTATCGAAATTCCAAACGCAGAAAGTTTTACAGGATCAGACTATGGCTTAAGTAGTACGGTGACGGTCACGTATGTTGATAAGTACCTCTGGATTAATTTGCCAGAAGTGTATAACTTTAACAGTATCGATATGGACGCTTTGAAGGCATATGCCGTCCGTAACCGAATGGTCATTTCGTTCTTGCAAGAAGGAGAGCACGAGAAAAACACGACAACTGGATTGACTGAAGCACAACAAGCAACGTTTGATTTATTTAATAAGGCTTCATTCAATTTGATGCCAGAAACTGAAGTTACAAATGACGATGGCACAATTATTGTGTACTGGCCGGACTCTACTGAAGCAAGTACCACCTTTGATTCGGTTGATCATGATGATATTCGTGTGCGGGCCGAGACTAATGGCTTGGGTTGGGTAGTTGCATCTGAGGCCTGGCGTCGTATTAATACGGGGCAAACGCCACCAGCTGGTGACCAAGTTCTGGACACTAGTAGTTCAGGTTTGCCCAATATCATTAAAAATGATGCGAATTTGCTACGTACTTATTTCCCATTGCAGTATTTTCTTAGTGCATCAGGCAAAGTACAGTACGTTGTGTTGATGGCGCGAGAAGGTACGACTAGGGACCCTTGGGGAAATACAATCAAGGGTGGTGAAACGTTGATGATTGCCGAATTTACATCGACAGGAATTCTTCGTACAAACTACATTAATAACGGTCAAGTACTAACGTTAAACGGAACCACAATCACGAACAGATTTTCAGGTGGTAGTGGTGATTACAATATATCGAACTACTACAACGAAAATGGAACAACTTTGCAATCATGGACGATGCAAGGAATCACGACTAAGGCAACCTTGGCTGATGCCAACTACTACTATGCCATTGATAATGGTGATGGTACTTACACCAAGACCGACATACGTATTCCAGTAAACACAAGCGCCGGGTCAACTGGCGACGCCAAAGTTAATACGTTGAACGGTGGAGCAGGTGGATCGTTCCCAGATGAATACATCATCACGTCTGACGTATTGGCTGGGTATCAGATTGTGCCATCATTGACTTATGCCTCAGGACAGTTGTCATCAACTACAAGTGGCACGGAAACAGGAACGACGCAAACGGTGCGTGGAAAGTTTATGACTAACAATTATGATCAGACGGTTAAGTCTGCTTCTAATATGTATCGTACTGTTCTTGACCCAAATAATCCGTTTAACTTAGCGTTGATTCGTGCTTATGGCTTTGACTTGAGTCAGGTGCCAGTGGGTGCGGTAGTTGATAAGTATGTCAACAGTAGTGGCGGATATACGGTAACGGTTGCTTGGCCGGTAGTTGATGCCAATGGTAATCAGCTAGGCCAAACATCAATTATTTGGGATACAGGCTCTAATACGATTCGTTTTGATACGAGTACGAGTGGTGGTGCTGCAACTAATCCAGTTAAGCACTATACAATCCCGACTTCACCACTAACGTTCTATCTCCAAACAAATACATCGACTGGTGCAACTTCGGTTGTAGCTGCGACGTCACAACCAACAACAGCAGGTTATACGTTTGCCAAAATTACTGGGGATATCTATAAAACAACGACTGGAACGCTAACATTTTCTGCAACAGATGCGTTTGGTAACGCCAATACCTTAGTATCAACGCCGGATTGGTTGGACGAAGATCGTAATGGATCTATTGACGGCGGAAGTTTCACTGGATTTAAGAATGGTGGTTATGGAGATAAACAGAACAGTTTCACCATTATCGACAAGTACAGTGTTTTCGGGGTTAACTTTTATTATGTGGCCGCACCACAAATGGCGACAGTTGGGTTGAAGACTGCCGAAAAGCAATCGGATGGCACTTATAAGTTGGTCGATACTGCCCGTACTAATACTGATGGCGTATCAAACTATAACAATAAGACGTCTGGTCAAAAAGACTCAGCTTTGCAAGGTGTGACGGGAGCCGTTATCGGTGTTGCGCGTTCAGCAAGTACCACTAATGATTGGGCACAAATTAATACTAAGGTTCCAGGGTATACCTATATTGGGTATACGTATAACGGAGGTGCACTACAATCGGTCCAAAAGACGGATGGAACTTATGCCATGCCGTTTGAGAATTCGAATACGAAGTATAATGCAACTGCAAGTACGAGCGTTTCAAATGGCGCCATCACCGATTCATCAGCCGATGCAATTGTTTTGTACTACGCCGTTGATAGCCAACAGGCCCAGATTAAGTTTGTCATGGCCGACGGAACAACGGCGCCGGCTAACATCAATTTGACTGGTAAGACTGGTGGTGCGTTGTCACAAGACATCGCAAGTAGTATTCCAGCCGGGTATCACATTGACACCAGCAAGACGACAACGACTGGAACACCAGCGATGACGCTATCTAGTACGACGGTGTCTGGTACGTACGACGCGACAAATAATAATTTGAGCGCCACTGATGGTAGTTTGCAAACAATGACAATTACGTTGGTTGCTGATACCCAAACGGTGAACGTTCGTTATATTGACGTTAATGACTCCGAAAAAACTGAGGGATGGACTGCTACTGATGGGACTGAGCTCACAGATTGGCTCCAAACCGTAGATGGTGATACAGGTAAGAGTTATACCAACGCCCTCCAAGCAGCTGCAGCAAGTGGTTATGTGATTGTGGCCCAAGATGCAGGGGCTACGGCTGGAACCTTTGATAATGATACCAACACTGACCAAACTTACTACGTTTATTTGAAACACGACACTGTGAGTGTGGAAGGTGGTAAGGAAGGTAATGCAACGTGGACGACGAAGTCGACGGTTCGTTATCGCTATGAAGATGGCACAACGGCCGCGGTGGCTAACGTTCGAACGACAACATTTACAGCTACCGTAACGTACGATGCGGTCACAGGTGAAGAGTTATACGATACGTGGGATGCTGAAAGCTATACATTTGATGATGTGGAGTCTCCAGTTATTCAAGGATACATTGCTGACAAGCTACAGGCTGGAGCAGGGACTGTCACTAATACTTCTGCGGGCATTGTGGCAATTGTCGAGTATAAGGCATTGGGTGCTTGGACACCAAGCTTCCCAGATACGACGCCGGACAACCCGCCGACTGATGTAACTTATCCAAATGATCCGAATGATCCAACACAACCTGATCGTACGAATCCATCAGTACCAGTGGTGCCTTATGTACCTGGTTACACGCCTGAGTTACCAGACGGTACACCGCTGACGCCGGTTAATCCGAGCGACCCAACTGGTGGTTATTTGCCACCTGATGTGCCAACGGATCCGACGACTGACACGACAATCGTTTACCATGCGAATGAGCAAAAAATAACGGTTAACTACATTTATGTCGCGGACGATGGTACTCGTACGACAGTTAAAACGGAGTCGTTCACTGGTAAAACGAATGCGGACTATACCCACGAATTGTGGGATTATGAGAATAATCCGGACTAATCTTATGTGCTGGTATCTAAGGATGCAGGTGCTGAGAGTGGTAAGTACGATACTGATCAGGTCTATAACGTTATTTTGGCAATCGGAACGGAATCCGTACCAGGTGGTAAGGACGATGATCCGAACCAAAGCGATTACATGAAGACGATTACACACACAATTCAATATGTAGACCAAGATGGAAATCAAATGGTAGACGCGAATGGGGAGCCGGTGCCGGATAAAGTGGTTAGTCACACCTTTACAGCAACAGTTACCTATAAGGTTGATTCAAATGTGCCAATCTCGATTGAATGGCCGAATGATTCGGCCACATTTGCGGCGGTTAAGAGTCCTGTTATGACGGGTTACGTCGCTGATGTAACGCAAGTTGATGCGGACCAAATTGACCACAATGACACGGATACAACGTACACGGTTATGTATAAGCCAATGGGAAGTTGGACGCCAAGTTTCCCACCAAATACTGAAGATGTACCAAGTGACCCAATTCAATATCCAAATGATCCAAACAATCCAACGGATAATGAAACGCCTCATGATCCGGCTGAGCCAGATGATCCGGTCATTCCATATGTACCGGGATACACGCCGGAAGGTCCGGATGGCACGCCGTTGAAGCCAGTTGACCCAGAAAATCCATCAGCTGGTTATATTCCACCAGCACCGACGAATCCGACTGGGGATACAACGATTAATTACACGCGTAATACGCAACAGGTTATTGTTCGCTATATTGATGACACAACGGGCCAGGAGGTTACTGAACTTCGTCAAACGTTCTCGGGTGAGACTGATCAGGCATATACAAATACGCTGGCTGATTATGCATCTCTTGGTTACACGTTTGTCAGTGCCGAAGCAGGAGCAACTGCCGGAACTTATGACCGTGATGACACAGCGACCCAAGTTTACGTAGTTCACTTGGACCACGGTACGGTTGTTGTGGATGGTGGTCGTGAAGACGATCCAAACTACGACAGTTATACGTCAACGGTTACGTCGACAGTTCATTATGTTTATGAAGCTGATAATTCAACGGCCGAGCCTGATAGTGTACAGAAGAAGACGTTTACTGCTTCAGTCACATATGATGCTGTAACCGGCGCGGTTGTATCAATTGTTTGGCCAACTGAGTCACAAACGTTTGACGATGTGCAAACGCCAGTTATTGATGGTTACTTTGCAAGTGAGGGTTCAGTTGCAGGTGGATCGGTTGATTACAACGACGCTAGCCGTGAAGAAACGGTAACTTATACGAAGCTGGGTTCTTGGATTCCGCACGTACCTGATTTGCCTGAAGATGAGCAATTGAAGACGCGTGTCTATCCAAATGATCCAAATGACGCCTCAAAGGTTTGGACGCGTGATGATCCAAATTATGTTGAAGTGCCAGTGCCATATATTCCGGGTTATACACCAACAAGTGATGGTAGCAGCACACCTTTGGAACAAATTGATCCTAACGATGTAACGAAAGGCTACTACCCACCTGATGTGCCGGATAACCCGGCAGCGGACACGCCAATTTACTACGTGGCCCATCCACAAACCTTGGTGGTGGTTTATGTCGACATTTCATCAGGAACTGAAGTCGAAGTTACTGAGCTACAACAAACTTTGACGGGAACAACGAACGCAGCTTATACGAACACATTATCGGATTATGCTGCTCGGGGTTATGTCCTAGTTGATCAAGACGCAACAGCCACTGAAGGAACGTACGACAGTGCAGACAACGTAACCCAATTTGCTAAGGTTTACTTGGATCACGGTACAGTTGTGGTAACACCGGACACTCCTGGTGATCCAGGTAATCCAATGTATCCTGGCGTACCTGATACGCCAACTTGGCCAGGCGGAACTGACATTGATGGTGTTAAGCAAACGGTTAACGGTGTCATCAATTATCAGTACGCAGATGGGGCTGAAGCATTCCCAGATGTCACGCGTACGATAACGTTTGAGCGTTCAATTACGTTGGACGCCGTAACTGGTGAGCAAATTTCAACGACGGATTGGGTTGTGACGGCTGGTGATGATGACTGGCCAGAGACGTCAAGTCCGGTGAAGGAAGGTTACTATGCTGATATCGCAGATATTTTGGCGGTAACGATTGAACCAGGTGACTTTGACCGTAACTACATGGTGACGTACTACCCAATGGGACAGTACGTACCGGTATTCCCAGAAGGTACTGAAAATGTGCCAAGTGACCCAATTACGTATCCAAATGACCCAGATAATCCTGGTGATCCTTTGGAGCCGGGTCAAGGAACGCCGGATACGCCAGGTGACACGGATAATCCAACCTTGCCATACGTACCAGGCTTTACGCCGCAAGGACCAGATGGCACGCCGTTGGAGCCGGGTGATCCAAATAACCCAAGTGCGGGTTACTGGCCACCGGAAACGCAAACCGATAATCCGGGTGGTGACACGACGATTACCTACACGGCGAATGAGCAAAAGGCGACCGTGACATTTATCGACGATACGACGGGTGACACACTGAAGGTTGTCGATTTGACAGGTAAGTCTGACGAGACGGATGCCTATCGTACAGCAACTGACATTGCGACGTACGAACGTGCCGGATATGTCCTGGTGAGCGATGATTATCCAACGGATGGTGTGGTTTATGACCGTGTTGATGATACGGACCAACCATTCACAGTGCACTTGAAGCAAGTCACGATTACGGTTGAACCGGATGATCCAAAGGAACCAGGCGTGGATATCTTTACGCCGGGTGATCCGGTCGATCCAAGTGATCCAAGTGGCCCAACGTATCCAGAAAGCCCATACACACCGGGTGACCCAGTTTATCCAGACCAACCAGATGGACCAACGGTACCTGATACACCAGGTGACCCAGGTACACCGGTTGATCCGGATAATCCAAGTGGGCCAACTTGGCCAGCAACGCCAACGTACCCAAGTGGCGTCACTAAGGATGATTTGAACCAGACAGTCACGCGTACGATTACTTACACGTATGCAAGCGACGGGTCAGAGGCTTCTAAGACGGTTACTGAAACGTTGACGTACAGTCGTACCGCGACAGTTAATGCAGTGACTGGTGCGGTGACGTATGGCGATTGGTAGACGACTGATTCAACCCTTGATAAGGTTGATTCGCCGTTGATTTCGGGTTACGTGGCTAGTCAATTAACCGTTGACGAAGAGGCGAATGTTGACGCGATGGCCGATGATACAACTGTCGCCATCACATATACCAAGCTTGGTCAATGGGTGCCATCATTCCCACCATCAGCCGATGATGAGAATGTCCCAAGTGATCCAATTGATTATCCAAACAATCCAAGTGACCCAACGGAGCCGTTGGAGCCGGGTGAGAATAATCCAAACGATCCAGGTACGCCGGCCAACCCAACGTTGCCATATGTGCCAGGTTATACACCAGAAGGCCCAGATGGCACGCCGTTGACGCCGGTTGATCCAGATAATCCAAGTGCGGGTTACTGGCCACCGGAGACACCAACGGATAAGCCAGGTGATGACACGGTTATTCACTATGTGGCCAATGATCAAGCAGCTCGCATTACGTATATTGATGATGATACTGGCCTTGAATTGGCAGTTGATACCATCGCTGGTGAGTCGAGCGACACATCAACATATACAACGGCTGACCGCATTAAGTCTTACGAAGCACAAGGATACACATTGGTTTCAAATGACTTCCCAGAAAATGCGTTCCAATTCGATCGTGATGATGCGACGGAACAAAAATTTGAGGTGCATTTGAAGCGCACAGTTTTGGTGATTACACCAGACGACCCACGCACACCAAGTGACCCAATCTTTACGCCGGGTGAGCCGGTGGACCCAAGTGATCCATCGAGCCCAACGTATCCAGCCGAACCAGGTACACCAGGTGAGCCAATTGATCCGGCAAATCCAAGTGGCCCAACTTGGCCGGAGACACCAACGTACCCAGCGGGATTGACGACGGAAGATTTGAACCAAACGGTCAACTTGACGGTTAACTATGTTTACTAAGATGGTACGACGATTGCCCACGAGCCACACACGGATGCGGTGCACTTTACGCGAACGGCAACGTTGGACACGGTGACGGGCGAGGTGACGTACTCGGATTGGGTAGCGGTTGATGATGACGATTTGTTGGATACCTACAAGTCGCCAGTTGTTGATGGTTACTATGCTGACAAGGAGTACAGTACAGCAGTGACGGTTGCGGCCGAAGACGGTGATGTGACTGAGACTGTGACGTACAAGAAGTTGGGACAATGGGTACCATCGTTCCCAGCCACGACGCCGAGTGCACCGACGGATCCAATTGATTATCCAAATAATCCAAGTGATCCAACGGTACCAACGGATCCGGCTGAGAATCCTAGCGAACCAGGTACGCCAGAGAACCCAACGTTACCTTACGTGCCAGGTTACACGCCGGAAGGACCAGATGGTGAGCCGCTAACACCGGCTGATCCAAGCAACCCATCTTCAGGCTACCTACCACCAAACCCAACAAATCCGGGTGAGGATACGGTGATTACCTATGTCCCAGCTGATCAAGTTGGTTCGGTAACGTATGTGGATCAGACAACTGGTACGACGTTATCAGTCGATCCATTGGCTGGTAAGTCAGATGAACCGGGCACATATGCAACCGCTGACCGTATTAAGCAATATGAGGCGATGGGATATGTACTGGTATCGGATGAATATACAACGGACTTTACGTTTGATAGTGACACAGCTAAGTCACAGTACTTCACGGTAACGTTGAAGCAAGTCACGGTGGTTGTGACGCCTGATGATCCAAAGAATCCAAGTGACCCAATCTTTACGCCGGGTGATCCGGTGGACCCAAGTGATCCATCAAGCCCAACGTATCCTGAGGAACCTGGTACGCCAGGTGATCCAATTAATCCAAACAACCCAAGCGGACCAACTTGGCCAGCGACGCCAACGTATCCAGATGGTGTGACGGCGCAAGATTTGAACAAGACGGTCACACGTACGATTACGTATGTTTACGAAGATGGTTCTGAAGCTGCGACAACAGTGACGGACAATGTCGTCTTCGAACTTACCGCTACGGTTAACGCCGTGACGGGTGAGGTCACATATGGTGAGTGGACGGCAGTCGGCGATGATGTCGATTGGCAACAAGTTGATTCACCGATGATTGTCGGCTACATGGCAGACAAGGCTTCGGTTGAATTTGTAGATGTTACCGGCGCAACTGAGTCAACATCAGTGGTTGTGACGTATACGGCGGTTGGTCAGTGGGTACCACATTTCCCACCGGGAACTGAAGATGTCCCAAGTGACCCAATCAACTATCCAAACAACCCAGATGATCCAACGAATCCAGCGGATCCTGGTCCGGATAATCCGGCCGACCCTGGAACGACGGATAATCCAACCTTGCCATACGTGCCTGGCTTTACGCCACAAGGACCGGATGGTGAGCCGTTGGAGCCAGTTAACCCAAGCAATCCAAGCGAGGGATACTGGCCACCGGTTATTCCGGATGATCCTAAGCAGAGTCAAGACATTACCTATACGGCTAATGAACAAACTGCGCGAATTGTCTTCATTGATGATACAACCGGCACGACATTGGCAACTGATGATATCGATTGTGTCTCGGATGAGAAGTCGACGTATACGACGGCGGACCGTTTGGCTGCTTACTACGCCCAAGGTTACACGTTGGTCAGTGACGATTATCCAGCCGACTTTGCGTTTGACCGTGTCGATGGTAATGTTGAGACGTTCGAGGTTCACTTGAAGCACGCTGCGATTACAGTGACGCCAGATGATCCAAAGAACCCATCAACGCCAATTTACACACCGGGTGACCCGGTTGATCCAAGTGACCCATCGAGTCCAACGTATCCAGCGGAACCAGGTACGCCTGGTGATCCAATTGATCCGGATAATCCAAGTGGTCCAACTTGGCCAGCGGTGCCAACGTACCCAGATGGCGTGACGACGACCGACTTGAATGAGACGGTCAACCGTACGATTACGTATGTCGACGAGGCAGGTAATAAGGTCTTTGATGATGCAACGGACAAAGTTAGCTTCACACGCACGGCGACAGTTGATGCGGTAACGGGTGAAGTCACATATGGTGAGTGGGTTGCAACTGGCGATGACACAACGTTTGACGCGGTGAACTCACCAGTTAAGACTGGCTACTACGCTGATAAGGAAGTGGTTGCTGAAACCACTGGTTTGACGGCAACGACGGGGGATGAAAACATCCAAGTTGTCTACAAGCCAATGGGACAATGGGTACCATCATTCCCAGCCGGTACGGAAAACGTGCCATCTGATCCAACGACGTATCCAAATGACCCAGCTCATGCGGATACACCACTTGAACCAGGTGGTACGAATCCAAATGTACCAGGCACGCCAGATAATCCAACCATGCCATATGTACCAGGCTTTACGCCACAAGGTCCAGATGGCACGCCACTTGAACCGGTAACGCCAGGTTCACCAGAAGGTGGTTATTGGCCACCAGCAACACCAACCGATAACCCAGGTGGTGATACGGTTGTGACTTATGTTGCGGATGAACAAAAGGCAACGATTACGTACCACGATGTGACGACTGATACTGATTTGTCGGTTGATACGATTGATGGTCATTCTGATGAAACCAGTTCATACACGACAGCACAACGTATTGCGATGTATGAGCAACAAGGTTACCGTTTGGTCGCTGATGGTTATCCAGGTACGAAATTCACGTTCGATCGTGATACGGCAACTGATCAAGCGTACATCGTACAACTTGAGCGTATCACGCAAACGATTACGCCAGATGATCCAAAGACGCCAAGTTCACCAATCTTTACGCCGGGTGATCCGGTGGACCCAAGTGATCCATCGAGCCCAACGTATCCTGAGCAACCTGGTACGCCAGGTGAACCAATTGATCCAGATAATCCAAGTGGCCCAACTTGGCCAGCAACGCCGACTTATCCAGCCGGTTTGGAGCATGATGATTTGAATCAAACGGTCACGCGTGAGGTAACTTATGTTTACGATCGTAATGGTGCGACCGCTGCGACGACGGCGACGGAAACGTTGACGTTTACCCGTACGGCGACACTTGATACGGTCAGTGGCGAAATCACATATGGTGATTGGATTGCAACTGATAGTGATACCACCTTTGATGAGGTGACATCACCAACGATTGCTGGTTACACGGCTAACCGTGCATCAGTTGCTGAAGCGACCGGCGTTGCAGCAATGGATGACGATACGTCAATCGAAGTCCGTTACGTTGCGAACGAGCAACATGCAACGATTACGTATATTGATGACAACACGCAACAAACGATTGTCATGGATGACATTACCGGACAATCTGATGGCACGACGAGCTACACGACGGCTGACCGGATTGCGGCTTTGCAAGCGCAAGGTTATAGCCTTGTGAGTGATGGTTGGCCAGCTGACTTCGTGTTCGACACGGATGATGAGACGACGCAAGCCTTCGAGGTGCACTTGAAGCACGCGACGATTACGGTTGATCCAGATGATCCGAAGACGCCAAGTTCACCGGTTTACACGCCAGGTGACCCGGTTGATCCGGATGACCCAGATGGCCCAACGTATCCAGCCGAACCTGGTACGCCAGGTGATCCGATTGATCCAAACAACCCAAGTGGCCCAACTTGGCTAGCAACACCAACTTATCCGGATGGTTTGAAGACGACTGATTTGAATGAGTCAGTTGACCGTACCATTACGTATGTTTACGAAGATAATAGTGAAGCTGCAAAGACGGTGACGGATAACGTTCAGTTCACCCGCACCGCCGAGTATGACGTGGTGACGGGAACTGTGACTTACGGTGATTGGGTTGCGACGAACGGCGATACAACCTTTGATGCGGTCGAATCACCAGTGATTCCCGGCTACTATGCTGATTTGACGCAAGTTGACGAAACAGCTGGTTTGACGGCGAATAGTGGGGATGAAAACGTTAAGGTCACGTATAAGCAAATGGGACAATGGGTACCATCATTCCCAGCTAATACACCAAGTGTGCCAACGGATCCAATCACGTATCCAAATGATCCGGACGATCCAACGAAGCCGCTTGAACCGGGTGCGCCAGATTATCCAGTGGTGCCATACGTGCCAGGCTTTACGCCAGAAGGACCGGATGGTCCATTGCAACCAGTTGATCCAACTGATCCAAGCAAGGGTTATGTGCCACCGGCAACGCCGACGGACAATCCAGGTGAAGATACAACGATTAATTACGTTGCCAATGAGCAAACGGCCACGATTACGTTTATCGATGACACGACGAAGACGAATTTGGCAGTCGACACAATTAAGGGTGTTTCTGATGCAACGTCAACGTATACCACGGCCGAGCGTATTCAAGCTTACTTGGCGCAAGGTTACACGTTCGTTTCTGATGGTTATCCAGGTACGGACTTCACGTTTGACCGTGATGACAGTGAGACGCAAGCGTATGAAGTGCACTTGAAGCACGCGAAGATTACGATTACACCAAATGATCCGAAGACGCCGAGTCAGCCGATTTACAACCCAGGCGATCCGGTTGATCCAAGTGACCCAGATAGCCCAACGTACCCAGAAGAACCAGGCAATCCAGGTGACCCAATTGATCCGGATAACCCAAGTGGTCCAACTTGGCCAGCAACGCCTACGTACCCAGCTGGTTTAACTGAAACTGATTTGAATGAATCAGTGACGCAAACTATCACGTACGTGTATGCTGATGGCCAAGAGGCAAGTAATCCAAAGACGGACACGGTAACGTTTAGCCGTACGGCAACGCTTGATCCGGTCACAGGTGCGGTAACGTATGGTGAGTGGATTGCAGCAAATAGCGATACCACGTTTGATGCGGTCGAGTCTCCAGTGATTACCGGGTATGTTGCGGATAAGCAAACGGTCGCTGAAGTGACGGGCATTCAGGCAACTGATGCTGACACTGATCCAGTTGTGACTTACACGGCGATGGGACAATGGGTACCATCATATCCAGCTGGTACCCCTGATGTACCAACGGATCCGATTACGTATCCAAATGACCCAGCTGACCCAACGCAACCAGCTGATCCAACGGCACCAAATTATCCGGTCATTCCGGATGTGCCAGGCTTTACGCCACAAGGACCAGATGGCCCATTGCAACCAGTTGATCCAAGTGACCTAAGTAAGGGTTACGTGCCACCAGCAACGCCAACTGATCCAACACAAGATACGACGATTACGTATGTTGCTAATGAGCAGCAAGCGACGATTACGTATATTGATAAGACGACTGGCAAGCAATTGGCAATGGATACGATTACGGGACACTCTGATGAGACGTCAACGTACACAACGGCAGACAAGCTTGCAGCCTACGAGGCAGCGGGTTATGTCTTGGTTTCAGATGGTTATCCAGGTACAAACTTTACCCTCGATCGTGAAGATGATTATGACCAAGCGTATGAGGTCTATTTGGAACACGCTGTGATTACAGTTGATCCAAATGATCCAAAGACGCCAAGTTCACCAATCTTCACGCCAGGTGGTCCAGTTGATCCGGATGACCCAACGAGCCCAACTTATCCAGTTAACCCTGGTGACACACCAACGCCAACGTACCCAGGTGGTTTGGAAGAAGCTGATTTGAATGAATCGGTTAAACAAACTATCACATACAAGTACGCTAACGGTGAAACAGCAGCTGATGATGCGACCGATACGGTCACGTTCAGCCGTACGGCCAAGGTTGATGCGGTAACGGGTGCAGTGACTTACGGTGATTGGGTTGCCGCTAATGGCGATACGACCTTTGATGCAGTGGACTCACCAGTGATTACGGGTTATGTGGCGGATAAGCAGACGGTTGCTACGGTGACGGGTATCGGTGCTAAGGATGCGGACACGACGGTTAATGTTGTGTACAACAAGATGGGACAATGGGTACCATCGTTCCCAGCCGATACAACAAATGTTCCGAGCGACCCAATGACGTATCCAAATGATCCAGATGACCCAACGAAGACGGCTGATCCAAATTCACCAGGTTATCCGGTCATCCCATATGTACCTGGCTTTACGCCACAAGGTCCAGATGGTACGCCACTGCAACCGGTTGATCCAAAGAACCCAAGCAAGGGTTACTTGCCGCCAGCTGTGCCAGGTGATCCAACGACTGATACGACCATTGTTTACAAGGTTGATCGTCAACACGCCAAGGTTAACTTCATTGATCAAAACACGAAGCAAGTGCTCCATGTTGAGCAGTTGTCTGGCGATAGTTACAGCAAGTCGACATACACGACGGCTGATCAAATCGCTTACTACGTGGCTCAAGGTTATGTCCTTGTGCGTGACGGTTATCCTGCTGGTGGTATGACATTCGATTCAGATTCAATGTTGAACCAAACGTTTGTGGTCACATTGGCGCACGGTACAAAGACGGTTGATCCAAATAACCCAGGTGTACCAGGTACGCCAATTGATCCAAACAATCCAGATGGTCCAAAGTGGCCAGCCGGTGTTGATGAAGATCACTTGAAGACGGCAACGACGCGTACGATTATCTTCCGCACAATCGTCGATACGAAGACACAAATTGTGACGTACACGCGTACGGCGACGGTCGATACGGTTACTGGCGAAGTGACGTATGGCCCATGGACGGCGCCAGATGGTTCACATGTACCGGACGTGGCTGTACCGGGTATGCCGGGCTACGTGGCTGATCGCAACCTCGTGCCAGGAGTGGATATTCCGGTCGGTACACCAGACTTCACTGAGTATGTCACGTACACGATTGTGCCGGAGCAACCGGCAGTTGAAGTTGAGCCAAATGAACCGGGCGGACCGGCACAAACTGTTCAAACAGTAACGCCTGAGACGCCGGCGATTGTACCTGAGGTATTGACGCCACATTCATTGGCCTACACGGCAGTTCAATCAGCAACGGCTGCACCTGAAAGTGCCGCTTCGTTGGCTTACACAGCTGAACAGAGCGCAGCTGAGTCGGTAACGGCCCAACATTCAGGCGTCTTGCCATACACTGGTTCGGACGAGCAAGAAGGTGCTAAGGCAACTGGTTTGGCCATGTTGTTTGGTTTGTTCCTTGGTTTGTTCAAGCGTCGTAAGCGCGAGGATGAAACTGAAGAAACAAGCAAGAAGCACGACGATAAGTAACGGAAACGCCTTCACGGGAAATGACCTGTGAAGGCGTTTTTGTATGATTAGTTCAAAAATTCCCCATGTTTACTTGGTATACTGTAAACAAAGCCTTTAGTAGGGGGAGTGTAATGCAACATTTATTTTTAATGGAGTTCTTTGGACGTGGTCAAAGTGGCCGATCATATGCTGTTACAGAGCGTGTGCGTCTATTTAAGAATCTAAACAAAGATGTCAAACTAGTCACATTTGACTACAATCCGCAGTATGAAGAAATTTGGCGTGAAGCTGCACCGGATGTTATGGCACACCACGTTAACATGATGGATTACTTTCAAGGGGAGGCCGTTGCAGGCGGTGTCCGTGTTGAACGATTGCATGATGCCCGTCAGGTGACGATTGTTGATAAGGTCTTTAATCAACATGATGAACTAGTGGGTGAAATCTATTATGGTCTCGATAACAAGAGTGTTTCACGACGTGGTGCCATTTTGTATAACCGTGATGGGTCAGAACGCATGCGTTTGCTGTACGTTCAAAACAAGGTTACCCAAGTCTTGTTGTGGGACGGCGGTATGCTTCATGTATTGTCGTTCGAAGCAATGGTGAAATATTTCTTGGATAAGTTGACCGCTGAAGAGCCAAGCATCATGTATGCTGATGTGTTAGAGGAAACGATGACGCAGGCGTATGGTAGTGTCGAAAATGCCGAAGTGAAGGTAGCGTATATTCACGCCGATCATCACGTGGCCCATCATCAAACTTTGGTTGGGTTCCGTAATTTATTACGTGCTAAGAAGTTCGATTGGATTGTGACGGGAACGCAGACCCAAGCAATCGATTTGCGAACAGAGTGGGGTGCCCAAACGGTTGATATTGCACCGGCTTCAGTGACGGTGCCGGATGCGGTGACTGATTTGGCTGATCGACGCGCAATGTCGTTTGTCGTCGTGACCCGTTTTGACCGTATTAAGCGCGTAGAAGATATGATTGCAGCAGCGGTTAAGGCACACAAACAAAATCGTGATATTAATTTGCAACTGTACGGTACGGTTTCTGACCAAGCTTATTACACGCAATTGCAACAACAAATTGCAGATGCCCACGCAGCTGGCTATATTACGTTTAACGGGGCCACAACTGATGCAATCGGCACATTTGCAACGGGGCAGGTTACAATTTTCACGTCACGAACAGAAGGTTTTGGTCGCACGATTTTGGAAGCCGAAGCAGCTGGTACGCCAGTGATTTCATATGACATTGATTATGGTCCGCGTGCAATTATTGGCAAAGCTGGTAAATTGGTTGCAGATGGGGATGTGAACGCACTGGCTAATGCGATTGTGATGGCGTTGGCGGATAAACGTTGGCGTGAAAAGGCGAGTGAAGCTGGCCGTGAACAAGCGCGTGAGTACGATGCGGAACATGTTCAGGCGAAGTGGTTAGATTTGATTACAAAATTGGAGGCGACGCATGAAAATCATGTTGATTGATGACAAGACTACTGATGTCGTCACAAAGTTAAAAGACCTCAAGCGTCGTTATCATCATGTTCAGGTAGTGAACATGACGGAGAATGAGTCATATCGGAATGGTTTTCCGGGTGAATATTTGATGTATCGTATTGCCGGAATTCGATTGCGCCCAGCGACGTATTTGAATGATTTGGCGTTTAATCCAGATTATGCGATGTCATACAACAAGTATGGTGAAATCAGTGTGACTGACATGGGTAATGAAGTTGCGACGTTACAACTGGTGGACTGGCAAAAGCAAACCGTACGTGCGGTGAAGTACATTGCGCGCGGCTTTAATTGGCAGTTTGATTTGGTTGGTGAAAAGGCGGATGTGGTGAAGCGTTGGATTCGTGATGATAAGCAACGCACGATTATGATCCGCATGCAATTGTCGAACGGCAAGTTGTTGAAGAAGCTATACAACTATGAAGGTGACAGCCAACAGCCGATTAGCATGACGTTCATGTATGATGGCAAGTTGTTTGACGATGAGAACAGTTGTTTGACGGCGTTCTTCGAAGATGTGTTTGACGATCAAAACATCGAGATTATTCGTTATACAGGTCAATAGAATACGCTAGCGTGGGAGATTTTTCCTGCGCTTTTATTTTGCGTTTAGTGTCGTCGCTTGCGCGCCGAGGCGTGGTGGTTGGTTAGGCTGGCGGTGCTCCGTCCTACAATATAAGCTGGTGGCGACGGAGTCCCATTCTCACTAAGCCTCAGTGTGTTTCATCGCCTTTCGGCTCGAAATCCACTGATGCTAAGTGATAATTGGTGCTCCTTCCTTCGCTTGGGCACCGGCTAATATCGCAGGAGCTCCGCACCACCAGTCTAACCAACCACCACGCCAGCAGTCGAGATATTCTAGTCTGTTGAAGATGATCATCTTGCTTTAAGTGAATGGTTGCTTTTAGATCGAAAGTATAACAAGATGGAGAAAGAGGCGCGTGAGTTATAAAGCGGGGGAATTTATGGGAAATACAGTTAAGCTGATGTTTGGGAAGATACCTGAAACTGTTGGGATGAGTTATCGGCGATTCATCGATTGGTAGCGTCAGAATAAACGACGGAACAGGTACGGTTTCTGCAAGCTATGACAGATGTGACATCTGATGGACAGACTGCAAACGTGATGAATATTCAGGAAGCGCTGGACTGGAATTTCAATGAAATCGTTGAGGTCCAACAATACCTGATTAAGATGCGGGTCATTCAGCCTGTTAACGCAGGTGAAGTCAGATTCGCTTTGCCGAATACAAAAGAATATTTTGCTCTCGTTGAACATCCAGAAGATTATGTGGATATTTGGCGTCGATGAAAACAAAACGACCACTAGGAGGATGCAGTAGTGCATTGCCTAGTGGTCTTTTTTTCTATTGATTGTCACGAACGAAGTCGGTGAAAATTTTGACGGCTGGATTTGGGTTTTGGTTGTTTGTGGCCAGCATGATTTCGTAGCGGTGTGAGGTGTTTTCGAGGGGCTTGAACACGACACCGTTGGTACTGAAGAGTGAGTTTTCAGGGAAGAAGGCGATTAGTTTATTCAAGCGAATCAACATTAGCAACAATTCCAAACTCTGAATACGGGTGATGCTATTGAATTCATAACCATCTTGACGGGCATTATCGGTTAAGCCATGGGGCTCAGTGATGCTGGCGTCGGATGATACGAATATGACATCGCGGTTGGCGAGTGCATCGTTGGGCACGACGTCATATTGACTAATATCGTCATCCTCGGCAACAGCAACCATCATATTACCTTCTTCAAGCGTTGTCGTTTCAATTTGCTCAAAGTCACTGATAGAGTTGAGCGCGTAATTACGCGAAAACAGAATATCAATGGTTTGAGACAACAAAGCTTGGTTATTATCACGGAAATTATCTTGCGAAATCGTGATATCAATTTCAGGATGTTCCGCCATAAACTGATGCAACAACGGTGACATGAGTTGCGTTTCGTAGTAAGTGGTGAAACCAATCGATAAGGTCTGCTTATCAGTCGAACCGATTGCGTACGCTAGCTGAACGGCTTGTTCATAGTTGTTCACGAGTTGCTTGGCGTGATTGTAAAACTGACGACCAGCTGACGTGACGGTGACGCGATTTTTCTGACGGATGAACAACGGGGTGCCGATTTCATCTTCCAGATTTTTCATTTGTTTACTAATGGCAGTTTGCGAAACGAAATTTTTTTGAGCCGCAGCAGTGAAACTGGCTAGATCAACGGCATCAACAAAGTAGGTAAGGCGTTCAAGACTCATATCAATCTCCTGGTGTAACTTTTGGTTGGGGTAACAAACTTTTTGACTGTGTTCATTTATTCACAAGCGTCTATACTTAATTGTGTTGATAAGTGATGTTTGTAACAAGCAGAACTTCTAGTTAGATTATTTTATACCGAAATTAAAGAGGTAACAACCATGAGTAAGGTTATTTTAGCAAGTGAAGCTGTAAACTTGATTAAAGATAATGACACACTTGCAGTAAGTGGATTTGGACTTGCTGGTGTCGCAGAGGAACTTTTAATCGCCCTTGAAGAGCGATATGCAACTGAGTCACACCCACAAGGTTTGACGGCAATGCACTCAAGTGCGGTTGGTAACCGTGACCAAAAGGGAATGAGCCACTTGGCCGCCCCTGGTTTGTTGAAGCGTTGGATTGGTGGTATTGCTGCGGCTTCTCCACGCATCGCTGAAGCTATTAACAACAATGAGTTGGAAGCTTACAACTTGCCACAAGGTGTCATCACCCGTATGTACCACGACATTGCAACGAAGGGTCCTGGTGTCATCACGAAGATTGGTTTGGGAACGTTCGTTGATCCAGATTTTGAAGGTGCCAAGATGAACGCCAAGACGACTGAAGATATCGTGAAGAAGATTTCTTTGGACGGTGACGAGTGGTTGCGTTACCCAACGTTCCCAATCAACGTTGCGTTGATTCGTGGTACGTACGCCGACGAAAACGGTAACTTGACGCTTGATAAGGAAGGTTTGGACATGGAAGTGCAAGCCATTGCGCAAGCAGCCCACAACTCAGGTGGTATTGTTATCGCCCAAGTTGAAGCGGTAACGGAAAACAACACGTTACACCCTAAGAAGGTTAAGGTGCCTGGTATCTTGGTTGACTACATTGTTGTGGCCCAACCAGAGAACCAATTCCAAACGGAAAACACGTTGTACAACCCAGCATTTTCTGGTGAAGTACGTGTGCCATTGAAGTCAGTACCAGCTTTGCCTTTGGATACAAAGAAGGTTATCGCGCGTCGTGCAGCGATGGAATTGCGTTCAGGTGCCATCTTGAACTTGGGTGTCGGTATTCCAGTTAACGTGTCAGCGGTTGCAGCTGAAGAAGGTGTAAGCAACGACTTCGTTTTGACAACTGAAGCTGGTTCAGTTGGTGGTGTGCCTGCCGGTTTGAAGGACTTTGGTCACGCCTACAACTCACAAGCAACGGTTGATATGGATGCTCAATTCGACTTCTACGATGGTGGTGGAATTGACCTATCAGTACTTGGTTTGGCACAAACTGATGCAATGGGTAACGTCAACGTTTCAAAGTTCAACGGTCGTGTGGCAGGTGCTGGTGGTTTCATCGACATCTCACAAACGGCTAAGAAGTTGGTCTTTGCAGGAACGTTCACGGCTGCTGGTTTGAAGGAACACGTTGAAGATGGCAAGTTGGTCATCGACGAAGAAGGTCGTTTCCCTAAGTTTGTGGCTAATGTTGAGCAAATCACATTCTCAGGTAAGTACGCGGCAGCCAACCAACAACCGGTTGTTTACGTGACTGAGCGTGCTGTCTTCGAATTGACGGCTTACGGTTTGATGTTGACTGAAATTGCACCAGGTATGGACTTGGACAAGGACATCTTGGCACACATGGACTTCAAGCCACTTATCAGTGAAGACTTGAAGCAAATGGACGCTGGTTTGTTTGCTGAAGAATGGGGCGGATTGTCAGCCCTAGTTAACCAATAAGAAAAAATACGAAAGAAAAAGAGGACTATTAATTATGGCTACTGTTGCAGAAATTCTAGGAACGAAGTACCCACTTATTCAAGGATCAATGGCGCGTATCTCACGTCACGAATTGGTTATCGCCGTATCAAACGCCGGTGGATTGGGTGTTTTGACGTCAGCTGGTTTTGACAAGGAAGGTTTGCGCGAGGAAATCCGCAAGGTTAAGGCCGGAACTGACAAGCCATTCGCTGTTAACTTGATGTTGATGATGAAGAACATCCCCGAGATGGTTGAAGTTATCATCGAAGAAGAAGTGCCATTCGTGATGACTGGTGCGGGTACGCCAAAGGCATACATGCCTGCTTTGACTGAAGCTGGTATCAAGGTTATCCCAGTTATCCCTTCAGTTAAGTTGGCTAAGAAGATGGAAGATTTGGGTGCCGTAGCCGTTGTTGCTGAAGGTATGGAATCAGGTGGTCACGTTGGTGAGACAACAACGATGGCATTGGTGCCACAAGTTGCGTCAGCTGTTAACATCCCAGTTATCGCTGCCGGTGGTATCGGTGACGGACGTGGTGTTGCCGCTGCTTACGCTTTGGGTGCCCAAGGTATCCAAGCTGGTACGATCTTCTTGACGGCTGACGAAACGCCAGTGCCAGATGCCTTCAAGCAAGCCGTTTTGGATGCCGATGACACGGCTACGACGGTTACGGGTCGTCGTTCAGGTGCCCCAGTTCGTTCAATCAAGAACCCTATGATTGCTAAGTACCTTGAGCTTGAGTACTCAGGTGCTTCACGTGACGCCTTGGAAGAGTTGTCATTGGGATCATTGTCAAAGGCTGTCTTTGAGGGTGACGTTGAAAACGGTTCAGTTATGGCCGGTGAGATTTCAGGTATGGTTAACAGCAAGCGTTCAGTAAAGGACATCATTGAAGGATTGTTCAACGAAGCTGAAGAAGTGGTTAACAACTTGAAGATTACTTACTAATTAAATATCAGGTTCCCTGGTTGGGAACTGAGGAGTTAGGAATATGACAAACAAAACAATTAATCGTTGGGCAGTGCTAATTGCCTCTGCAGTGGTTTTGCTATGTACAGGTGCTATTTATGCCTTCAGTGTGTTGGCTGGTCCACTAAGTGCCGAAAAGGGTTGGTCGATGGAAGCTATTATGACGGCTTTCGCAATCAACTCAGCAATTGGACCCATCCCAATGATCCTAGGTGGTTTCTTAACAGATAAAGGATTGGCTAAGTGGTCAATCGTCTTGGGTGGTGTCCTATTTGCAGTCGGCTTCTTCTTGACTGGCTTTGCGACGAGCACAACGATGCTTTACTTGTCATACGGTGTATTAGCAGGTCTTGGACAAGGGTTTGCATACTCAGGTGCGTTGAGTAACAGTATCAAGCTTTTCCCTGATAAGAAGGGCTTGGCTTCTGGTATTATCACGGCCGGCATGGGTGGTGCCGCAATTATCGCCGCACCGATTGCGAACGCAATTATCGAATCTTCAAATGTCATGAACGCTTTCCTTTACTTGGGATTGGCGTACGTTGTGATCATCATTTTGGCTGGTTTTTTCATTAAAACTGCGCCAAAGGATTACGCACCAGCCGGTTGGTCACCAGCTGAACAAGCCGGTGCACCAAAGATGGTAAACAAGAACTGGACACAAATGTTGGCCACGCCAGCGTTTTACTTGATTTTCTTCATGCTATTTACAGGTGCATTTGCTGGTTTGATGATTGCGTCAAACGCTTCAACAATCGGTCAACGCATGTTTGGTTTGACGGCTGCGACGGCCGCAGGTTATGTCAGCTTGTACTCATTGAGCAACACGCTTGGTCGTGTGTTGTGGGGCACGATTTCTGACAAGATTGGTCGTAACAGGACCCTTTACATCATTATGATTGTGGTTATCGCAGCCTTTGCGTTGATCCTTGGTATGAACTCACAAATTGGCTTCGCTATCGGTATCATCGCGCTAGGTTTGACGTTCGGTGGTGTGATGGGTGTCTTCCCACCAATGGTGATGGAAAACTTTGGTCCCATCAATCAAGGTGTTAACTACGGTATCACATTCGTGGGTTACTCAGTTGCAGCTTTCTTCGCACCAAAGGTTGCCGTTGGTATGGCTGGTCAATCAGGTGATTTCTCAAAGGCATTCTACGTTGCCATTGTGATTGCGCTGGTTGGTATCGTCTTGAACTTCGCTTACGTACAGCTTAAGAAGCGTGCAAACTAAATAATTATTTCGAAAAGGATCCTCGCTGGTTACGAGGGTCCTTTTTTGGTGCTCATCACACTTACTTATAGTCATAAATAAAAATCTTTTGTTTCGGTGTAAACTAATAAAAGGTAAAAAGTAGAAGGGGTTGGAGACATGAGTAAGGAACATGATAAGCAAACGCTGGCGCAGCGTAATAATTTGATTCGTGCCGCCGTGATGGGAGCCAACGATGGGATTCTGTCAGTATCAGGAATCGTTATTGGTGTGGCCGGCGCGACGACGAATTCATTCGCGATTTTCATTGCCGGTTTCGCTGGGGCGTTGGCGGGAACGGTGTCGATGGCAATGGGAGAATATACATCAGTTCACTCACAAAATGATGCGCAAGTGAAGGCGGAGAAGGTGCAAGAGGCAGCGCTTAAAACGCAATACGATACTGAATTTGAATTTGTAAAGAACAAGTATGCCGCGCAAGGAATTTCTGATGAATTGGCAACGCAAGCAACCAAAGAAATGATGGCTAACGATGCGTTGGGGACGACGGTACGTGAACGCTATGGCTTCAGTTTGCACCACGAGGTTTCGGCGATTGGGGCGGCAATGGCATCGATGATTGCCTTTCCGTTGGGATCATTGTTGCCAATGTTGGCAATTACGTTGTTCCCAGTAAAAGAGCGTGTCATTGCGACGGGGATTGCCGTGCTGATTGCGTTGGCGATTACCGGGTATTCAGCTGCTCATTTGTCTGGGGCCAACGAAAAGCGAGCGACGATTCGCAACATCGTGGCGGGTATTTTCACAATGGTCGTGACGTACTATATCGGAACGTTAATCGGACACTAAGGGGGATTGCATCATGAATAATAAGGTAAAAACCCATCAAACGATGGAAGAACGCTTGAATGCGATTCGTGCCGGTGTGCTTGGTTCGAACGACGGTATTTTGACAGTTGTTGGCGTGTTGTTCTCGGTTGGAGCAGCGACGAGCAATCAATTTACAATCTTTATTGCTGGTTTGGCTGACCTGTTGGCGTGTGCGTTGTCGATGGCGTCTGGCGAATATGCGTCAGTGTCATCACAAGCGGATGCTGAAAAGGTGGTTGTGGATCGTGAAACACAACGATTGCGCGTGAACCCAGCTGGGGTAGCGGAAGATATTCGCGCGTTTTACGTTTCACGTGGGGTAACGACTGAAACTGCCGGTAAGATTGCGGATGAGTTGATGGCCAAGGCGCCGTTGGAAACGATTTTGGCCACGAAGTACGATGTTCAATTGGGCCACTATGTGAGTCCATGGTCAGCGGCCGTTTCATCTTTGATTTGTGCGGCCATTGGTGGGGCGTTCCCATTGTTGGCGATGATTTTAGCCACACCGCGCTGGGAGTTCTTGGCCACGATTTGCGCGACGGTGGTTGCCGTTGCGTTGACTGGGTATCTAAGTGCCGTGATTGGGAAGGGATTTCCGATCAAAGCGATTAAGCGTAACGTCGTTATCGGACTTTTAACGATTGCTATACACTATGGCATTGGCATGTTCTTCTAAAGTTAGGTAAAATAAACATTAAGTAAGACTGAGTTTAGGCTCGGTCTTTTTTGTTAATTGGCTTTAATTTGGTAAGCTGGAAGGTAACAACAGGAGTGAGGAGCGCACTTGATATGGCAACGACACGATATGGACTTTTGGGCTACCCAGCCCGTCATTCAAAATCACCAGCAATGCATAATGCCGCGTTTAAACAGGCGGGCATTGATGCGCAATACGATGCCTATGAAGTCGCACCAAATGCGTTGGCGGCGACGTTTAAAAGCTTAATTGCATCCGGCGTGGCGGGCTTCAATGTGACGATGCCGTTTAAGGAAGCAATTATGTTGTACTTGGATGACCTGACGCCATTAGCTCGTCGCCTTTCAGCGGTCAACACCGTCGTGATTCGCGATGGCAAAACGATTGGTGATTCAACCGACGGCGCTGGCTTTTGGCGGACGTTACGTGAGCCAGCTGATCAAGTAATTTTGATTGGGACTGGTGGGGCAGCCCGCGCCATTATGGCGACGGCACCAAAGTCGGTAACGTTGCACGTGTTCAACCGTCAAAGCGACCGTTTCCCGGAAAAAGCTGCGATGGTCAATGATTTGGCAGGCGTTGAATTGCATGATTTGGATGAAATTGGGATGTATTTGCCATATGCTGATTTGATTGTGAACGCGACGAACGTGGGGATGCAGTCAGATATCTCGATTCTATCAACTGAACAATTCTATGAAACCCAACCAGATGTCCAAGTGGTTGATATTATCTATAAGAAAGAGCCAACGCCATTCGTGGCTGCAGCCCGTGCAGCCGGACGTCAAGCAGATGATGGCCTTGCCATGTTGATTGGTCAGGGTGCATTGAGTTTTGAACAATGGACCGGTCAATTACCTGATATCAACGTCATGAAGCAGGCGATTATGCCGGCTGAAGAAGGAGAAGAGTAACCATGATTTTAGTCATGAAGAATGTGCAAGCTGCGCAACAGGCTCTCGCAGCAGCGACAGCAGCCGGCTTGAAAAATGTGTACGCACACGAGGAACGCGTGGGCTTTGCGACGATTAAAACGTTGGCAGAAGTCCCATTTGTGAATGAGGCTGATGTTGCTGAAGTGATTGAAAAGCACCCAGCGGCGTTGAAAAGTTCGCGTCTTTTCCACCCGGCTGATACGGTCATTACGACTGCGCATTCAGTAATTGGTGGTGGCAATTTTGTCTTGATGGCGGGGCCAGATTCGATTGAGTCAGCTGACCACGTTTTGGCGATGGGCGCAGCTGTGCAAGAAGCAGGTGCAACGTTGCTTCGTGGTGGGTCATACAAGCCACGTACAAGTCCATATAGCTTCCAAGGATTAGGTGAGGCCGGGTTGCAAATGCACCGCCAAGCAGCTGATGCCTTGGGGATGGACATGATTACTGAAATTATGGATACGCGTGATGTTGAAATTGTTGGACAATATACCGATATTTTCCAAGTTGGCACGCGCAATATGCAGAATTTCAGCTTATTGAAGGCGCTTGGGCAACAAAGTAAGCCCGTCGCATTGAAGCGCGGTATGAGCGCCTTGATTGATGAGCTTTTAAGTGCGGCTGAATATATCGCGTCAGAAGGTAATGACCAAATTATCTTGATTGAGCGCGGCATTCGCACGTTTGATAACAAATACACGCGTAATACCATGGATGTGAGTGCCATTCCGGTTTTGCAAGAATTAACACATTATCCGGTTTTGGCCGATCCATCACACGCAGCCGGTGTTGCACACCACGTGACATCAGTTGGCTTGGCAGCGGTGGCGGCTGGCGCACAAGGGTTGATGGTCGAAATTCACAATCGCCCAGAAGCGGCCTTTGTTGATGGTGCGCAAGCTTTGACGCCAGCACAATTTGCTGAATTAGCCGACAAGGCGCGCGCGATTCACGAAATTGTAAGGGGATAATATGATTCAAGTAACATTACCTGACAAGCAATATCGCATTGAAATTCAAGCTGGTTTGCGCCATGCAATTGGTGAACAAGTTGCTCGGGTTTGGTCAAAGCGTAAGGTACTGTTGGTGTCAGATGAAAATGTCGCCACTTATTATTTGGCTGTGACGGCGCAAAATTTGACGTTGAATGGATTTGAGGTTGTACCAGCGGTCTTGCCGGCGGGTGAACAAACGAAATCCTTGGAGGCGGTCAACTATCTAGTTGGTGTGATGGCTGAAAATGGCTTTACGCGTCAAGATGGGGTGATTGCGCTCGGCGGTGGCGTCATCGGTGATGTGGCCGGTTTTGTGGCGTCAGTTTATATGCGTGGCATTGCCTTTATTCAAGTGGCGACGTCGCTGACGGCTCAAGTTGATTCAAGTGTTGGTGGCAAGAACGCCATTAACATGGATGATGTGAAAAATATTATGGGGACTTTTTACCAACCAGATTTGGTGATCATCGACCCAGAATATTTGGACACATTGGACGACCGTGACCTAGTTGAAGGTTATGCCGAAGTCGTCAAGACGTCAGCTTTGGCTGGTGGCGAGTTCTGGCAATGGACTGGTCGCATGAAGACGGTCGCCGACGTGCGTGCCAATGCACAATGGCTGATTGAACAATCCGTGCAATATAAGGCTGATATTGTGATGGCCGATGAAAAAGAGGGTGGCGTGCGCAAGGTGTTGAACTTCGGTCACACCTTTGGTCACGCCATCGAGTTGATGGCTCATGGGTCATTGCGCCACGGTGAAGCGGTCGCTGCTGGTATGGTCGCTATTTCGGACCGCTTTGAGCGTGACGGGATTACAGAACCAGGTTTGACTGATGCGTTGGTTGAGCGTTTGGCACCCGTTGGTCTACAAGTCTTTTCACCATTGATTGGTAAAGGTGACTTTTACGACCATTTGAAGAATGATAAGAAAAATCAATCTGGCACATTGCAGTTGGTCGCCATTGCGGCACCGGGCAAGCCAGTGATTGTTAAAAAAGAGTTAGCAGCAATGAAAGAATTCGTGGAAGGAAACCCAGAATAATGCGTTATATGACGGCGGGTGAGAGTCACGGCCCGGAAGAAGTGGCAATTATTGAGGGCATTCCAGCTGGTTTGCACTTGACCCAAGAAGATATTAATACGGAACTAGCACGACGCCAGCACGCAGCTGGTCGTGGGCAACGCCAAGTGATTGAGACTGATACGGTCACGATTATGGGTGGGGTACGCCACCAGGTGACATTGGGATCACCGATTGCGTTGAACGTGCACAATGATGACCACAATCACTGGACAAAGATTATGGATCCCAACACGCCAGCTGACGAAGAAAACAGCAAGCGTAAGGTGATGCGCCCACGCCCAGGTCACGCTGATTTGGTTGGGGGGATGAAGTATCGTCACTCGGCCGATTTGCGAAATGTGTTGGAGCGTTCATCAGCGCGTGAAACGGTCATGCGTGTTGCGGTTGGAGCGGTTGCAAAGCGTTTGTTGGCTGAATTAGGTATTGATGTGCACGGGTTTGTGTTAAACATCGGGCCAGTCCGCGCTGATGCGGGTCAAATTGCTCAGTATAAGACGTTGGCCGAATTGCGTGCCGTGACTGAGAGTTTCCCAACACGTACGTTGGACGCCGAAACGGATGAAAAGATGCGCACGTTGTTGGATGACACGAAGCGTGATTACAACACGGTTGGTGGTACAGTCCAAGTTATCGCAACCGGCGTACCAGTTGGCTTGGGGTCATATGTTTCCGCTGATACAAAGTTGGATGCCAAGATTGCGCGCGCCATTATTGGCATTAACGCGTTCAAGGGCGTTGAATTTGGTGGCGGGTTTGAGAACGCTGAAAAGTTCGGCTCAGAAGTGATGGACGAAATCTACTGGAGCGAAGAACGTGGTTTCTACCGCGGGTCTAACAACCTCGGCGGGTTCGAAGGTGGGATGACCAACGGTGAACCAGTGGTGGTGAAGGGCGTTGTGAAGCCAATTCCAACGCTTTATCGACCAATGCAAAGTGTCGATATCGATACCCACGAAGACCATCGTGCGTCAGTGGAACGCTCTGATACAACGGCGGTTACCGCAGCTGCCGTAATCGCGGAGCACATGGTTGCCATTGAGTTGGCCACTGCCATTTTGGATAAATTTGATACAGATAATATGGATCGTTTGAAGGAGCAATTAGCGGCGTACCGTGCCGAAATTAAAAACTTCTAAGTCGCCCCGAAAGGAGTAAGTTATGACTAACCGACAATTAAAAACTGCAGCAACCGGCATTAATGGCCAGTTAACGGTACCGGGGGACAAGAGTATTTCACACCGTGCGGTTATGTTGGGGAGTATTGCAACTGGGGAGACGACGATTTACGGACTGCTCGATTCGGATGATGTCCGAAATACATTGGGCGCCATGCAGCAGTTGGGGGTAACCGTCGATTGGTATGATGACCGTGTCGTTGTGCACGGCCGACCACTTACGACGTTGACGGAGCCCGACGAACCGCTTGATATGGGGAATTCAGGTACTAGTACGCGCTTGTTGATGGGATTGTTGGCGAATCAGCCATTCCCGATGACGTTTGTTGGGGATGCTAGTTTGAGCACTCGTCCATTGGCGCGCGTGATTGATCCATTGACGAAAATGGGGGCCCGTTTTGTGTCGACGAATCACCGTTTGCCGGTGACGACGATGCCTGGCTTTGGCTTGCATGGGATTCACTACCGTTTGCCAGTGGCATCTGCGCAAGTGAAGAGTGCTTTGATTTTAGCTGGCTTGCAAGCTGAAGGCGAAACGGTGATTACCGAACCGTTGGCGACGCGTGACCACACTGAACGGATGTTGCAAAAGTTTGGCGTAGCAGTTACCCGTGATGGCCAAGATATTATCGTGACGCCGAACACAACTTTGACTGGGACAACGATTAACGTGCCTGGTGATATTTCATCGGCTGCGTTTTGGATTGTGGCCGCATTGTTGGTGCCAAATAGTGAGTTGCGCTTGACCGGCGTCGGGATTAACCCAACGCGTGACGGCATTTTACGTTTGTTGCGTCGCATGGGTGCAGTGATTGAACTGGATAATGTGATTTCAGAAGGTGAACCAACCGCGGATTTGATTGTTCGTACACAAGCCTTGCAAGCGACAGCCATTACGTCAGAAGATATTCCGACAGCGGTCGATGAAATTCCGATGCTGGTGTTGGCGGCGACGCAAGCGCTTGGCGACACCTTGATTACAGGTGCCCAGGAACTTCACGTGAAAGAAACGGATCGCATTGCGACGGTGACCACGCAACTCAATAAGTTAGGGGCGAACATCGAGGCTCGCGAAGATGGGTTCTTGGTGCACGGTGGTACGCCGTTGCATGTTGAAGAGGCAACGGTGGTTGATTCATCAGGCGATCACCGAATTGGGATGATGCTGGCGATTGCGGCCTTGTTGACGGATGGTGAAGTTGCTTTGGCAAACGCTGATTCAGTCAGCGTGTCATATCCAAGCTTCTTTGCGGACCTAGAAAGATTGGTGGAAGCATAATGAAAACAGCGATTTTGATTGGTTTCATGGGGGCCGGCAAGACGACGGTTGGTCGTTTACTAGCTGAAATGTTGACCGTGCCATTAACCGATACCGATAAAATGATTATTCGTAAGACGGGACAAACGCCGGGTGAAATTTTTGCCGCAGAGGGTGAGCCGGCTTTTCGGGCGTTGGAGCATGATGTCTTGCAAGAAGTCATTAATAATGAGGGCATTATTGCAACAGGTGGCGGCATTATCGAGACGCCAGGTAATATTCAACTGTTGTCTGAAGCAAATGTGCCAGTGTTTTATCTATCAGGTTCGTTTGGTCAAACGATGGAACGATTGGCCGATGATGACACGCGCCCCATTTTGCGTTCAAAGACGTTGATGGAAGTGGCAGCCTTGTGGCGTAACCGCTTGCCGAAATATGACGCGGCTGCCAGTCACGTGATTGCGACGGATAATAAAACAGCAGCTGAAGTCGTAACTGAAATTCGCGAGTTACTAGGTGAATAAGATGACGAATTTGAAAATTGGGTCAGCCATTGCGAGGCCCGAGCGCCCGTTGATTGCGGTGCCAGTCATGGGTGAAACCGTGAATGATGTGTTGGTGATGTTGGAACAAGCCAACGAGAGTCAAGCCGACGTGATTGAATGGCGCGTGGATTATTTAGCTGATCCGGGTGAGTTACAAGCTAGCCAAATGCAAACCATTGCTTTTAATGCGGATAAGCCGTTAATTGTCACGTGGCGAACAACATTTGAAGGCGGGCAAGAAGACTTTGATAGCGTGGCTTATCACTGGGTATACCAGTTAGCGATTGCAAGTCGGGTTGCGGCGGTGGATGTCGAGGTGGCGTTACTTGAAGAAGTTGGGGATGTGGTCGAAGATGCGCAATCACAGGTCATTACCGTGATTGGTTCACGTCATTATTTTGACGAGACGCCCGCTGATTTAGCTGCAACGTTGCAAGAAATGATTGCGACACCAGCTGATGTTGTAAAACTGGCTGTGATGCCAAATGATGATGAGGATGTGCAACGATTGCTGGATGCAACTAAAGGAGCTGATCAAGCAAAGCCGTTAATCACAATGGCGATGGGCGAACTTGGTCAGCGGTCACGTTTCGACGGGTATCAATATGGTTCCCAATTAACATTCGCGAGCCTTGGTGAGTCATCAGCGCCAGGACAACCTGGTGTGACACAACTAAAAGCACATTTTGAATAAACTTTATAGTGCTGAACGGCAAAGCGTTCAGCACTATTTTTTTGTGTACAAGTTTTCAGACTAGAACTATTTAACTATCAGTTATTTTTGGTGTTTCAAAATAAGCTGTCTTTTGAATAATGAAAGGGCTTGCATTTGGAAATTATGCTCCTATAATGGGTGTTGTAAGTTGGTTGTCCGGACAAATCAACCCAACTGAGCTGACGAAGTTTTAGCTGCCAACGAAGATATTGTTCTAATTTTGGAGGAAAGCATTATGTCAGAACTGTTTGACTTCCCTAAGGTTGAGTGCCTTGGCGGAAAGAAGGGGATTAACTTTTTGGACGCCAAGGGATATAACTTCTATAACCCTGAGGAGCCTGTAACGATCAACGGAGAAACGAAGCCAATGAAGGATTGGTTGAAGTTCTCAGTTGCCTACTGGCACACGATGGACCAACGTTTGGTTGACCCATTTGGTGAAGGAACTGCCGTACGTCCTTGGGATGTTGATGGTGTTGATGATGTCACAAGCATGGAACAAGCCTTGAAGAAGGTTGATTACATGTTTGAGTTCATGGACAAGTTGGGCGTTGAATACTTCGCCTTCCACGACCGTGACTTGGCACCAGAAGGAAACACGTTGGCTGAGACGAACGCCAACTTGGATAAGGTTGTCGACAAGATTGAGCAAAAGATGCACGAAACTGGCAAGAAGTTGCTATGGAATACATCATCATTGTTCACGAACAAGCGTTTCTTGGCCGGGGGTGCCACGACGCCATTTGCTGATGTCTTTGCTTATGCTGCTGCCCAAATCAAGCACTCATTGGAAATCGCTAAGCGTTTGAACTCAGAATCATACGTATTTTGGGGTGGTCGTGAAGGTTACGAATCATTGTTGAACACGGATACGAAGCGTGAGTTGGATAACATCGCCAAGTTCTTCAAGTTGGCCAAGGATTACGCTAACGAAATTGGCTACACAGGTCAATTCTTGTTGGAGCCAAAGCCGAAGGGGCCAACGGCACACCAATACGATACTGACGTCCAAACGACGATTGCCTTCTTGAAGACATACGGTTTGGAAAACGACTTCAAGTTGAACTTGGAAGGAAATCACGCTTACTTGGCCGGTCACACTTACGAACACGAAGCTCGCTTCGCCCGTGAAGCTGGTTTGTTGGGATCATTGGATGCCAACATGGGTGACAAGCAAACTGGTTGGGACATCGACGAATTCCCTAATGACATTTATGAAGCAACATTGGTTATGTACGAGTTCGTTAAGAACGGTGGTTTGCCAACTGGTGGTTTGAACTTTGATTCAAAGGTTCGCCGTGCGTCATTCAAGCCTGATGACTTATTCTACGCCCACATGGCCGGTATGGATGTTTACGCCGCTGGTTTGCGTGTTGCGTTGAAGATGGTCGAGGATAACTTCTTGGAGAACATCTACAAGGAGCGTTATGCATCATTCGATTCAGGCATCGGTGCCGACTTCGAAGCTGACAAGGTAACCTTCAAGGACTTTGAAGATTACATCTTGAACAAGACGAACGATGAAATCTTCGCAACGATTCAATCTGGTCGTTTGGAAGCTATCAAGGCAACCTTGAACAACTACATCTACTCAGTATTGGGTACGACTTTCAACAAGTAATTAATTGAAATAACCTCACATTCTCAAAAAATAATCATCTGTTAAAAATAAAAAACGTGCCTAGCAGGCTCCTGTGAGAACCTGCTAGGCACGTTTTGTTTTAGTATGGTTTGATAATCCATGCCACAATGGCATAGCCAACAATCAAAATGACAGCAACAATCCAATGCCAGATTGGCAAAGGATCAGTCGCGGTTTGCGTTCGTGGAAAACCTTCCGTGAACCCGTGTGACGTCATCGCCATGGCTAAGTCATCAGACCAGTGCCAGGCACTGACAATCGCTTTGAAATACAATTGTGGGCTCCAAAAGTGATAGGTGATGCCACGCAATGAGGCGGCGTAACGAATCGTTTGAACTTGGCGTCGTACACGAGGTAACAAATTGAAGGCTGCCAACAAGCCATAGGTAAATGTTGATGACAACTTGGCATGCAAGTGCAAACTGATAAGCAAATCTTTCACGTGCGTGGTTAATGTCAGCGCTGCGCCAAGCAGTAGATAGGCGTAAAGACGTGAGGCATAAACCAACGCAATGCGATGCGTGTCACCAGTTCCAAAAGCAATGAATGACCACCATGTTCCAAAGACAAGTGGGGCAGCAACTAACAACATAATCACGATGACTTTACCGGAAACACGTTGTAGCAGTAGGTATAGTAGACCGATGACAGCAACAACGATATTCAGCGTAATTGATTGACTAAAGGCGGTTTGAAAACCAATCCCAATCAGAATAACGAGCAAAACGGTCGGATTCAACTTAAACATGTTGGGCACCTCCGATTAGCGTTAAGTGCTGGTCGGCAAAATGTAGTTCATAATCGACAAACCCAGTCAGACCTTGGCGTTGATGTGAAATCATCAAAACGGTTTGATTGGTCTGGTGAATCGTTTCTTGTAGCAAGTTCATCAACACATTGACGGATGTACTATCCAAACCAGCGAGCGGTTCATCGAGCAACAAAACAGGTTGGCCCATGATTAACATGGTCAGTAGTTGCAACTTCTTTTGTTGTCCGCCAGATAGTTGATAAACGACGTGGTCCTGCAAGTTGTTTAATTGCAACTTTTCAAGCGCATCTGCAACACGGTCATCCGTCCAGTAAGTTGCTTGCAAACTGAACTTTTTCGAGAGTGCAATTTCACTCGCAACGGTCATCGTCACGAATTGATCGATGGCTGATTGAAAGACTAGCGCAAGACGTTGTGACCAAATCTTTTGTTTAACTTTGCGACCATCAACGGTTTCCCAAAGAATTTGGCCATCATACGCGCATTGATGGGTGAGTCCCTTGAAGAATGTTGACTTGCCAATACCATTAGCACCTGAAATCAGCCCAATCTGACCAGCAGGTGCGGTAAAGGTTGCATCTTGCAACAATTGGCGGTCGCCAACTGCAACACCAAAATCTTGCCAACGCAATGGTCCATCCCCAACTGGTGCGCCACCAAAGTTTGGGGTAGGTGCGATGTTAGTTAGCATATCGCGACTCGCTTTATCCAACGTACCAGTTGCCGTATCGAGTTGGTAAAGGGTATCAACGAGGTTGGCGTATCCAGACAAGTCGTGGTCTGAAATCAAAATCGTCGTGCCATTTGTTTGTTGTAAATCTTTGAGATCTTGCAATAACAATTGGCGGGCAGCTGGATCGACATTAGCGAATGGTTCATCGAGCAAAATGATGTCACTTTGCATCGCAAAAATTGTCGCCAAGGCCACGCGTTGCTTTTCACCACCAGACAGCGTTAGTAGTTCTTGGTCGGCTAATCCATCCAAGTCCAATCGCGCAATCGCATCTGTGACACGACGTTCGATGTCGGCGATAGGTAACTGCAAGTTTTCCAATGCAAACGTGATTTGCTCACGGGCTGTGCGCATTGCAAATTGGCGGTCTGGGTTTTGAAACAGCATCGCAACCCGCTTTGCCTTTTCAAATGGTGCAATCGGACCGATAGATTGACCTTCTAACAAGACATCGCCATTTGTGACGACGCCACCAAATTTTGGTAGCAAGCCAGCCATCGCTTTGAGCAACGTTGACTTACCTGAGCCAGAAGGGCCCACCATCAAGTTGAAACTACCGGGCGTCAAATCCAAATTTATCTTATTCAAAATGCTTGGCTGATCAGCTTCATAAGCGAAACTGAAATCTACAACACGTAATGATGTCATAATTAACGCTTCATCAAACCTGACTTTGCAACCAAGGCGTTAATCAAGTAGACCAACACACCGGCAAACAAAGCAACTGAGATCAAACGAATCACGAACAACGTGATCAACATGCCGGGCTTGTAGGCCATGTAACCTGAGTTAACCAAGTCCCAGGCAAACGTCACAATCGTGCTCGTCAAAACTGATAGGCTCAAACCAAGCTTGCTCCAGTTCTTGTAACCTGTGAGGGCAAAACCAAGTTCTGAACCGATTCCTTGGACGAAACCGTAAATCAACGTTGCGGCACCCCAGCTTGAGAAAAGCAACATTTCAACAACGGCAGCCAATACTTCACCAATCGTCGTTGCACCAAACTTTTGCAACAACACACCGGCCAATGGACCAGCCATCAACCAAACGCCAATGGTCATATCATTAGCGTATGGCTTAAGTGGGGTCGCTGACAAGAAGTAGTATGAGGCACCCCATAATTGGTAGATAACCCCAAAGAAAATTGCAATAATGGCTAGGAAAATAACATCTCGAATCGCCCAACCGCGCTTGTTTTCAACAACTGTTTGCATGACGCAAACCTCCAAATAATATTCCGAATCGCCCAAAGCCATGGAAATAAAAAAGGACCCCAGCATCACTGCAAAACGCAGTCCGATACTGGGGTCCGTTTACTTCAATCGTAAACAAACCAAGCTCCCCGGCAGGCATTACCCTGCTTAGGTTCCATGGGTATTATCTCAGCCGTAACGGCACCCCAGCTTGTTTGATTCGTTAACACAAGTATAGGGGGTTAGGCGAGGGTTTGCAACTGTCCGCGGAATTCGTCGAGGTGGTTGTAACCTTTTTCGGCCATAATGGCGATCAATTCGTTGTTCAAGCGTTCGAAGATAGCGGGTCCTTCGAAGTAAAGTGACGTTCCAACTGAAACCAAGTCAGCACCGCAAAGGATGTGGTCGTACACATCACGGCCGTTCGTCACGCCGCCAGTGCCGATAATCTTGATTTCGGGGCGCAAACGTTGACGCAAGGCACGCACGTTAGCAAGGGCTGTTGGCTTAACGATTTCACCACCAAGACAACCGAAGCCCCCCTTAGGCGCGATAACAACTGTGTCCGTTTCAGGATCAACTACCAAACCGTTACCGATTGAATTAATCGTGTTCACGAAGGCCAATGGGAAGTCGTTCAAGATCTCAGCAATCATGTCGAAGTGGGCGATGTCGAAGTAAGGTGGCAACTTCACACCCAAAGGCTTCGTGTAGAAGCTGAAGACCTCAGTCAAAATCTCACGCGTTGTGTCGAAGTCGTAGGCCGTTTGGGGCTTACCTGGCACGTTTGGGCAAGACAAGTTCAATTCAACCAAACCGTTAAAGTCAGAAGCTTGAACGTCGCGCAACATCGCCAAGTTATCAGCCTTTGTCAGACCGGCGATTGAAAGGAACAATGGCTTTTCGTCTTGGTGCGTAATTGTGTAGTCCAAGTAGTAGTCCAAGCCAAGATTTGGCAAGCCCATTGAGTTGATTGAACCCAATGGCATTTCAGCAAAACGGATACCGGCGTTACCGTCGCGTTCAGCAGGTGTGGCACTCTTCGTAACCAATGAGCCAGCGCCACTGGCCTCTAGAATTTGGTCCAATTCAGATGCTGTTTGGCAATATACGCCAGCAGCGTTCAATAATACGTTGTCAAAATCAAAATCAGCAATGCTCGCGGTCAAAGTTGTCATGGCTTTTTGTCCCCCAAAAGTCTTCTTGTGAAATTAAATTTTTTTAAGTCTACCAGGTTTCAAGGCCTATGACTACACTGTTTTTTGGGTATAACGTTTTACTCATGAATTAATTCTCAAATACAGTTACCAGGCGAATTTATCACTGATATTTGGTAGAATAGAAGTAACCGTAAAGTAGCTTTTTAAGCTACCGCAAAAAAATGGAGGAATTCGTTCGTGGAGTGTGAAATTAAGTTATTCGGTATGTCAGCTAACAATAAGTTGGCGCGTGCAGTGGCCGAAGAGTTGCACCAACCGTTGAGTCAAATTGATATTCAACGTTTTGCTGATGGTGAAATTTATGAGCGAGTTTTGGAAAGCGTTCGTGGCGATGATGTTTACATCGTGGCACCAATCGCTGAAGAAGTGAACGACGCTTTCATGGAAATTATGATTGTGATTGATGCGTTGCGTCGTGCTTCTGCTGGGCAAATCAATGTGGTGATTCCATATTTGGGTTACGCCCGCCAAGACCGCAAGGCAAAGTCACGTGAGCCAATCACGGCTAAGATGGTTGCCTCAATGCTTGAAATGAATGGTGTTGACCGCGTGGTTGCAATCGATTTGCACGCTGATCAATTGCAAGGATTCTTTGATATCCCAGTTGATCACCTGCAAGCCGCACCATTGTTGTCAGACTACTTCTACAGCCGCAATATGACAGATGATTTGGTCGTTGTCTCACCTGATCACACGGGTGCTGGTCGTGCCCGCAAGTTTGCCGACTTGTTGCACTCACCATGGGGCGTGGTAAATGATCACGTCGCAATGACAACACCAGAGTCACCTGATGCTATTGTTGGTGAAGTGGCTGGTCGCCGTGCGATTATCGTTGACGATATTGTCGACACTGGTCGCCGTGTCCAAATGACAGCGCGTGCTTTGCGTGCAAATGGGGCAACGGATGTCTTTGTTGTGGCAACACACGCCGTTTTGTCTGGTGATGCTGCGCAACGTTTGGCTGGGGATGATAACATTTCGCGCCTTGTCTTTACGGACACGTTGACGCTACCAGCTGAAAAGCAAAGTGCTAAGTTCACAACGTTGTCAGTGGCACCTTTGTTGGCCGAGGCTATTCAACGTATTCACGATAACCGCGCTTTGGATGTTTTGTTGAAGTCACGCAATAATCCGGAAGCTAAGTTATAATGTTAACTAAGGTATATGAATTTTAATTAACTTGAGGGGTAATCACATGGTTTATGCAGCTGCAGATAATCGTTATGATATGATGCCATACCGTCGCGTGGCCGATTCTGGTTTGATTTTGCCAGCATTGTCTTTCGGACTATGGCGTAACTTGGGCGATCAAAAGCCACTTGCTAACTCACGTGAAGTGATGTTGAAGGCGTTTGATAATGGTATTTTCTCATTTGACAACGCATCAAACTACGGTCCATCAGATGGCTCTGCTGAAGAGACATTCGGTGCTGTGTTTGAGAAGGACTTGAAGCCATACCGTAATGAATTGGTTATTACGACAAAGGCCGGTTACCACATGTGGCCAGGTCCACTAGGGGAGTTTTCTGGTAAGAAGACGTTGACGGCCGCATTGGATATGTCATTGCAACGTATGCACTTGGACTACGTTGACATTTTCTATGCACACCGTTGGGATCCAAACACAAACTTGCGTGAAACGGCTGAAGCATTGGACTTGATGGTTCGCCAAGGTAAGGCTTTGTACGTTGGTGTTTCAAACTACACGACGGAACAAGTTGCTGAAATTGGGGCAATTTTTGATGAATTGCACACACCATTCATTGGTAACCAAATGTCATACAACATGTTTAACCGTGAAGCCGAAACGACGGATATGTTGGCAGAATTGGACAAGCACCACGCTGGTTTGATTGCCTACGGTCCTTTGGCTGAAGGGTTGTTGACGGATCGCTACCTAGATGGTTTCCCAGCGGACATGCCTTTGCACCGTACGAATGCTTTCATTAAGGAAGATCCAGAAGGTACGGTTGCTAAGTTGAACGCGTTGAACAAGGTGGCTGCAGACCGCGGTCAAACGTTGGCGCAATTGGCTATGGCTTGGTTGCTTCGTGACCGCCGTGTCCCATCAATCGTTATCGGTGCTTCATCAGTTGACCACTTGTTGGACAACGTGAAGGTCCGCGATAATATGGATTTGTCAGCTGAAGAGTTGGCAACCATTGATCAAATTTTGAAGAACAACTAATTGAAAGTGTCCTATTATCCAAGCGGGTAGTAGGGCACTTTTTCTGTTATACTAAGTTGATAAGTAGTAAGGGAGCGAACAACATGAAGAAGATTACAGTTTTGGGTTCTTTGAACGCTGACACAATTCTGCACATTCCACATTTGCCACAACAAGGTGAGACGATGGCGATGGACGATGCCTCAACTGCCCCTGGTGGTAAGGGTGCTAACCAAGCCGTTGCTGCAAAGCGCATGGGTGGGGATGTTAACTTTATCGGTGCCGTTGGCCAAGATGCAAATGGGCAATTGCTTTTGGATGCACTTAAGGCAGATGGTGTTGATACAACCCACGTGGCTGAACTTGAAGGTGTCGCAACTGGTGCGGCTTACATCATGTTGGAAGCTGACTCACACAACACAATTTTGATTTTGGGTGGGGCTAACCGCCAAGTTAACGAATCAAACGTTGAAGCTGCTGAGGATACCATCAAGGCATCAGATGTGTTGATTGCACAATTTGAAACGCCAATGGTTGCCACTTTGAATGCTTTCAAGAGTGCCAAGGAAGCTGACGTGATGACGGTTCTTAATCCAGCACCAGCAACGAAGGACATTCCAGCCGAGCTGTTTGCCGTGACTGATTTGGTGGTACCAAACGAAACGGAAGCTGAAATCATTACTGGCATTCCAGTGACGGATGATTTGTCGATGGAAAGTGCTGCTAAGCGTTTGCAAGAAATGGGTGCTAAGAACGTCATCATCACAGTTGGTGAGCGTGGTTCTTACTTCTACATGGCTGATGGCGAAAATGGTTTCGTGCCAGCTTTGAAGGTGAAGGCAGTTGATACGACGGCCGCTGGTGACACGTTTATCGGTGCATTGACGACTAAGTTGGACGCCGACATGCGTAACGTTGAAGAAGCCGTACGCTTTGCCAACGCAGCTGCCGCAATTACGGTGCAAGGGGCTGGTGCACAACCATCAATCCCAACGTTGGACCAAGTTAACGCTTCACGTGCATAATAAAGAATGAACGCAAACGTCGGACGCTTGTCCGGCGTTTTTTAACAGGAGAACAAGAATGAATAACAATGATATCGTGCGTCGCATTCGTTTTATCTACAATATTAAGAATGCTGACATGATTAAGATTTTTGAACTTGGTGGTTTGACGATTACCAAGGAGCAATACCAAGACATCATGACTAAGCAAGAACCAGATACACCTCGTGATGAAAAGTTGTCACGTCGCGATTTGGAGAAGTTCATGAATGGTTTGATCATTTCACAACGCGGTGTAAAGAAGGATGAGGATGGGCAACCAGTTGAACCTGACTACAGCATGCAACGTGATAATGACATCAACAATGTCGTAATTAAGAAGTTGAAAATTGCGATGACTTACAGCAATGAAGACTTGATTGAGTTCTGGGAAGCAGCTGGCTTCAAGGTGTCAAAGGGTGAAGTTGGGGCCATGTTGCGTCGTAAGGGTCACCCAAAGTATTTGGTTGCTGGTGATCAATTTATGCGTAAGTTGCTTGGTGGGTTGGCCATCACGTTCCACGATGGCGAGACGACTGAAATTGTCGATTAGAAAATTCTAATAAATTTCGCAGGTTACGCACTGAAAAAATACCGCTGGTTTGGTATACTTGCCTCATCATATAGATATGGGGGATATTAACATGGTAGCTGAATTGAATTTGGAAATTGAACCAATGCATTTTCAACGTATTTTGGTAGGTGTGGATGAATCACAACAAGGTCACGTGGCTTTGGCGAACGCGATTCACCAAGCTGTTGAGGACGACGCAAAGTTGATCATCGCATCAATTTTGGAATTGGGGGAGTTGTCAGCAGTTGATGTGTTGAGCTTGCCAACTGTTCAAGCGGTTGAAGACCAATTGGAAGCCAACTTGGCGCGTTACAAGGAATATGCAGAAGCACACGGTGTTAAAGATGTTGAAGTTGTCTTTGACAGCGGTCAACGTGCCGGTGAAGTGTTGGTTGAAGAAATCGCGCCACGCGTTAACGCTGACATGATCATTGTTGGTGCGCACTCAAAGAAGGGTTGGTGGGAATCATTGGGTTCTCAAGCCGTTTACGTTGCGCGTCACGCCAAGGTATCATCAATGATTGCTCGTTGCGATTTGGAAGAGCCTAAGAAGTAATAAATACGAAGCCCTGTGCCATTGGTATGGGGTTTTAATTTGGGGGATTTATGGTAATTAGAGAAGCGGATACACTAGCAGATTACGCTGGCATTTTGGCAATTGACGAGGTCGTTTGGAATGATACGAATGCGCCAGTTGCCATGCAAAAATGGTCGGATGCGAGCTCGTTTAAAGCGGCCATGACGGCAGAAGGACGCCGTCATGGCGTTGCAGTTGACGAGAATAATGCTGTATTGGGATACGTTGAATTTTCGTCTCGTTTTCCAAGTCATCGGTATAAGTGGGACATCGGCCTTGGTGTTGCACCGGCTGCGCAAGGGCAAGGTGTTGGTGGCCAATTGTTAGCGTGGCTACAAGAATTGGCACGCCAAGAGAAAATGCACAAAATCACATTACGGGTTTTGGGAACGAACCCCAAAGCAATGCACTTGTATAAACGAGCCGGCTTTAAACAAGTTGGTGAATTAAAAGATGAATTTTATTTAGATGGTCATTTTGTTGATGACTATTTAATGGATTGGTTCGTCGACTAATGAAAAGCACATGGCGACATGTGCTTTTCTTATTTTTTGAAAGTGAAAACCTAAAAAATATCATACGTATGAATAATTTTTGACTTATGTGAAAAAATACTATTGCTTAAAAAACATTCACCCTGTATACTAACTCTTGCGGGTGAGGAGCCCCGGTTAAGTGAAAGTCATAAGCCTTCAATCTGAAAAGATTGGACGAAATCCTTTATGAATTTTATTTAGCACTATGAACTAAGATAAAAGTTAATAGTACACTGGGGAAAACCTCGCTATGAGTTTTTAAAACATAGTAGGAGGGTTTGTCATGTCTGAAGAAATGACAAAGAAGCCAGGCTTCGTCGGCGATGCAACTGCTGACGCAAGTTTGGGCGATGTGAACGGTTCTGTGGAGGTACCAAAGAACGGTTCATTCTGGCGTAAGTTGTGGGCCTTTTCAGGTCCTGGGGCCTTGGTTGCCGTGGGTTATATGGATCCAGGTAACTGGGTAACGTCTGTTGCGGGTGGTGCGAACTATCACTACACGCTTTTGTCAGTCGTATTGGTGTCATCATTGATCGCAATGATGTTGCAATACATGGCTGGTAAGTTGGGAATGGTTAAGCGCGAAGACTTGGCCCAAGCCACACGTGCTCGTACGAGTAAGTCAGGTGGTTTCGTTCTTTGGATTATCACTGAGTTGGCGTTGATTGCCACTGATATTGCCGAAGTTATTGGAGGAGCAATTGCGTTGCACTTGCTGTTCGGTTGGTCAATGATTGCGTCTGTTTTGACGACAGCGTTTGACGTATTCTTGCTATTGTTGTTGATGCGTTTCGGTTTCCGTAAGATTGAAGCAATTGTTATTACATTGATTTTGACGATTTTGGTTATCTTCGGTTACTTGGTTATCTCATCAAACCCAGACATCGTTGCGATGTTGGGTGGATACGTACCACAATTGCAAGCTGTAAGCACGCACGCACCAAAGGGTGTTGATTCACCATTGTTGATGACGTTGGGTATTGTCGGTGCGACGGTTATGCCGCACAATTTGTACTTGCACTCATCAGTTTCACAAACACGTAAGATTAACCGTGAGAACAAGGCTGAATTGAAGGAAGCTGTTCGCTTCATGACATGGGATTCAAACATCCAATTGACGTTGGCCTTCGTTGTTAACTCAATGTTGTTGATCTTGGGAGCATCATTGTTCTTCGGTCACGCTGATTCAGTTGGAACGTTTGGTCAAATGTACTCAGCTTTGTCAGATAGCAAGGTTGCTGGTGCAATTGCGTCACCAATCTTGTCAACGTTGTTCGCCGTTGCGTTGTTGGCGTCAGGTCAAAACTCAACGATTACAGGAACGTTGACTGGTGAAGTTGTCATGGCTGGATTCTTGCGTTTGAAGATTCCAATGTGGGCACGTCGTGTGATTACACGTGGATTGGCATTGGCACCAGTTATCGCCTTTACATTGATTTACGGTGGTGATGAGTCAAAGTTGGACGTCCTATTGATTAACTCGCAAGTCTTTCTATCAATTGCTTTGCCATTTGCGATGGCACCATTGATTTTGTTCACATCATCAAAGAAGGTGATGGGTGAAGACTTCGTTAACCCTAAGTGGATGACAACGATTGCTTGGCTGGTATTTATCGTTTTGACTGGATTGAACATCCAATTGATCGTCGAAACGGTTCGTAACATGTTCTAATAGATATTTATCAAGACTTCGCAGTGTTTGCTGCGAAGTCTTTTTTGTTTCAAGTGCTTATGTTTGACATATCATTATATCTCGTATAATATATACTATATCGTAAATAGTGTTATATCACACGAAGGAGACAGGTATGAATATTCAAGTACCGACGACCGTATTGGACGGTTCGGTTCTCGCGATGCTAGCCAAGGAAGATACCTATGGCTATATCATCACGAAAACCATGCAAGACTTGCTGAACGTCAGTGAGTCGACGATGTATCCAGTGCTACGCCGCCTAAAGAAAGATGGCTATGTCGAAACATACGATCAGCCTTTTGAAGGTCGCATCCGACGTTATTACAAAATGACTGCTGAGGGGCAAGCACATTTGACAGAAATTAAAGATAGCTGGGGCGCTTTCCATGGCGCAGTTGACTCACTATTGGAGGAACAATAATGGTTAATGAGTATTTGGCAGACGTGAGAAGTTATATGGCTGGGGTGCCAGAAAACGAACGCGAAGAACTGCTACAGTTTTATGAGGAACAAATGATGGACGCTGGGTTAACGTCCGAACAAATCATTGAAAAATATGGCACGCCAAAGGAATTCGCCCGCAAGTTGAAGTTGGAGTACTTTATTCAAGTGGACGATGCGCCAGAAGCAACTGATATGCCAGCTGGTAAGCGGTAAGCGTACCAAGAATCGTGCAACGTTGATTTGGTTGATCATTCTAGGATTGTTTGCGTCACCAGTTTTGATTCCAGTTGCATTGGGGTTAATCGCAGCCTTGTTTGGTGTATTCGTTGCGTTCATTAGTGTTATCTTCGCAATTTATGCAACGATTATTGCTGCATTGGCAGTAGGCGTCTTTTCATTTATTTCAGGTATTATCTTGCTATTCCAATCAGTTGCAACGGGAATCTTCTTTATGGGAGTTGGAATTGTCGCAACGGCAGCCACGATTTTCTTTGCGCCACTAGTATGGCGCGCAACGAAGTGGTTGTTTGAGCAAGTCATTGTCTTTGCAAAGTGGATTGGTCGCAAGTTGGTTCGCAAGAATCGTGTCGAACCAGCACAGGAGGTGTAAGCGCATGGATTTGAAGAAAACTTTGATTATTGGCGCTGCCGGTATGGTGCTTGGTGGCTTGATGATTTTGGGTGGTTTGAGTGCCGGTGCGGAAACAAACATTGCTTGGGACAAGGGGCCTAAGATTGTTAACGTTTCAACGACACACAAAACATTTAAGGATGGCCAAGTACAAAACCTTGAGGTCGATGCTGGTAACAACTTGGTTGAAATCGTCCGTGGTACGGAATGGAGTGTGAAGGCGACTGGCACGTCAAACAAGGTACTAACTGATTTACAAGATAAGACGTTGCGTATTGATGCGCCAGATGACAATCACCACATGATTTTCTCGTTTGGTAATTATGATCCAAAGGTCACGGTTACGGTGCCGTTCTCAGCTAACTTGGATAGCTTGAAGATTACGACAACGAATGGTGGCATGATTGTTCAAGGACAAAACGTTAAGAACACGACGGTAAGCAACTCTAACGGTGGTGTCCGTTTTGAAAACTTACAAGGAGAGCAACTAAACATCACGACAACGAATGGTGCGATTGCACTTGAAGATACGAACTTGCATGCCGTGCATTCAAAGAGTCAAAACAGTGCATTCAAGGCTGAAAATTTGACGTTGACGGATGCGAGTGACATCACCTCAACGAACGGCATGATCAAGCTTGAGGATAGCCATTTCCCAGGTTTGGATGCATCAACACACAATGGTTATGTGCATGTTGAAGATGTACAAAACGGTGACGATGATAAGAGCTACCAAACTGGTGATGCAACGAAGGTTTTGAAGATTCAAACGACCAACGGTGTCATCTCAATTGAAAATTAATCGCAACGAAGTCGGGTTTAATATCCGGCTTTTTTTGCTGTCTCATAAAAATCTCATTTTTGGTATAATGAAACCAACAAATTGGGGGTCCAAATTAATGAAGATAAATCAATATGCGGTGGTGGAGACCCCGTTCGAACAGCAGGTGCATGAACTGACAGAAATCGGTTTTTACGATGAGACCGTGGCTGATGCAATGGGTGCTGGTGCAGCAGCCGTTTGGCAAGCATTGTTGCTTCAAGCCTTTCCAGAGTACCGGGACGCAACATCAAAATTACGTGAGTTAGCGGTTGATAACAATCGGGATGTTGCGACATTTTTGCAGAGTGGGGCGCCACTAACAACTGAGATTTTTGACGCCGTTGCACTGCAATTACTTGGTTTTACGGAAGCTGTTGATTACCAAATTGATCAACCAGTAGAAGCAGTTCATGAAATTGGCCTACCACTATACGAAAAGCGTGGCAAGTGGGACGTAGATGATGTTCTTACGGCTTGGTATGCTTTGCTGACAACGCACACAGCCGGCGGATTGCAATTTATCGATGATTTGGCCAGCCGTGGTTACTTTGCTAAGACGAATTTGCCACTGTTTTTCAACGGGAAAGCAATGGCGACTTTTGATACCAGTGCGCTAATTAAAGAAGTTGTGTATGTCGAAACGGATGTGGATACGGATGAAGATGGTGTTCGAGATTTGGTTCGCGTTGAAATTTTGCGACCTGATACGTCGGTTGATGTACCAGTCTTGTTTACGGCGTCACCTTACTATCAAGGATTGAACAACGAGGCGAATGATGCTAAATTGCACACGGTTGATGTGCCGCTAAGTCACAAGACACCTAACAATGTGCGCTATGAAGATATTGCATTCTCAGGGGTGACGATACCGGATTCGACACAACATGAGGTTATCGCTGAAGTTGATGAAACAACAGAAAGTTTCAAGGCAACGAGTCATGTCGACATCAACAATTACTTCTTGGCACGTGGTTTCGCGGTTGCATACTCTTCAGGTGTGGGTACGCGTCATTCAGATGGCATGCAAGACACCGGTTCGCCAGAACAAGTCCTTTCGATGAAGGCAGTCGTCGAATGGTTGGCAGGTAATCGTGTTGCTTTCACAGACCGCACTTCGGGTTATGCTATCAAGTCAAATTGGTCAAATGGCAAGGTTGCGATGACCGGAAAGTCGTATTTGGGAACCTTGGCGACAGCAGTAGCGACAACTGGCGTAGCTGGTTTGGAAACCGTGATTTCTGAAGCTGCCATCTCAGACTGGTACCAATACTATCGTGATAACGGTCTGGTCATTGCACCAGGTGGATTCCCGGGTGAGGACATGGATGTGTTGGCGGAATTAGTTTATTCACGCATGCACGATGCAGCCGACTGGCACCGCACGAAGGACCAATGGACAGCCTTCCAAGCCCAAACTGACCAGATGATGGATCGTGAGTCGGGCAACTACAATGCTTACTGGGATGCCCGTAATTATTTGCCACATGTTTCAGATATCAAAGCTGAAGTGGTGATGGTGCATGGCTTGAATGATTGGAACGTTAAGCCACGCCAGGTGTTCCGTTTGTGGCAAGCGTTGCAAGCAAGCGGGGTTGCTAAGAAGTTGTACTTGCACCAAGGGCAACACATCTACATCAACAACAATCGTTCGCTTGATTTCTCAGATCAAATGAATTTGTGGTTGTCACACAAGCTTTATGGTGTTGCTAATCAAGCCGAAACGCAATTGCCGGATGTGACTTGGCAGGCGAATGACCAAGCTGAGACTTGGGAAACACGGCAAAATTGGGGGCAAACAGAAACGGTGGCCTTCCCATTGGCTGGGGATGATGAGATGAGCTACGAAGATTGGCAAATCGATGCTGATTTTGAGGCCTACAAGCGTGACTTCAACAATTGGCGTGCTGAAATGTTGAAGCAAGAGAATGACCGTTTTGAAGTTAACCGTTTGGTATTCACGGAAGCGCCATTCGAAAATGACATGGTGATTGATGGTGAAGTGACGGTAAAGTTGCGTATCAAGTCATCTGAAAACTTTGGCTTGGTGAGCGCGATGTTGGTTGATTATGGTGAGGCACAACGTTTGGGTGCAACGCCAACGCCACTTGGTCAACAAATTGACCGTGGAACGGAGTGGCAGCCAACATCTTTGGTAGAGTTCAAATTGCAAAAGCCAACGACGGAAAAGATGATTAGCATCGGTCACATGAACTTTCAAAACCGTACCGCGCCTTGGCAAGTTGATGATTTGGCAGCTGATGAGTATGTGACGCTTAACTTGACGTTGCATCCAACGCTTTATCGTTTGAAGGCCGGCCGCCAATTGGGCGTTATTTTATACGGTACGGATTTTGAAATGACGGTGCGTGGTAACCAAGATATTCGCTACACGATTGATACGACTAACAGTCAATTGTTGGTCCCAATTGTGAACGACTAGGTCATCAGGAATTTCGGTTCTCTTTTGTCCGAAATGTGCTAACATAGTACCAATTGAGTCAAAAGAGGGGTCTAACGCATGGAACGCAAACTAATCGGAATTGATTTAGATAAGACAACATTGAATGATGCAGGTGAGGTTTCAGACCGTACCCGTCGTACGTTGCAAGCTGCACAAGCTGACGGGCACATTGTGTCAATTGTCACGGGACGTCCTGTGCGTTTGTCGATGGATATTTACGACACGTTGGGCTTGAAGTCACCGATGATTAACTTCAACGGATCATTGGGTCACAAGCCACGTCAACACTGGGAACACGAGTACTCATTTAATATTGATCGTGAAATTGCGTTTGACCTGCTTGAAAATGCACAAATGATGGGTATTGATACTGTCGTTGCGGAAAGCAAAAATGACGTGTGGGCAAATGGTAATGGCCCACAACGTAATACAGAAGATGCAATTTTCTTCCCACAAGACGAAGCTAACCGTAAGATGTTGGATCGTTTGAACTTGCAAACGGACGTGAATGCCATCTTGATTCACGCCGAAAATGCCTTGCATCAATCACAAATTCAACACTTTGTAACGGAGCGCTACGGTGCTGATCGCGTGAACGTGAAGACTTGGGGTGGTGAATCACCAGTTATTGAAGTGGCACCAGCTGGTGTGTCAAAGGATACTAGTTTGGACATCTTGCGTAAGGCTTACGACATTAAGAAGGATGATATCTATGCCTTTGGGGATGAGATGAACGACTTTGAGATGATTGGCTACGCAACCCACGGTGTCGTGATGAAGAACGGTAACCCTGAACTAAAGGCAATCGCCGACGATATGACCGAATACACCAACGAAGAAGACGGCTTGGCTCGCTATCTTGAGAAGTTGTTGAAGTTGTCACTTTAATTATTGATTGAAAGTTCCAAGTGAATAGGGACTGTGTTATACTTTGGGTATAGAAAAAGCCTAGCGAAGCTGCCACTTCGCTAGGCCGACAGGTTCCTAGGTTTGGATAATGGGGCGTCTACTGCTTACGCGGTGGGCGCTTTTTTCGTGTCTCGAAGTTCACACGTTTCACCATAACATAGGCCATAGCTAGCATGTAAATGATTCGAGGCGTAACGATTATCGCGACGACAGCTACAGTCAAGGGACTGAATACATCGAAGTTAACCATTGCCAAACCATTTCAGGATAGTCTTGGGAAGCATTTTGTTTGTCCACCTCGGTTCCCAGAAAATTTAAGGGTAGACAGTGACAAATATGCAAACCTAAACACGCTGTCACAGTAAGAAATGGTGGCCAAACCGTTCCTTGCTGCACTCACTAGTATGTGGGAATGTAGTTTGTTTTTCAACCCTTATAATATTTTAAATCTGAGTTAAAAACCAGCTGCTTATACCGCAACAGGTCAGGTTTTTAAAATACATGAAAAACGTGTAAAATAAATAAGAATACTTAGATTTAAGGAGATACCGAATGGCGGAGTTACCAGAAGGATTTGAAGAAAAATACCGTCAATTACTTGGCGATGAGGCAGATGCTTTTATTGAATCGTTCGATAAGCCTGTCGTGAAGGCGTTCCGTCAAAACCCTTTGAAGGCCAACATGAATCTGCACGATACCAAGGCCGATGGCAAGGTGCCATGGGGTAAGTGGGGAAACTTTGGTGCCGTAAAGGGCCACTCTGTTGATCACACAACGGGTGTCATTTACTCACAAGAGCCATCAGCCCAATTGGTTGGTGAACTTGCTCACCCCAAGCCAGGCGAGCGCGTGCTAGATTTGGCCGCTGCACCTGGTGGAAAGACCACGCACTTGGCATCATTTATGGAACAAAAGGGACTGTTGGTCTCAAATGAAATCTTCCGTAAGCGTGCGGCTATTTTGAGTGAAAACGTGGAGCGCTTTGGTATCCAAAATGCGATTGTGACGAACCACTCACCACAAGAGTTGTCACCAAAGTTCCCACAATACTTCGACAAAATTGTGTTGGATGCACCATGTTCTGGTGAAGGAATGTTCCGTAAAGATCCAGCTGCAATCAAGTACTGGCACGAACACTACCCAGAAGAAAGCGCTGCACGCCAACGTGAAATTTTGGAAGAAGCCGTTAAGATGTTGAAGCCGGGTGGTCAATTGGTTTACTCAACTTGCACGTTCGCACCAGAAGAAGATGAGCGCATCATTGCTTGGTTGATTAACGAACGTCCTGATTTGGAAATTGTTGATGCCGACAAGTACGAAGGTATGGATGATGGAAAGCCAGAATGGGCCGATGGTAACCCTGATTTGAAGAAGACGGCGCGTTTGTTCCCACACCACTCAGATGGTGAAGGACACTTTATGGCCAAATTGATTTCAAATCAAACGGATGAAGATTACGTTTCAAAGGAACCTAAGTTGGCTAAGTCTAACTTGACCAAGGACCAACGCGAATTGTGGCAAGTATTCCGTGCAGACTTCATGCCGGATTACGACCCAGAATTGTTGATTGCCTTTGGTGACCAAATTTACGCAGCCCCAGAAGGAACGCCTGATTTGACGGGACTTCAAGTGATGCGTGTTGGGGTTCACTTGGGAACTTTGAAGAAGAAGCGCTTTGAACCAAGTTTGGCCTTGGCGTTGGCTCTTCACCCAGACCAATTTACGCGTCGTTACGAATTGACTGACGAAGAGTGGGCGCAATACGTTCACGGCGACACGTTTATGATTCGTGACCGCGACCAGTATAAGAACGGTTGGTACTTGCTTGAAATCGGTGGCAACGGAACTGGTTTCGGTAAGTTGGTTGATGGCCAAATGAAGAATTTCTATCCAAAGGGATTGCGCTTTTTGGTTCGTGAAGACAAAGCAGAAGAATTGTCAGACGATATGTACTAATAGTGCGGTTTTTTGGTAAAATAAACCTATTACAGCTTGAAAGGAATACACATGGCAAACAAGCAAATTACACGTGAAGAAGTTGAACACGTTGCCAACTTGGCAAAGTTGACTTTGACGGACGCTGAAGCCGACATGTTTACAGATCACTTGGAGAAGATTTTCGAAGTGGTAACGACTTTGGCTGAAGTTGATACGGAGGGCGTAAAGCCAACGTATTCAGTGACAGAAATGCACACAGTTTTGCGCGATGACGTTGCGGTTAACGCACACCAATCAGCAGAATTGTTGGCAAATGCACCAGAACACACGGATACCTTGATTAAGGTGCCAGCTATTCTTGATGAAGGAGCAGAGGGCTAATGGATTTCTTGCACACAGATTTGGAAACCTTGCACGAGCAACTCGTTAACAAGGAAATTACGGCTGTTGAATTGGCACAAGCAACGTTGGATAACATTGCTGCCACAGACGATACGTATGAAGCTTTCATCACGGTGATGAAGGACGAAGCATTGGCAGAAGCTGCTGCAATTGATGAAGCTGGTATCGACCCAGACAACATCTTGTCAGGTATCCCATACGGTATCAAGGATAACTTGGTAACCAAGGGTGTGACGACGACGGCTGCCTCAAAGATTTTGCAAAACTTCAAGCCAATTTATGACGCAACGGTCGTTGAAAAGTTGCGTGATAACGGTGCGGTTGGTGTTGGTAAGTTGAACATGGACGAATTTGCCATGGGTTCAACGACTGAAACGTCATACTACAAGAAGACGAAGAACGCTTGGGACCAAACAAAGGTTCCTGGTGGTTCATCAGGTGGTTCTGCCGTTGCTGTTGCAGCTGGTCAAGTGCCATTTGCATTGGGAACTGATACGGGTGGTTCAATCCGTCAACCAGCAGCCTTCAACGGTATTGTTGGTATGAAGCCAACGTACGGTCGTGTATCACGTTGGGGTGTTATCGCCTTCGCGTCATCATTGGACCAAGTTGGTGTCTTCACACGTACGGTTAAGGACAACGCCCGCGTTTTGTCAGCTATGGCTGGTCAAGATGAGAAGGACCAAACGTCTTCAGACCAAGCGGTTCCTGATTTTGCTGCTAACTTGAACGGCGACATCAAGGGCATGAAGATTGCTGTGCCAGCTGAATACTTTGGTGCCGGAATCAACGAAGATGTTAAGGCAACAATCAAGGCTGGTATCGCCAAGCTTGAAGAGTTGGGTGCTGAAGTTGAAGAAGTATCATTGCCACACACCAAGTACGGTGTTGCTGCATACTACATCTTGGGTTCTGCTGAGGCTTCATCAAACTTGCAACGTTTCGATGGTATTCGTTACGGCTTCCGTCCTGAAGGTGTGAAGAACTTGGACGACTTGTACGTTCAAACACGTTCACAAGGCTTCGGTGACGAAGTTAAGCGTCGTATCATGTTGGGAACGTACTCATTGTCAGCGGGAACTTACGATGCATTCTTCAAGAAGGCTGCCCAAGTTCGTACGTTGATGAACGAGGACTTCCAAAACGTCTTTGCTAAGTATGATTTGATTATCGCGCCAACGACACCAAACGTTGCTTACAACTTCGGTGCTAACGAAGATGACCCAGAAGTAACTTACATGAACGACGTATTGACGATTCCGGTTAATATGGCTGGTTTGCCAGGTATGTCAGTACCTGCCGGCTTCGTTGATGGTTTGCCAGTTGGTATGCAATTTATCGCAAACCGTTTCCAAGAAGAGACGATTTACCGTGCTGCATACGCATACGAGCAAGCAACACGTTTGTTTGAACAAGTACCAGGAGGTAACAAGTAATGGCTGTGCCTAACTTTGAAACGACAATCGGACTTGAAGTCCACGTTGAGTTGAAGACCAACTCAAAGGCAATGTCACCTTCACCAGTCCAATACGGTGCTGAGCCTAACGCCAACACGAACGTTATTGACTGGGGTTACCCTGGTGTTTTGCCACAAGCTAACAAGGGTGCGTTGGAATACGGTATGATGGCCGCTTTGGCTTTGAATGCTGATGTGACACGCGATTTGCACTGGGATCGTAAGAACTACTTCTACCCAGACAACCCAAAGGCTTACCAAATCACGCAACAACAAGAGCCAATTGGCCGTAACGGTTGGTTGGAAATCGAGTTCGAGGGTGAGAAGAAGCGCGTTGGTATTACTGAGCTTCACGTTGAAGAAGACGCTGGTAAGAATACCCACGGGACTGATGGTTACTCATACGTTGACTTGAACCGTCAAGGAACACCATTGATTGAAATCGTTGGTGCACCTGACATTTCATCACCAGACGAGGCTTACGCATACCTTGAAGCTTTGCGCCAAGCTATCCAATTTACGGGTATCTCAGACGTTAAGATGCAAGAAGGTTCAATGCGTGTTGACGCCAACATCTCAATTCGTCCAGTTGGTTCTAAGGAATACGGAACTAAGGTCGAGTTGAAGAACTTGAACTCATTCAACTATGTTCGTAAGGCTTTGGCGTTCGAAGAAGAGCGTCACGCTAAGATTTACATGGCTGGTGGCACAATCAAGCAACAAACACGTCGTTTCGATGAAGCAACGGGTGAGACTGTCTTGATGCGTGAGAAGGAAACGGCTGACGATTACCGTTACTTCCCAGAGCCAGATTTGACGCCAGTTCACATCACGGACGAATGGGTTGAAGAAGTGCGTGCTAAGTTGCCAGAATCAGCAACTGAACGTAAGGCTCGTTACGTTGATGAACTTGGTTTGGAAGTGTACAACTCAGAAGTGTTGACGCAAACGTTGGCTATGGCTAACTTCTTTGACGCAACGGTTGCTGAGGGTGCTGATCCAAAGCGTTCAGCTAACTACTTGATGGGTGACGTTAACGCCTTCTTGAACGAGAAGCAAGTTGATTTGGAAGAGACTGCTTTGACCCCAGCTCACTTGGCCGGCATGATCAAGTTGATCGATGACGGTACGATTTCAACGAAGATGGCTAAGAAGGTCTTTGCAGCAATTACGCAAGGTGAAGACCCAGTCGAATACGTTGAAGCTAACGGCTTGAAGCAATTGTCAGACCCAGCTATTTTGACGCCAATTATTGACGGCATTTTGGATGACAACGAGCAATCAATCATTGACTTCTACAACGGTAAGGACCGTGCTGTTGGTTTCTTGGTCGGAAAGATCATGAAGGAAACCAAGGGGAACGCCAACCCTAACGTGGTTAACGAGTTGTTGATGGCTGGTCTAAATGCACGTAAGCCACAATAAGAGCATAGACATCTGCGTTTACAAAACATAAGATTAATTTATGCAGACATCGATATACTTGGTGTCTGCAATACATATATTGAAAACTTGAGGAGAGAACACCATGAAGCGTGCGCGTATCATTTACAATCCAACGTCTGGTCGCGAAGCCATTCGTCGCGACTTGGTTGATATTTTGAATGTCTATGAGAAGGCTGGTTATGAAACGAGTGCTTTTGCGACGACTGCTGAACCAAATTCTGCATTGAATGAGGCGCGTCGTGCTGCTGAAGCTGGTTTTGAGTTGTTGGTTGCTGCCGGTGGTGACGGTACTATTAACGAAGTTGTGAACGGTATTGCACCATTGGAGAAGCGTCCAATGTTGGCAATTATTCCAGCTGGTACAACGAATGACTACGCACGTGCTTTGCGTATCCCACGTGAAGATCCTTTGGAAGCCGCTAAGGTGATTTTGAAGGGTAAGGCAGCGCAAATGGACGTTGGACAAGCCAACGACACCTACTTTATCAACATTGCAGCTGGTGGTTCTTTGTCAGAATTGACTTATTCAGTGCCATCAAAGTTGAAGTCAATGTACGGTTACTTGGCCTATGTCGTTAAGGGTGCCGAAATGTTGACGCGTGTCGCACCAATGAACTTGCGTGTTGAATACGATAATGGTGTCTTTGAAGGTCGTTCATCAATGTTCTTCTTGGCGTTGACGAACTCAGTTGGTGGTTTCGAACAAATCGTACCGGATGCGCAATTGGATGATGGTAAGTTTACGTTGCTGGTTGTTAAGACGACAAAGTTTGCTGAAATCTTGCAATTGATTTCTGAAGTGTTGACTGGAAAGCACGTTGATAATTCAAACTTGCTTTACGTGAAGTCAGAAAACGTCACAATCAAGCCGTTGGATGAGAATGCTAAGGTAATGATTAATTTGGACGGTGAATATGGTGGGGATGCACCCGTTGTATTCAAGGATCACAAGGCGCACATTGCAATGGTTGCCAACGTGGATGAAATGCCAGATGATAGCCTAATTGATTTGCCTTTGTACTTACATGAAGATTAATTAGTAGACAAGAGCTTGCCGAACGAAGGTAGGCTCTTTTCTGGAGATGGAATGATGTTTGGGAAAACTAAAAAAGTCGAGCAACCGGCGAATTCAAAGCAAACGTATTATAAACAGTTGGCGCACCATATAAAGCGTGCCTGGGATATGCAAGTCGCCATTAGCCAAATTGCTGCCCAAGAAAAGGATGCGTTAACACCACAAAGTTTATATGTCTCAGTGCAACAACCAAATGCTAAGCAGCAGAATGGGGTAACGCCGTTCACCATGTACGTTGAGGCGGCAGATATGGTGCCACTACTTGAGAAAAAGTTGAATGACCAGTTGTCAGTCGCTGATGAATATCTGGAATCATTAGAACTAAGCGATTCATTAACCAATCATGATCAAGCGTTGGTAGCGGAGCTTCGTGAAATGCAACAAGCTGGTAAATTAGCGGACATGCTAAAGACGTTGTTGAACCATAATGTGGTCACGCGTCATGATTTGCATTAAATTCATGAAATTAACATACAACCATCGAGCGTAAATAGTTGTTTTTCCACAGAATTGGACTATTATAAATATACAGCGTAATCTTAAACGGCATCCTGCACCAGGGATGCCGTTTTTTAGTGAAAGGGAAAGCGCCATGAATAAAACAGATAAACTCCAACCATTACAAGAGATGGCAATCGCGTATGCAAATTCATTGCCAGGGGCTAAGGCGTATTGGCGTGATGACTGGGAAACTTACTATTTCGATATCATGGGAAAGATGTTTGGCATTGTGCATGACAATGTCATCACACTAAAGAATGATCCATATATCAATACCGAGTTGCGCGAACAGTTTCCATTCATCATTCCGGGCTATCACATGAATAAGCAACACTGGAATAGTATTGTTGTTGATAAAAACGAATTTCCAGATGATGGGGTCAAGAAGCTGATTCATGATTCCTATGATTTGGTCGTTAAGAACATGAGTAAGAAACAACAAGCTGAATTACAATTACGCATTGATTTAGGGCAGCTATGACGACACATAAAAACGCCTTGGACGTCGAAAATGACATCCAAGGCGTTTAATTGTTTACTTATCGTTACCAGTCAATCCGTTGTAGATTGTCTCAGCATTGTGGTTCAACAAATCGTAGTACGTTGGCACAACACCAGACTTCTTTGAAACTGAGTCCGTCCACAATTCACCAGCGATGTGTGAATCAATTTGTGAAATAACAGTTTGCATTGGCTTGTCTGACTCACCTTGCTCAACGAAGGTTGCAGGAACCTTTTCGCCTTGCAATGATTCAACTAGCGTACGGATTTGTGAAGGCGTACCGTTTGATTCTGTATCGATTTCCCAAATGAAGTATGGCTTCAAACCAAAGTCACGAGCGAAGTATGCCATGGCACCTTCTTGCGTCACCAACTTCTTGTCATCAGCAGGTAGGGCAGAGAACTTAGCGTCCCACTTCTCGTAAAGAGCTTGCAACTTAGCTTCGTAAGCTGCAGCGCGCTTTGCGTAGTCAGCCTTGTGCTCAGGATCCTTCTTCTCAAGCACCTTGGCAATGTTAGCAGCATAAGTCTTACCTTCCAAGATACCGTTCCAAGCGTGAGGGTTATCTTGACCAGCAACACCGGCCGTCGTCAACTTGATTGTGTCAATACCGTCAGTCACGTTGAAAATTTGCTTTCCGTAGTGCTTGTCAGTTGTCTTCATCAACTTGTCAAACCAACCTGAACCACCTTTTTCAAGGTTCAAACCGTTTGCAAAGACGATGGCTGCGTCTTGCGTACGCTTAACGTCAGTAGGCGTAGGGTCGTAATCGTGTTGGTCAGCGCCAATCGCTGTAATCGTGTGTGCATTAACGTACTTACCACCAACTTCTTGGCTAATTTCGTTAATGATTGAAAAAGAAGACACAACATTCAAACGACCGTCGCTTGAACGACCGTCAGAAGCTGAATTGCGGTGCGTCAACCCAAAGGCAACACCGGCAATAACAGCAATCGCAACAATAATCCCAATAACTCGCTTCATAATAAAACTCCTATTTAGTAGCTTGGTCATGCATGCGACGACGCGTAACCAAGTGAATCAAAAACGAAATAATAAAAATAACCGCACCGGTTACAACAATAGCTGGACCAGAAGGCCAGTCAAAGGTGTAACTGAGGAACAAGCCAACAAAAGCGCTTATCAAACCGAAGAATGATGATAGCCAAATCATTGGTTGGAATCGCTTAACCACCAAACGTGCACTGGCAGCGGGGGTGATGAGCAATGCCGTCACCAAGATAACCCCAACCGCACGCAACGCAACAATGATAACCAACGTAATCAAGACCACTAAGATGTTGCGGAATAGATTAGCGTGAATCCCTTGTGCTTGGGCATATGAACGATCAAATGTTGTTAAGTACAATTCGCGATAGAAAGTCGTCACAACCGCAATGACAATCAAGCCGATGACCAAACTAGAAATCAAATCACCGCTTGAAACGGCCAAAATATTTCCAAATAGAATATCGGTTAGCTTGGTTGTTGAATGCCCGGCCGTCATAATGATGGTTCCTAAAGCGAAGAAAGTACTGAACGTTAAACCAATCGCAGCATCTGTCTTCAATGGTGTGTGTTCAGAAATGAAGTTAATCACTAATGCGGCTAGTAGGCCGAACACACCAGCACCCCAGTAGTAGGGAATACCCATCAATGCTGCGATGGCGATTCCAGGCAACACCGCATGGGATATCGCGTCACCAATCAAAGCGGTACCTTGCAAGATACTGAACGCACCGATAATACCAGCGATTAGACCAATCATGGCGCCGGCAATCAGCGCGTTTTGGAGAAAGGTATATTCGCCGAGTGCGTGAAAGAAATTCATAAACGCAGACATATTAACCTCCCTGTACGATGTGATTATGACGATCCATGATAATTAAGTGATCACCATAGGCTTCGGAAAAAGTGGCGGCATCCATCACGTCTTCGGGCTTGCCTTGACGGAGCAGACCGTGGTTGAGCAGAATGACTGAATCAAAGTAGTTTGCAACCTTACTCAAGTCATGATGCACAATGATGATTGTCTTGCCTGCATCACGTAAATCACGCAACGCATCCATAATTTGTGCTTCAGAGGCCACGTCGATACCGACGAACGGCTCATCTAATAGGTAGACATCTGCATCTTGTACAAGTGCACGGGCTACCAAGGCACGTTGACGTTGCCCACCGGAAAGTTCATTTAGCGAACGATTAGCCAAGTGGGCAATGTCCATTTTCTCAAGGGCGTTTTGAACAATTGCTTCTTCAGCTTTACCGACCGAATGTCAACGAGAGATTTGCGATAGCACGCCCATTATCACCAAATCGAAAACGTTCACTGGAAAATCTAAGTCCAGATCGCTTCGTTGAGGAACGTAGGCGAATTTATCGCGACGAACACGGCCAGTAACAGGCGAGTCGTCATAAGTGATTGTGCCGGCGGTTGGTTGAATAATTCCTAGAATCGCTTTAATAAGCGTCGACTTACCAGCACCATTAGGACCGATAATACCGATGAGCTCATTTGGATTAAAAGAAAGGGACAAATCTGTAAAAACAGGTCCGTATTCATAGCCAACCGTCAAGTGATCAACGCTTAACATATGCCATTCCTTTCATGCGTACTTACTTATCCAAAGTAAAAATAGAATAACGAGTAACAATGTAACAGTTTTCGTCCGGAATGACAAATGAAATTGTCATCATATTATATATGAAATAAATAACATGTTTTATATATCCGAACATTGCTTGTTTAAAAGGACAATCGCAGAAAAGATTCGTCCAATTGTTCCGAGGGTCGCTTTATATGGTAGAATTAACCATTAGGAAAGCGAGTTTGTTGGCATTATTATAGCGAAAGCCAACACGTAATGTGTGTTTGTACACTTCAAAAGCTACTATATATAGTAAGGACAGGGAAATATGGGTACAGCTGAGACTTATCAACAGATTACAAAGAAGATGGACGGTCCCTGGCGAGTTCGACCAGAAACAGGTAATCGCGTTGGCATGTTACAAGAAATTTTGCGCTGGATGGGACATCCTGAAAGCAAGCTGCGTGTGATTCACATCGTCGGAACGAATGGTAAGGGTTCAACTGGTGTGATGTTGGCCAAAATTTTGGTTACAGCAGGGTACAAGGTTGGTCACTTTTCAACGCCAGCAATTTTGAATGATCGTGAAGTTATCACGACTAACGGCGAGATGATTAGTGAAGCTGATTTTGTCAGCAGCTACAAGCGCATTCTAGAAGAAGTCACAGCACACGGTGGGGATGAAGATACGCTATCAAAGTTTGAGTGGTGGACACTTGTGGCTTTGGATTACTTCGCCCGTAAAGAGATGGATTTCGTGATTCTTGAAGCCGGCGTAGGTGGAGCACGTGATGCAACCAATGTAATTGAAAAGCCATTAGTCGTGGCCTTTACCAAGATTTCATATGACCACGTTGGCTTGTTGGGTAACGACCTGCTCGAAATTGCACAGGATAAGGCTGGTGCTATCAAGTCAGGTGCAAGTATCGTCAATTACCCAGGCCAAGATATTGAAGTGTACCACTTGTTGCACGATAAGGCAGAAGAAGTGGGTGCAATTTGGAATCCAAACCCTAAGCCAGTGATTACGATTGTACAATCATCACCAAGCGGCTTGGTCTTGAATGCTGACCAATTCGAAGGTCTGAAGTTGTCATTGACTGGTGCGTACCAAGCGAATAACTTGAGTACGGTTTTGCAAATTGTCACGGTGCTTAAGAGTCGTGGCTTTGAAATCAAGGATGTGGATGTCGCTGAAGCATTGGCCCACGTTAAGATTCAAGGCCGTATGGAATTTGATGCGGAACGCAACATTTTGTATGATGGTGCGCACAACCCAGACGGTATTATCAGTTTGGTTGCGTCAATTCGTTCATGGCACTTGCCATTTAAGCCAGTCGTTGTTTTGGGCTTGCTAAAGGGTAAGAACTACCACGACATGTTGGAAGAATTATTGCCACACGTCGATACGGTGATTGCTGTTACGCCTGATTCTGATCGTGCCATGTCAGCTGATGAGTTGGCCGCTAAGATTGTGATGATGAGTAACGTTGACGTTGAAATCGCGGACGATCCAAGTGCCGCGATAACGTTGGCGCGTCGTGTTCGTGAATCATCAGAAGCCTTGATTCTGGTTACCGGTTCATTCTACACACTACGCGCGATTGAATCTGAAGGGATGTAAGACATGTTAAAGCGATTGGTAATTGCCTCGAACAATTCATATAAGACAGCAGAAATGGTTGATTATCTGGCAGTTTTGGGTGTTGAAGCGATTAATTATCGTGACCTACATGAGCAAATTGCATTTCCAGATGAGACCACTGATGATATGGCTCAAAACGCACGTGTAAAGGCCCAAACAATCCATGAGATTTTGCCAGACGAATATATTTTGGCAGATGATTCAGCGTTGTTTGTACCAGCGATTCCGGATCATTTTGGTGTGACGACGATGCGCGAGTTTCAAGCGCACCAATTACGTGGGGATGCGGAAATTAACGCGTATGTATTAGCGCAGTTGCCAGATGATGCTGACCGAACGGCTTATTTGCAAGCTGATTTTGTCGTCATCGCACCATCAGGCAAGACGTATTTCAGTCAAGCGCGTGGAGGTATCACGTCGGCAACTGAACCGCGTGGTGGGCGCAACGGCTTGGATGAATTAATGGTCACGGAAAATGGCATGACGTTGTCAGAAATCGATATGCCAGAGCGTGTTCATTATGCACACCGCGGTCGCGCTGCCATCATGATTTTGCAACAGCTTAAAGCAGCTGGTGAATGGCAATAATAATATAGATAATGAAGAGGAGAGATAGGATAAATGGAACTCACAGCACAACAAATTACTGAGTTGTTGGCCGATCAAGATTTATTGATTTCAGCGCCGGACTTTGATGGTGAGGTCAAGCATTTAGCCTATAATTCAAATGATGTTGAACCTGAAACGTTGCTTTTTATTAAGGGACGTTTTAAGGCTGAATATTTGACTGACGCCATCCAAAAGGGAGTTAAAGCGTTGGTCGCCCCAGAAACTTTTGTTCACGACACAACGCTACCAACGTGGGTAGTTGATGATGTGCCGGCGGCCATGAGTATTTTGAGTATGGCGTTTTACGGCTATCCACAAAACGACCTTGCTTTGATTGGTATCACGGGTACCAAGGGTAAGACATCTGCAACGTACATGGCTTACGAAATGCTACGCGTTGCAACGGACGACAAGGTTGCGTTGTCATCAACGTTGCAAGTGATTACGGGGGCTGACCCAAAGTTCCACTATCGCGCGCACTTGACGACGCCCGAGTCATTGGACTTGTTCCGTTGGATGCGTGAGGCCGTTGATAACGGTATGACGCACATGGTAATGGAAGTGTCATCACAAGCCTACAAGATGGAACGTGTTTACGGTTTGCGTTATAACGTGGGTATTTTCTTGAACATTAGTCCAGATCACGTTGGTGAAAACGAACACCCAACGTTCGAGGATTATTTGGAACACAAGATGATGTTGTTCGATCACTCAGAACAAATCATCTTGAACGCTGATTCAGACCACTTTAGCGAATTGATTGAACATGCTGAAATGGCCGTGCCACGTGATGGTATTTGGCTATATGGTCGCGAAGATGAGGATTCACCAAAGGCTGACGTTTATTACGAAACGGTCGAAGCCGACTTGCAAGGTAGCACGTTTGCGGTTCGCCAAGCTGGTCAACAAGCTGACCGTCTGGGCATTGCCGGTGAATACCACTTGGACATGCCAGGTGATTTTAACCAAGGAAACGCGGTCGCAGCGATGATTGCAGCGCGTTTGACGGGTGCTGATCCGGATGCCATGCGTGAAGGACTAGAAGTTGTCAAGATTCCTGGTCGCATGCAAGTGTTGACGTCAGCTAACCACGGTACGATTTACGTGGATTATGCGCACAACTATGCATCAATCGCTGCTTTGTTGAACTTTGTTCGACAAAACGAAACGGCCGAAAAGTTGACGATTGTCGTTGGTGCACCTGGAAACAAGGGTGTGTCACGTCGACCTGGTATTGGTCAAGCGGTCAGCGAAGGAGCCGATGTGGTTTACCTAACCAGTGATGATCCACAATTCGAAGATCCAAATGCAATTGCGGATGAAATCCAAGCGGCTATCACTAACAAGGATGTGGTGATTAACCGCGAAATGGATCGTACAATCGCCATTACCGAAGCAATTACTGCTGCCGGACCAAACGATGTGGTTGTGTTGGCAGCTAAGGGATTGGACGAATACCAAAAGATTGGTGGCGTAGATACACCATATGAAAACGACTGGGCAGTTGCACAACGCGTTGTTAACGAATTGGAAGCCTAGTTTTTAATCATAAAATTTGGTATAATATACAGAATTGCCGATAGTATCGGTGATTTTTTATGTTTAAAACAGTGAATAAATGCATTAAATGTGCAGAGATTAAAAGGGGATAGTGCCATGGCTAAGGAACCTGCAGAAAATACGTCAGAGTTCGACTTGGGTGACTTCGTTGAAGGTAAGAAGTTTGCCAACTTCGAACACGACTTTAAGGGTATCGTTGAAAAGATTTACGAGCACTCATTGTTGGTCTTGATTACTGAAAACGACCCAGAAGATACAGCGACGGTTAACGAATACAACCACCGCGCTGTTGTCCGCATGTCAGAAACTAAGATTTTGGTGAAGACGGACAATCCAGCACCACGTAAGGCTGATGAAACTGAAGAGGAAGACGAAGAAGAAATACCTGAAGACATCAAGCTTGAAGATGATGATGCTGAAGAAGAGGAAGAAGAAGAGGAGTAACCGATGGACTACAAGAATCAAGTGGCTCAAGCCGTCGCTGCGGTTGTGCCTGAACTAGATGAAGCAACGATTTTGTCAAAGGTTGAAGTGCCTAAGGATTCATCAATGGGTGATTTTGCCTTTCCAACGTTCTTGTTGGCAAAGGAACGCCACATGGCGCCTAACCAAATTGCAGCTGAAGTAGCTGAGACAATCGATGCGTCAAACTTTAAGCAAGTTGAAGCTGCCGGACCTTACGTTAACTTCTTCTTGAACCAAGAAAACTTTGGTGCTGATGTGTTGCACGCTATCTTGGAAAACCAAGAATACGGTCACAACACGGATGGTGAAGCAGGACACGTCACAATCGACATGTCGTCACCTAACATTGCTAAGCCAATGTCAATGGGTCACTTGCGTTCAACGGTTATCGGAAACTCTTTGGCTGAAATTTCAAAGGCCAACGGTTACCAACCAATCAAGATTAACCACTTGGGTGACTGGGGTACGCAATTCGGTAAGTTGATGGTTGCCTACAAGATGTGGGGATCAGAAGCTGAAGTTAAGGCTGACCCAATCAACACGTTGGTTAAGTACTACGTGCGTTTCCACGAAGAAGCTAAGGAAAACCCAGCATTGGATGATGAGGGTCGCGCTTGGTTTAAGAAGTTGGAAGACGGTGATGAGGAAGCTCGTCAATTGTGGTCATGGTTCCGTGAAGAGTCATTGAAGGAATTCATGGAGCTTTACGAGACGTTGGATATCGAGTTTGACTCATTCAACGGTGAAGCTTTCTACAACGACAAGATGGACGGCGTTATCGACAAGTTGAAGGAAGAAGGCTTGTTGGTTGAGTCTCAAGGTGCACAAGTTGTTAACTTGGATAAGTACAACTTGAACGTTGCCATGATTCAACGTACTGACGGTGCCACTTTGTACATGACGCGTGATTTGGCTGCTGCCATCTTCCGTAAGAAGAACTACAACTTCGTGAAGTCATTGTACGTCGTTGGTGGTGAGCAACGTGAGCACTTCATGCAAATGAAGGCCGTGTTGAAGGAAATGGGTTACGAGTGGTCAGATGACGTTGAGCACATCCCATTTGGTTTGATTACTGTCGATGGAAAGAAGCTTTCAACGCGTTCAGGACGCATCATCTTGTTGAAGGATGTTTTGAAGGATTCTGTTGAATTGGCTTTGGAGCAAATCGAAGAGAAGAACCCAACTTTGGCAAACAAGGAATTGGTTGCCCACGAAGTTGGAACGGGAGCCGTTGTGTTCCACGACTTGATGAACGAACGTATCGGAAACTTCGACTTTAAGTTGGAAGAAGTGGTTCGTTTCGAAGGTGATACTGGTCCATACGTCCAATACGCAAACGCCCGTGCACAATCAATCTTGCGTAAGGCGGGTAACCCTGAACTTGATTTGTCAGATGTTGTCATCACTGATGAGAACGTTTGGGAGACTGAAAAGTTGTTGGGTGACTTTAACGATGTTGTTCGTCGCGCATGGCGTGATCGCGAACCATCAGTTATCGCAAAGTACGCTTTGAACTTGGCTCGTACGTTCAACAAGTACTACGCTAACTCAAAGATTTTGGCAGACGACGGTCAATTGAACGCGCGTTTGGCTTTGGTTACGGCTGTTTCACAAGTCTTGACTGAGTCATTGCGTTTGTTGGGTGTTAAGGCGCCAAAGGAAATGTAATTATGATTAAGGCAGTTGATTTCATTTATGAAGTCGACTGCCTTTTTTCATGTATGATGGGTATTAATGAAACGAAGCGGGGGAGTTTATGACAGATATACAACGATGTGCGTGGGTAGATAACTATCCGCCAAATGAAGCAATGCGTGTGTACCATGATACTGAATGGGGCAAGCCGCAATATGACGATGATAAATTATTTGAATTGCTTTCTTTGGAAACGTACCAAACAGGACTAAACTGGCAAACGGTTATCGATAAGCGCGAACGATTCAATGAACGTTTCGAAGGTTATGTGATTGAGAGCGTCGCGCAGTACGATGAGTCTTACGTTGAAGAGCTACTGCAGGATGCTGGCATTATTCGAAATCGGGCAAAGTTACTGGCGACAATTAATAATGCGAAAGCGATACAACGTGTGCAACATGAGTACGGTAGCTTCTCAAAATGGCTATGGGAATTTGTGGATAATACGCCGATTGATCATCAGATTGTGCATAGTGGGGATGTACCAGCCCAAGATGCTTTATCACAACAAGTTTCAAAGGCTATGAAAAAACTCGGCTTCAAATTTGTTGGTCCGGTTACCGTTTATTCCTTTTTGCAAGGTGCCGGATTAATCAATGATCACGAAGTTACGTGTGCCTTCCATGATGTATACTGAAATAATCAAATAGTTGGGGGATAAGTATGACTACAAAGGCTGTTGTGTCGTTTAGCGGGGGTAAGGACTGTACTTTAGCGCTCTATCGTGCTTTGCAATCCGGGTATGAAGTACAACGACTTTTTACAACGATGAATGCAGAAAATAATCGGTCGTGGGTTCATGGTACACATCGAAATGTGTTGACCAAGATTGGTGATGCATTGGGGCTACCAATCGATGTTGTGCCCACAAATTTTTGGACGGCTGACTACGCGGCTGATTTCGAAAAGCAATTGGCAACATATAAGGCGGCAGGCATTACCACGGTTATTTTTGGTGATATTGACTTTGAACAGAATCGCCGTTGGTGTGAAGAGCGATGCGAACATGTTGGTTTAGCTTCAGTATTTCCGCTTTGGCAAACTAATCGTGAAACGTTAGCGTATGAGTTTGTGGATGCTGGGTTTAAAAGTTTAGTGACAGTTGTTGATACGAAACAATTACCTAGTAAGTTTCTAGCAACCACACTTTCAAATCAAACGTTAGACGAAATTGCTGCAACCGGGGCTGATATGTGTGGTGAAACTGGTGAATATCATACCGTGATATTTGATGGGCCACTCTTTAAGCACTCAGTAGAATTGATTCTTGGTAAACAAAAGGAAATACATAATGGATATTTGGTTCAGGATGTTTCATAGTTAAAGTTACATTTTAGTAAGGTATATCACACCATAAACCGGCAGTGTAAATTTTGTTACAAAATCCGAGAAAGCGCGTTTTTACTGATATAATTATTTTTGTTGTTTTTTAGCAAATAAAACCCGGATTATTCATGCACTAAATTTTTAACCACAGCTAAATCAGTAAAATACGATAAATCACCTTGAAACTGCCAGTACCTTGGCACGGTTTCAGGGTGTTTTTTTCGATTGGGCGTTTT
>NZ_PVSN01000061.1 GCF_004766315.1 Weissella confusa | reverse complement strand
ACTAACAAAATATCATAAAAAAGAGCTCCTATGGTTTTCACCCAACGGGTGAAAGCGCAAAACCCGCTGAAACGGTATTAACTTGTCGTTTCAGCGGGTTTTTGTTTGTCTTGATGAATAATCCGGGCTTAAACAATATTGCTAAAAAGAACAACATTAACGTTTCTAAAGTAGCGGCAGAAGCACTTGAACAAATTGTTTTCGGATAACTATGAGAAAGCTTGATAAGTAATAAAATGCGATAGCTGAATAAACTATCGCATTTTTTGTTGTTTGAAAATTAGGTATAACCGTGATATATTAAGTTTAACTTAATAACAAAGGGGTAGATGCATATGGCAGATAAGCAGACTGAATATCGTATTTGGCACGGACGATTGTCATCTATGTTAGAAGGGGAAATCGAAGATATTAGATATGACGCGTTTAATGAATTTGATGCCAAAGTTGCAAGCGGATTGATTCCAGTGTTGGCGTTTAAGACAATGCAACGTGATTTCGTGTTGCCGATTATTCGTGATCATGGTCTGGATATGAGTGATTTTTATGATGCGGAAGCCAGTGTATTGGGGGCTGTGTCATTGTCAGATATCCGTTTCTGGGCTGGTTTAGCAAAGAAAATCGGTGTGAGTGCTGCCAATGGTAACTGGCGCGCACGTGACAACCGCATGTATGTATAAATAAAAAATACACCCCAAGATTGAGGTGTATGATTCACTAATTCTTCTTAACAGCATCGCCGTAAGCGGTGTAGTTTTCATCGCCCATCAAGCGAACGTTTAATACTTCATCAGCGCCAAGCTTGTCAGCTTCCTTGGCCAAATCGGCTAGTGCGTCGGTGGGTGACATGGCGATTGATGTGACGATTTGAATTGCCTCAAACCCGGCTGGAATATCACCGACTGTCATTGGCAATGAAAAATCTTTGTTTCCGAAAAGTCCCATAGTCGTGGACCACCTTTCTTCCTAATTGTTGCCTTCATTATACAAATTCCGGTGACAAAAAGGGTGGCTGGTGTCTTAGCGTGAAACTGCGATTTCTAGCGTGACGTCAATTTCACGACCCAAGGCATCATAGTGGCCATAAGTTGGGTACGTGGCAAAGAACCCAATTGCAGTTGGCGTGTCATCTGACAATTGGGCAGTCAGGTCACGAATTAATTGTTGCGTTTCCGCCAAGTCGAAGGGGATGTCGCGAATATCAGCATCCAACTCGACAGCTCCAAGAAAACCATCGATATCATTATCGGTGAACAAAGGCTCGCGTTCATAAAGGTAGGTATAAGTCATGCGGTTACCATCCGTCTGATTTTTAGTTAGTAAAGCCATTATAGCCCACTTTAGCCAAGGGTGCTTAATTCTGAAGAAATAAGCGCTTACATGGTAAAATGTAAGTACAAAAGGACGTGACTACGGAGGAAATGATTATGGTTGATGTTGCACACCAAGAAGCAATTGAGCAAGTTATTTTGAACTTGAAGGCCCAGGTGGCTGGTTTGAACCAACAAATCGAAGCCTTGTCTAGCTTGCTTGAAATGAAGACAGAAGATGTTGATATCCACGATGTGCCAGGTCAAATTAAGCGCGCAGCTACAGCGGTGGCTGGTACTGATCACTTGAACATGATTTTGGTCCGTGGTGAAAGCTACGAGATGCGTGAGCGCATGATTAAGGAAGCGTTGGATTCAGAAGTTCACGTAACTGGCGTTGAGCAATTTGTTGAGGACTACGAAGCCGGCTTGCGTGGTGGCCAAGTTGGTACACAAAAGTTCAAGGACACATACGATGATTACGAAGTATTGGTTATTGAAAACCTTGAGCAATTGGCTGGTGATAAGCCTAAGCTACAAGAACAACTCTTTGATCGTGTTTACCAACGTTCAGAAGAAGGCAAGTTGACCATCTTGTCAGGAAACGCAGCGTTCATTATCGGAAGTGAATCAGAAGAATACCTACACATGTTGAGTTTGGGAAAGAACGTCTTCGTGGGTTAATGATTAAGGGATATGCCAAATCGGCGTATCCCTTTCTTGTATCATTCAAATATTCTTGTCATACTAGTACCGAGGGAGCGGAGGAAAGCATAGAAAGACGGGGGGACTTTTGATGGCATTTCCAAAACTAATTGCAGTTGACTTGGATGGCACTTTCTTTGATAAGCACCAACAAGTGAATGCACACAAATTTACGAAGCTACTGGATTACTTGGATGAACGCGATTATCATTTTGTAGCAGCGACGGGTAATGATCGCGCGACGGTGGACCGCTTTTTGGCACCGTTCGTGGGGCGATTTGATTACGTCGTGCAAAATGGTGGCCAAGTCATCACAAAGGATAACAAGGAACTGGCCTTGCACAGCTTGTCGCGTGAGCACATGGAAATCGCGATGAAGGCGGTGGCAGAATCACCATTGTCACCGGGGCATGGCAATGTTTATAGCACGGCGACGAATGGCTACATGCTACGTGCTGATCAGGGGCAAGGTGAGCTTTATCACCACATGGTCGCTGAGTTCCCAAACTTGATTTTCATCGACAGCTTGGATGAAATCACGGAACCAGTCGTGAAAATCATTGTGAACTGGCCGGAAGTACACGCGGAAGCCTTTATGGCCCAGCTAAACCGTGAGTTAGCTGGCACCGCGCACGTGACCACGTCAGGGTTCGGCATGATTGATATCGTGGCACCGAACATCAACAAGGCTGTTGGGCTACAAGAACTCGGTGCTTATTATGGTATCGAACCGGCAGAGATGGCAGCGTTTGGGGATGGCGGTAACGACATTGAAATGCTACGTCTGGTTGGCCACCCCTTTGCGATGACCAACGCAGCTCAGCCGTTGTTGGACGAGTTCCCACCAACGGTTTCAGATAATAACCATGATGGTGTCTTGGACACAATCGGGACATGGCAATAACCAAAATTGGACGGCTTGAAAAAGTAGTCCTTTTTTGATGCGACAAAACGGCTAACTCATTTCGTTAGTATAGGTGTCGACAAAAACAGGTGGCCACCTAAATGAATTTGGAGGAATGACGAAATGACGGGACAAATGAAGGTACGATATGTGACGAAGGCAGCGGAGACGGAAGCTGAATACGTCCGCACGTTCAACGTAAAGGTTGGTACGACGGACGAACAACTGCGTCAACTTGGTCAGGTTATTGTGAACCTTGGTTTTGAAACGGATATCGTATCGATTTCGGCGACGGAAATGAACGCGTATGATGCAGGTTTGGCAGAATAATCGGAGGTAGTGAACATGAAGAAGTTGGATTTGGTATTTGAGGGGAAGTTTGCAAAGGTTGCTGGTGCGAAGGTGCACTTGAAGATGATGAACATTGATCCGGATTTGACGCCCGACCGTGTGAAGGCTGCTATGGCGGAGTTGGCATCATTTGATTTCTTGGTTGACGCCAACGGTGTACCAATCTATGGCAAGCCATTGGGCGCCAATGTGATTGAGACAATGATAGAAGAATTGGTTGCATAATTGTTAAAAGGACCGGTCTGAATAGACCGGTTCTTTTCGTATAGGGTGTAAAGCTAGGCAGAAGTGGGATAAAAACGGTATAATTTACTTTATGAAAGTGAAACTTACGAGAGGGGCTCAAGATGGTAACTGTAATTAAGCGTTATGAAGACGCACAAGTGATGGCGTTTGATTATTTCATCGAAGCCCACCATGATGTTTACGAAGATACTGGTCACATTGTCATGAAGTCAAATGGTGACATGGCAACTTGGCGTGCGGTTAATGATGGGGATGAAACTTATCTTAAAACAGCGCTAACGGCGTTGTTCGAGCGCCGTGACGAAAACGGTGGTGTCTACCCAGAACAAGTAGGCGCAGCAACTGCCTAGCGGGAGATTTAATCGAGCGGAAATTCTTGGCGACGAAATCGGCTAATCTTATCCCTCGTTTAAGTTTGGCGCCTTAATATGGCACGTGTTGAGAGGGAAACTCCTCAGCATGCCCATAGCAAACAACTACTCATACTGTTCAAGGCCCCACCTTGAACAACCCTACTCCTAAACAATTAGCGGACACCTGTCTGCTAATTCCAAACGTCACTGGATTGCCCGTCCGGTGGCGTTTTTTGTTGGAATAAATAGAAAATCAAAATTTAAGCTACGTTTCAGGAACTATTATTAATCCTTTAAGGTTTCGGCCTTATTATTAATCATGTCGAAAGGGGATAACCCTTACGACGCGAAACCCATAGCAATGAAAACATACTCCTGTTTTAAGGTTGATATCTTAAAACAATCCTACTCCTTATATGAATAACGAACAGATCGCTGATCGCCCAATCAGCTAGATCCGAAAACGCCACTAGTATCCCAGCTAGTGGTGTTTTTGTTTGGAAGAACTGGAGGGATTGATGGTGACCACAAATTAAGCTAACTTTCAGCCTCAGTTATTTCTGAGTTAAGGTTCCGGCTATATTATTAATCATGTCGAAAGGGGATAACCCTTAAGACAAGAAACCCATAGCAATCAACATACTCATACTCCCTTGTCTGAGAATCCCATCGAAGACAATCTACTCCTTAAAAATAACCAATAGATCGCCGACCTCCCAATCGGATTGATCCGAAAATGCCACTAGATTTCCCACCTAGTGGCATTTTTGTTTGGCGTAAAGCGTTTAATTAAAATTAAATTAGAAAATGGTGTTGACATTATCATTTAGGTTTGCTATTCTTAACACATCAAATAAAGCAGGAGGCATTATCATGAACAATTCAGTACACACAACAGCATATTCAGTTAATGCCTTTACGTCATTCGCGTTTTTCTTTTTTAAGAAGCGGTGAATGATGGCTTTTGAGCAAGCTAGCTTTCACCGCGATAGGTGAAGGCTAGTGGATTATTCGATTTTACACACGAGTAACGACTAGTATCTTCCGGATGGATACTGGTCGTTTTTTATTTTGACTAAAGCGCTTTAGTAACTCGCCAAACCATGAGGAGTTACGACATGAACACAAAGACACTAGCATTGATGACACTTGCAACGGCAACGCTTGGATGGATGGTTACACCAGCGGGGGATGTTGCAGCATCAGACAAGATTATTAATTGGACGCAATCAGCCGACTTGAGCACACTTGATCCATCTCGTGCGCCAGATGTGGCTTCATCACAAATTATCGACCAGTCAGGGCAAGGCTTGTACCGCGCTGGTAAGAACAACGAACCAAAGTTGGCGGATGCCAAGAAGGTCACTGTCTCAGAAGACGGTAAGACTTGGACAATCATCTTGCGTGACAACCTGAAGTGGTCAAACGGCGAACCTGTGACGGCGCAAGATTACGTCTACGGGTGGCAACGTACGATCGACCCAAAGAACGCTTCAACGTCAGCTAACTTGATGTATAACATCGAAAACGCCAAGGCACTCAATACCGGCGAACAAACTGACTTGTCAGCGCTAGGTATCAAGGCACTTGATGATAAGACGTTGCAGATTTCACTGGTTGCACCTGAACCAATGATGGCCAAGATTCTAACGGAAAAGGGCTTTTATCCACAAAACCAAGCTTTCGAAACTAAGGTGGGTGACAAGTACGATTCAACGGCAAAAGACACGCTCTATAACGGTCCTTTCAAGGTCGTGGGTTGGAATGGGTCGAACAAGTCATACCGCTTGGTGAAGAATAAGTACTACATCGATGCCAAGAAGGTGAAGCCAAAGGAGGTTCATTTCCAAACGGTGACCGAGTCATCAACTGGTTTCAATTTGTACCAATCAAACAAGGTCGATTACACCGAGTTGTCAGCAACGCAAATCAAAGGTGTGAAGAACAAGGCTGGTTATCACCAAATCAAGCAAGCGCGTACGCAAGATTTGGCCTTCAATGTGAAGACGGGTATCTTGTCTAACCAAACGGTCCGCCAAGCGATTCAACGTACCATCAACAAGGCTGCGATGGTGAAGAACGTTATGTCTGATCCAGCAACGATAAGCAAGACATTTACACCAGTTGGCATTGTGACGGACCCGAAGACAAAGACTGATTTTGCGAAGGTGAATGCGGTTAAGAACACGGGTTACAGCACCAAGGAAGCTAAGCGCCTTTGGCAAAAAGCAATGAAGCAAGAAGGACTTAAGAAGACGTCACTAACTTTGTTGGCTGACAATGATGATTCATCAAAGAACCAAGCCCAATTCTTGCAGTCACAACTAGAAAGCCACTTGCCAGGGTTGCAAGTGACAGTGAAGACGCAACCAAAAACAGCCCATGTGAAGGCGATGTTGTCATCACAATTCGAGATGGTGTTGGTGGGATGGAACGGTGATTACGCCGATCCACTAGCGTTCTTGGCTAACTGGCAAACGGGGGCCACGGCCAACTTTGGTAATTGGACTGACGAGAAGTACGACGCTGCGTTGACGGCAGCCCAAACAACAGACGTGATGGACAACGAAGCCCGCATGGCTGACTTGGGACGTGCCGAGAAGATTTATCAAACGCAGGTACCAGCAACGACACTATTTGATGTGACAAATTCAGTGATGATTAACCCTAAGGTAACTGGGGTTCAGATTAATACAGTCGGCGCAACGTTCGACTTTACAAAAGCAGTTAAGAAATAATACGTGGGGAAAATGATATGACAATTGTTAATTATGTTGGTGGAAATGTGTATGTGACAAACGAGGGGTTCAAGTCACAAACAGTGTCAGTTGATACGGTATCTGGTCAGGTGGTTGAGACCGTGCGTGAGGCTGATCAAACGGTTGATGTGCAAGGCAAGTATCTAGTGCCGGGGCTGGTTAATGCCCATACGCATATTGTGATGGCAGCTGACGGCCGTGAACGTGCGGGTCAAGATGTAACGCTGGATACATTGGTTGCGTTGCAGAATTTGCAGGATGCGATTGCAAGTGGGGTGACGACTATTCGTGACGCTGGATCAACGGATAATATCGATTTGAAGTTGGCAAGCAAGATTCGTCAGCAACGCCTGCAACTACCAGACATCATCGGTAGTGGCGCAGCGTTGACGATGACGGGCGGTCACGGGTCAAAGATCGGTATGGAAGTCGACGGTGTTGATGAAGTGCGTAAGGCAGCCCGATGGAATCTTAAGCACGGGGCGCAAACGATTAAGCTAATGGCAACTGGTGGCGTGACCTTGGATGGTGAACAACCAACTGACGAGCAATTATCATTGGAAGAGATGACAGCGGCGGTGCTTGAAGCACACCACAAGGGTAAGCCGGCGATGCCGCACGCACAAGGCACGCAGGGCATCAAGAATGCCATCTTGGCCGGTGTTGATTCAGTTGAACACGCGGTGTATTTGGATGACGAAACCATCCAAATGTTGTTGGATACGAATACGGCGATTGTGCCAACGATGGCGGCGCCTTGGCAGATGCTACAACATAAGGATGATATTCCAGCTTATATGTACGATAAGGCTTCAGCGCTGTGGGAGGCGCACCAACAAAGCATTCGTGATGCAGCAGCCGCTGGTGTGAATGTTGTGATGGGGACGGATGCCGGTACGAGTTATAACGATTTCAAGTCTGGTCCGGGTGTGGAAATTCGCTTGTTGGCAAGCGTGGGGATGACACCAGAACAAGTGTTGCTCGCATCAACGGTTCGTGGGGCAGAATTGTTGGGGATTGCTGACCGTGTTGGAGAATTGGTGCCAGGCAAGGATGCGGACATGTTGATTTTGGACTGTGATCCATTGCAATATTTGGCTGTGTTGACGGACGCACCACGCGTTATCAAGCGTGGTCAGGTTGTGACGGGGAGTTTGAATTAAACGAGAAAACGCCGTTAGTTGGGGACTAACGGCGTTTTTGCGTGAGCTGGAAACCAGCATGTTTTTGGGATGACGCGTAAAATTGATGTGATATTGAATGAAGAGGTGGACGGTGATGTATATCATTGAAATTAATGGTCAGTACGCACAAGACATCAGTAACGGCATGCCACGATTTGTCTTTGGCAAGTTTGGCGCCCGTCAGTTTTACAGCGAATGGGAAGCAAGGAATTACGCCAATATGAATGGGTACTATGGTTTCATGAATGTTGTGAGTGCGTACTAAATTAAGCTAACTTTCAGACCCAGTTATTGGTGCGTTAAGGTAGCAACCTTATTATTAATCATGTCGAAAGGGGATAACCCTTAAGACAAATCCCTAAGAATGACTCATATTCCCGTTTGAGAATCCCAACTCAAACTCCCTACTCCTTAAAATGCAGATCGCCAGTAACCCAGCTGGCTTGATCCGAAGACACCACTAATCGTTTCGATTGGTGGTGTTTTTGTGTTGTTAGTTGATCGATTTAAAAAAGTGATCAACAATTAAGATCCAATTTGACAGATAAGAGGATCGCACGCATGCTTAACCAACCAACCAACCAACCAACCAACCAACCAACCAACCAACCAACCAACCAACCAACCAACCAACCAACCAACCAACCAACCGACCAACCACCCAACCAACCACCCAACCAACCAACCAACCAACTAGGTGAGATCCGCCCATTTATTAAGTGGGTCGGTGGAAAAAGGCAGCTCCTTCCGGAATTGGCCAAGTATGTTCCCGAAAACTTTGGAACATACTTTGAGCCGTTTCTGGGTGGGGGTACCTTTTTGCTGTCTTTAGAACCAAATAAGGCGATTGTTAATGACTTCAATCCTGAGTTGGCGAACGTATGGCGTGTGGTACGTGATCAACCAGATGAATTGTTGGCTCAGTTGGTTGAACATCAAGCTAACAATTCTAAGGAATATTATCTTGATTTACGATTAACCGATCGCGATGGTCGCTTGGAACAGATGACCGAAATCGAGCGAGCAGCGCGTTTTATCTACATGATTAAGGTTGGATTCAATGGCTTGTGGCGCGTTAATAGCAAGGGGCAAAACAACGTCCCATACGGCAAATATAAGAATCCAAAGATTGCTGACGAGGTGGCAATTCACCGAGTTTCGGAATATTTGAATAATGCAGATATCGACATTTTGACGGGAGATTTTGAGAAGGCAGTAGAAAAAGCACAGACCGGGGACTTTGTGTATTTTGATCCACCATACATTCCAGCAAGTGATACAGCTAGTTTTACAAGTTACTCAAGTGAATTTGGTTACGACGAACAGGTGCGTTTGCGTGACTTGTTTAAGAAATTGAAGGATCGTGGCGTTTATGTGCTGTTGTCTAACAATGACGTGCCATTACTTCATGAACTATATGAAGGAGTCGGCGTGATTGAGACTGTTGAAGCACACCGATTTGTGGCCGCGAAAGCAAGTAGTCGTGCAAAAGTTTCTGAGGTGCTGGTACGTAGTTGGGGGTAAACGATCATGGCAAAAGTAAGAAGTAGAAAGCAAGATATCGCATGGCAATATTTATTTGACCGTTTTGACATTCCTAATCAAATTAAAAAAAATGGCGGATTTGAAATTACGAGTAGCGATATCAATAAGTACGTGCGAGAGTATTACGCCAATCGGCCTGATAACGCGCCGGATGCACGAAATTTGTTGAAGTTTGACTTCAGTAGTGATTTACCGGAAGTGTTTAAAGAGTCAGTTAATAAGGAAGTGTTTGGTAAGAAAGCCCAATTCTCATTAATGCCTATGGGGAAGGATCGTTATGAGATTTCAGACTTCAAGACTTTTGAAAATTTGAAATATGAAGTACTTGAACCAGTGCGCATGACGTTTCCTAAATGGATTTCTGGCATTCGTCCAGAGAGTCCGGAAACAATAAATAGCGAGGCGGTTGCACAATCAGTCGCTGAAATGAGTGGCATGTTGAAGTATGTCATGAATGATTTGGATGCTGATGTTGTTGCAACGCTTAGCGGTAAAAAGGGAACCGGATTAATCGACTTCCAGATTAGTCATTTTAGGGATGGGCAAACTAAATTTGTGATTGATGGTTGGCAATCTGAGATCGATGGGGTGTATGAATCGCCCAGTCGTGTGTTGATTATCGAATCGAAGAAGAAGCGACCAGAGGATTTCAATATTCGCCAGTTATATATTCCAACGCGGATTTATCATGACCAAATGAAGTTCCCAAAGGAAATATATTCGGCGTATTTCACTTATACGGACGATGTGTTTTCGTTCCACGTTTATCAGTTTACTGATATCAATGACTTTAACTCGCTTAAGAAAATTCGAGAATATGAATTTGTATTTGAGGAAGAGTCGAAGCCGGTTACACGCGATACGTTGAAAATGCTATTAGCACAGGAACCGAATTCGATGGAACCAAGGCGAGAAGATGGTGAGTTGGTACCGTTTATTCAGGCCAATGACCCGGAGAAAATATTTGAAATTCCAGTTGTATTGAGTGGCAAGTCGATTCAAAGTGAGCAAGGTGATGTCTTTTCTGTTGGAACGAAAGAGTATCTGGCAGAATCGTTTAAGTTCGATATTCGGCAGTCTGATTATTATGCCAATGCAGCGGAGTACTTCGGATTAGCACAGAAGAAGGGTGGTTATTTCAAAGTTTCTGAATTGGGCAGCATGTTTATCAAGTGCGATTACAATACAAAGCTAGGGCTGTTTGCAAAGCAATTGATTCAGCGACCAATATTCCGGGCGATGATTGAGGTGTGGATTGCAACAGGACACTTGCCTGAAAAGAATATTGTTGAAGATTTGATCCGATTACATCGACCTGACATTGGTGGTAGCACAGTTCCACGTCGAGCTAGTTCTGTTAATTCGATTATGAATTGGTTTATCACGCGAATACAGTAAAAATGTGAAAGCCGGGCTTTTATGCTCGGCTTTTTTGTTGCCCGTTAATGAAGAATTTGTATTTAGTTAACGGGGTGATCGTTTTGTTAGTGAGTTTTGCTTCGATTTATGATCTAATTAAATAAAGACTATTTATATGGGGGTAGGTATAGTTGTATGGATTTTTTTAGATCTACGGTTAAGAAGCAATCTGATTCTTGGATTTTTCCTAGTGGCAAGGGATTGACACTTAGTGGAATTAACGCAGCTGGAATCGATACGTTTTCTGATGTTCCAATAAATTCAATTACACGTGAAGGTATTCAGAACTCTTTGGATGCTAAGGATTCAGCTTTGGATGGTCCGGTCGTGGTTAAATTCCAAAAACATGATATTCCATCTAGCGCCATTCCAGGTATCGGGGAGCTGAGAAATGTGGCTTTACCTGCAATGCGATCAAAGTGGGATAGCTCAGAAACAGCACAAGAATTTTTAAACACATATGAAAATGTCATCAACGAAGCAACGGTTCCGGTACTTCAAATCAGTGATTTTAATACCAAAGGATTGGCGGACAAAAATTGGCAATCATTGATTTTTGTCGCTGGTGATTCAGTTAAAGATGACGAAGCATCAGCCGGAAGTAAAGGTATTGGAAAATTTGCGCCATTCGCAGCCTCAAATTTACGAATGGTTTTTTATCATTCAATTTCGGAAGCTGAAGGTGAGCGTAGCATAGGTGTGTCACAATTAGTATCTTTTGATAAGCCAGCAAAAGACGAAGTGACTCAGGGACCGGGCTATTACTCTGCCAAAATGGAAGGTACAAAGTATCTACCAATGAGCGGAGACTTGCCATTTGCGATTAATCGAAAGATAAATGAAAAAGGAACTGACCTTTTTGTAGTTGGCGGCGCTGATGTCAAGATTATGGACAGGTTTTTTCGGCACCGAGAGGTGCCGGACTCCGAAAATTTTTCAAAACCCGGATTTCAGCTTAAAAAGGCGTCATTTCTCGGTGTTTTTGTAGGTAGAACA
>NZ_PVSN01000031.1 GCF_004766315.1 Weissella confusa | reverse complement strand
GAACCACAAAGCGTTCGACTTGCATGTATTAGGCACGCCGCCAGCGTTCATCCTGAGCCAGGATCAAACTCTCAATTTGAAGTTTGAGTATAACTCAATTTTTGTTGTTTAACAGAAGTTAAACGAATTTACTAGCGAATTGACTTCGCAAATGTTTTTGCATCAAGAACTAGCTTGATGACCCTACACATTTGTTTCATCGAAACGATATTCAGTTTTCAATGACCTACGTCGTCGCCCTGACGACTTAATCTATAATACAGAAGAGAAATGCGATTGTCAACAATCAATTTCAATTCTTTTTCATTGCTTCTTCATGAAACGTTCATACATCCGAAACAACTTAATATATATTACAGAAGAGATTTGATATTGTCAACACCCTTTTTCTTAAACGATAAGGACGTAGGTGAAACACCCAAAAGACAACTTAAATATACTACTCTTATTTACCCCAAACCGTCAACTAATTCACCCCATAAAACAGAAAAGCGGTTATCCCTAATCAGGGACAACCGTCATCTTACTTATCGTAATACAAATCTTTGTTAACTGTTTCCTTGATGCGACGGCGTAGTTCACTATCAAAATCACGGTTGTCAGCTACCATCTGCTTCGTGATTTCGCGTGGTGCTTGATAGAACGCCCATGGTCCGCTGGACTGATTTTCAAATTCTAATGGTGAAATTTGATAGAGGTCACGTGCTTCTGGTACATTAAGCCATTCATCAAACATCGCAAACAAGAATGGTCCGAATTCGCCTTCACCATTTTCTAGGTATGATTCCCAATCTGCGACAACAAATGCTTCCGGTTCATTATCCATTGCATTGCGCATAATCACTTCTAGATCACCTGACGCTTTTTCTGATGTTACCGCGTAATAGGCTGAAACATCAGGCGCAGCTAACATTGGTAGTGATCGATAGTCGAATCCTAGCGTCTTGGCCAATTTTTGCGATAGCGCAATCCGGGTATGTTGCGTCATTGGCGCGCCCTCATGTCGCGCAATACGTAATTCTTGCATACCGTCCGCTAAATCTACCGTCTTAAAGTCGAAATACATCTGGCTTATCACTCCTTACTTAACCTTTGCTGCATAGTAGCCAATCACTAGACCGATAAAAATAAGTCCTGATGTGACTTCTTTGCTATGCGTCACAAACATCACGACGATTGCGACTAGGAATAACAACACAGCCAGTACTGTCATCCCCAATTTAATATTCTTCTTTTCCATTCTCTTCCTCACATCTCAATTAATCAGCATATCGATAAGTTGCATCACGTAAATACGCCGCAAAGTCACGGTGACCAATCTCTGATTCAAACGTTTCTTTAAAATCGGCAATATAACTCTGCTTCATCTCATGGTGGTCATCAGTAACGTGCGCTTGTAGTTCTAGGATCCCCATCACATCAACCACATCGAACTCTGGTAGTAGAGTCTCGATTTCACGAACTTGTTCTGCCGTCACCGTATACTCTTTAACGATTAACGGTTGCGGGTTATCATCCACCACACCTTCAGCAGTTGCCACGACCGCACTTGGCGTAGAACGAAACGTTAAACGTCGGTCAGCAACACGGTACAAACGGCCATCCGCTATATCCAATACGCCTAGCGCTGCCACTTTTAATAGTTCCGGTCCCCAGAAAATCATTTGCTTGTTACTCATCATAACCTCGTTTCTTCTATATAGAAGTAAACTGTGCCACCATCTTGGCAGATTCTTCCCACAACTGACGGGCATTTGCATTACCGTCATCTACTACTTTGACTGGTAGCAACTTCTTACCATCATATACTTCACCGGCAATGAAGTCGGCGCCAGGCACACCAAGAGCCAAGTTCACCAAACGCTTAGCACTGCGCTCTGGACTAATTGTCCCCAGATACTTCAAAGGTGTTCGGTATAGCCAACGCATAAACGTGTTTGATTCAGATGAAAAACTCGTACGAACCACACCAGGGTGGAATGCAACGGCCGTTAGCTGATCACCGTACCGACGTTGTAGCTCACGGGTGAATAGAATGTTTTCGTATTTTGCATACCCGTATGCCTTTTCCGACGTATACTCATGAGCCACGTTCACATCATTAACGTCAAACGTCTTCACGAACAAGTTTGCCGCAATACTTGATGTTTGAATGACTGTTGCATGATCAGCCAGCAACTTATCTAATAGTAGATTTGTTAAAAGGAACCCCGCCAAGTGGTTCAATTGGAATGTCTTTTCATAGCCATCGGTCGTTAACGTGCGGTCACCCATAATGCCACCTGCATTATTTGCCAGCACATCAATGTGGTCGTACTGACGTAGTTCAACCGCTAAACGCTCGACATCCGCCAATTTCGTAAAGTCAGCCAAATGATACGGCATACCAAGTTCAGTCGCGATTTTCGCTGTTTTTTCTGGGTTGCGTCCAACAATCACCACTTGACGGCCAAGGCTAACCAACTCCTTAGCGGCAGCGGCCCCGATACCATCACCGGCACCAGTAATCACAATTGTCTTCATAGTCCCCTCCATTTGTTTGCTTTCCTTCATTATACCTGCATATACAAAAAAGGCACTCTAATGGAAGCGTGCCTTTATGAGTAACTCACATCACCCACAACAACATAAGTTTAGGAGAATCCATGAAACTACTAAACTCTCTCACAAGTACTAGCATAATGGGCCCAACCGAATTATTCATCTGCAATTCTTGACCGGTCGCTGAATTATAGAGAGCGATTTGTGGGATGATTTTCTTTCAATAGTCCCTGTCATTGATTAGCTGCCTGCCAAAACGCCAATTCATGGTGATATGACGTTTCGTAAATGCGCACGTAGTCAGTCGTTGCAGATTGCGTTTGCGCAAATAGCTGATCAACCGTCCGCCAACTCCAGTCAATGATTGACTGATAGGCTTGGTTCGCGTAGTAATCTACCCAGACATCAAACCCAGTCGATGCGACCCCTTGCTGTTGCAAACGTTGTGCAATCAATCCATATGACTCTGTGCATGGTAATAACGCCAGCATGCTGGCTAGCGGATCACCTTGGGCGACTGTGTCCCGCAAATGATTGAGGTAGTTCGCATTATGTGCACCCACTGCAATTTGGTGATAGTGATCACTTGGTGCAAGGCCCAAATGTGCATCGCTCTCATCCGACTCAGACATAGCATGTCGTCTTAGTTCCAATGGCAATTGTGCATTCATTTGATCTAACAGCATCATAAACACAGCTACATAATGATGATCTTGCGCGACGTAATAATCACGACTAGTTTGTGATAACACGCCAGTCCGGATACCTTGGACAAATGGTTCTTGCATAATCGCGGCCATCATCTCGTCACGAATTGGCATGAGTTCTTCACGTGTCATAACGTTCCCCACTTTGTTTTCATCTCATTAATCACCGACCGAACATCTGGCGCTTCGCTCAATAGACTAATCATCGCAACACCATCGACACCTGATTGACGTAATGCAGGCAAGTCTTTAAGTGTAATGCCGCCAATTGCAACGGTTGGCAGTTGTTTTGTATTAGCATTCAAGGTCGTCGTGAGGCCGTCTAATCCTAATGGCGTAGCTGCATCAGCCTTCGTTGTGGTCGCAAAAACCGGTCCAACGCCCAGATAATCAATGCCCATCACCGACTGGGCGGCGACCATTTCGTCCTTATTGCGAACCGATAGTCCCACAATCATCTGGCCGGCAACCTGCGTCACGACATCCGTGATTGGCATATCATCCTGGCCAACGTGAATACCATCCGCTTCAACCGCTATTGCCAATGCAACATCGTCATCAACGATAAACGGCACAGCTAATTCACGTGCCTTTTCCCGCAATCTCATCGCCAAAGCTCGTTTTTCATCAGTCGATAGCGCGGGGTTCTTTTCACGGAATTGATACGCTGTAATACCTGATTGCATAATCAATGCGAGTCGCTCTTCATATTCGGCCAACGTTAAATCAGGAAAATTCTGCGAGCCGGCAACAAAATATCGTTGTAAAAGTTCTTTCTTCATTCTGTCACCCAATGATTCAGTGGGCCGTGGCCGTGACCAACGGCAATCGTTTCAGCAATCGCAGCGTTCATAAACGCTTTGGCATGTGGCATGATCTGTACTAACGTTTCGCCTTGCGCAAGATGTGCAGTAATGAAGGCAGATAATGTGTCACCAGTCCCATGTGTGCGGTTCGTCTCAATGCGTGGCGCGTGGTACCAACGGCCGGTTCCATCCGCGAATGCCACATAATCCGCCACATCGTCAGAATGACTATCTTTCAAATGACCACCCTTCAAGACCACATTTTTGGGACCCAGTAGTTGTAGTTCATGCGCAGCGTTCACCATGTCCTCTTCTGTGGCAATCGCCCGATTCAATAAGACAGACGCTTCAGCCAAGTTTGGTGTTACAACCGTCGCTAACGGGAATAACTCTGTTTTCACTGCCTCGATGGCATCATCGGTTAGTAGCTTGGCACCGCCTTTGGCAACCATCACGGGATCAACAACCACATGCGCTACACCAGAGTTGGCGATTTCGTCCGCAACGACATGCACTCGCTCGGCATCAAACAGCGCGCCGGTTTTTAATGCCCGAATATCTAGGTCAGACAAGACACTTTTGAATTGGTCACTAATAAAATCAGTCGGCGTCGGCAAGATGCTTTGGACACCTAATGTATTTTGTGCGGTCAACCCAGTAATGATTGAAGCACCGTAGACACCTTGATTATGGAACGTTTTCAAATCCGCGTTGGCGCCGGCACCACCGCTCGAGTCAATGCCCGCTACTGTTAACACCTGTGTGACATCAATCATCGCGTTGCCACCTCCGTTTTTGTCATCACATACAACTCGTTGAATAGCGCACCGATAAAGTGACCCGGTAACTGATTCACTTGCGCAGATGCCCGTTCACCAGCTTCACCAAATAACTCAGTAGCTGCTACTCCAGCTGCAAAGTAGTCCTCCGTCACGGCAGCAAACGCACCAATCAAACCGCTCAACATATCACCGGCACCAACATTTATCACCAACAATGGTGAGTTGGTATCCACCGTCTGCGTACGCACGCCATCGGTAATCACATCAACCACACCAGTTTGTACAATCACTGTGCCAGTCTTTTTAGCCGCTAACTCAGCTTCTTGTTGATGGGTTGTTTGATCCAAGGTATCAATCCCGCGACCAGCAACTTCTGCCTGGGCGAACCACGCAATTTCGCTGGCGTTGCCTCGGATAATATCAACAGTCACATTTTCCAGCAAACGACGCACAAATTGCGCACGGTATGGCATCCCCACCGCGACCGGATCCAAAATCACCGGCTTGTTTTGTTGATTAGCTGCTTGGCCAACTGCCAAAAATAGCGGCCATTGCGCTTCAGATAGCGTACCGATGTTCAAAACAACCGCTGATGAAATGCCAACTAGTTCAGCAGCTTCGTTAGGCTCGTTAGTCATCAAAGGCGAAGCGCCTACGACATTAATTGCATCCGCGACGTGTTGCATCGTCACAAAATTTGCAACGTTCAGCACGAGCGGCTGTTGTTCACGGATGTTGGTCAGTAAATGGTTCATAATTCCTCCAGAATAGACAAAAAAATCGACCAACCCGCGTATAAAGAAACGGATTGATCGATTGGATAGTCTTATCTGGTCGGTCTACCATCACTTCCCTACGCAAGTCTTAACTCAACAGGTTCAAAGGGTCCGGTCATACCGTCTCAGCCAAATGGCTCCCCCAGTGGTGAATATTTAATTCATGATTAGTGTAACAGAGTTAGTGCCAAATACAATCACCATTTTTTGCATAATAGCAAACCAAAACGGCAAGTTCCCTTTTCAACCCAGTCGTACCGGGCATTATGCTAAACTAATTGCATCAAAATTTTAGGAGTTCGTCATGGCAAGTGCTTTTAACGCTGCGGATATCGCCGCAAAGAAACAAGAATTGGGTTACCCCGCTGACACAACCAACGTCGCTTACATCGAAGCTAACCACAAGCTTGAAGATGTGATTGGTGCCTTCAATGCTTTCACGGGTAAGAATTTCGTGATTAGTTTTGAAGAAAACGGCTTGTTGTTCATGGGCCTAACGCCGCTTAACCAATTTAACGGGACCGATAAGTTCGTTACTTTGTCTGAAATTGGCACGATTGCCCACACGGATGAAGCTGTGTTCAACGGTCGCTTTGTCACTGATTCTGAAACGTTGGTGCTTGATTCACTACACGGTGATCACACTAAAAACCGCTTGTACACCACATCAACATTGGCTGACTGGGTCGCTGAGAACGTCGCTAACGTCAACGCCATCATCGATGGTTACAACGAAGCCAAGTAAATACCAATTATTAGGAAGTACCAAATCGGTGCTTCCTTTTTATTTACCAATCTTGCCCGTCAACAAGTACTTCAGACCATACCAAGCAACGATAACCATTGATAGTATCAACAGTCCGTACTCCTGTAGATTGGGTGATTCCCCTTCAAAGTTTACAACTCCAATGATTTGACCTGCAAAGCCTAGTACAAAAAACACAAAGACAACAAAGCCCCAGTAAAGCAATCCGGCAATGAAGCTTCCCGAAACCAGCTTGATGACCAAGATTACCGAGAAGATAACGATGACCGGTATCAGCTGGTCAGATGACGTGCAGCTTCGAATAAACCCAATTAACGCAATTATATATACTAACCACCCCATATGCCGAACCTTCATTTTTCAACCAGCATACCAGGCACTCGTGAAAAATTTTAGAAGCAAAAGCTTATCCATCAGAGCTATTGTTTACGCACAACCAAATAAATTAGGAAAAACACAATAAACGCCAACCCAAACAAAAACCAAAAATCGGCACGACGACAATCGCGCTGACGACGGATTTCTTTTTCCAATTCGTTCACTCGAGTTTCTAAAATGGTATTTTTCGTTTGTGCTTTCACCAGTTCAAGCTGGTTCGATAATTGATTTTCTTGAATTTGTTTTATGTCTTGTTTTACCCATTTCAAATCAAGCTTGTCCATAATCAGACTTCCCCACACTTTATCTTTTTGCATAATATTGCTAACACTGTCAACAAATCCCCATAAACCACAAAAGAGATGCCAGCTATATTGCTGACACCTCTTTTTGTCGTACTGTAATTTTAATTTATTTCAGTCTTAAAAAAGACTGAAGTAGCGATGTCACCTTCAGGCCGAAAAGGAGCTACTGTGGCAACTCCTCCTAATTCAACTAAATTTCATCATTATCATCGTCAATCAGTTGCGCCAACGGCAACAACTTCAATTGACCATCCACCACTTGCAAGCTGGCCTTGAAGACTTCGACTTGCTCGGCGACCTGTTGTAACACTTGCTCGTACTCCGTCAACAAACCAGATACTTTGAACTGCTTACGTGCCATCACTTGGTTCTCCACCAAATCAATCGCAAAGCCAACGCCAGCGACTGCCAGATCAACGGCCACATTCTTCACCAATGGGTTGCTCTGCTTCGGCGTTGCAGCAGCTGTTTTGCGCAACTTAGCAGCTTGTCGGGCCGCCATCGTACCAGCTTGCAGAACCATCGCGCGCTTTGATGACTTGCTCAAGGCATTCGCGGTCGCATTCGGCGTAATCTTCACATACTTAGCTGGTGTCATCGGCGTCAATTGCACATCGTGAATCAAATCCGAGTCAAAATCGAATTGCTTCGTCGCCTCATCCGTCATAAATGACACAACCATGTTGCGCAATGCTTCATTCGCACCTGCTACCAACTGCGTTTCATATTGCAAAGCTACTGCGTCGAATTCACTCGTACTGATTTTATTGTTCTTGTACAACTCCGCCAACTGCTGAATTGCCACTCGGCGCGTTTGCTTCAACGCCTTGAATGGTTGTTGCAACTTGCTATTCACAATCATATTCACGCGCGTTTCAACAGTCTTAGCCTTCACCGATTCACCCACACGGCCCGCACTTTGCTTCAAAGATTGGAAGCCATCGATCATTTTTGCCATTATCATAATCCCCCTCAATGGTTTATAGGTATAGCTTACGTGATGAAACTTAAAAATGCACCTAAATCAGTCATGCCATTAGCCCAAATGCCAAGTTGTCAGGTCAGGCTGTTTGTCCAGGTCACCCTCTGCAAGTTCAGCCGTATCCTTCTCAAGCTTACCAATCTGTGTCACAAATTCTTTACCGCCAGCAAACCTCAGCATCACCGACTGTTCGATGCGTTTTTCGATGAAACGGGTCGGCAATGTAAATAAACCAGGTCCACTCTTGGTCCAATCCGAATGTGACGTTGCTTTAATGACATTCACCGCTTCCCACATCATCTTATTCGCCATCCCCACCGTCACAAAAGGCGAAATATCATGCTTCAAAAAGTACAATAAATCATCCTTGGTCACGACCACAGTCAATCCATCATCGTTGATCATCACTTCTGGTACCGGTTCAAGGACGTCTTTGAAAAACGGAAACAGAAGTGGTCCTACCACTACCGGCGCAAACGGCATTTTTCGTTCACCACGCTTTTGTGACGCTACGAATTGTTGATAAGTCTTACTCATAATCCAGCCTCCCCAAAACCTTTTAACTAAATTCTACCAAAAAACGTGCCCACCACCCGGCAGACACATTCCATCATTAATTCAAATCATCCCCATTCGTCGCGATAACCTTCTTGTACCACGCGAATGAATCCTTTTTCTTACGTGCCAGCGTTCCGTTACCGGCATCATCTTGATCAACGTAAACCACACCGTAACGCTTTGACATTTCTGATGTTGAGAATGACACCAAGTCAATAATTCCCCACATCGTGTAACCCATCAGATCAACACCATCGATAATCGCCTCACGCATTTGCTCAATGTGCTTACGGAGGTAATCAATGCGGTACGTGTCATGAATGCCACCATCTTCAGCAATTTCATCAAGCGCACCCAAACCATTTTCAACGATGAACAATGGCACACGGTAACGGTCCCACATCTCATTCAAGGCAATACGCAGACCGATTGGATCGATTTGCCAACCCCAATCAGATGCCTCCAAGTACGGGTTACGACCACCAACAGCCATGTTACCCAGCGCATCAGTTTCACTATCACCGGCAGATGTCACCGTTGACATGTAGTAGCTGAAGCTCAAGAAGTCGACTGGGTGTGCCTTCAAAATCGCCTCGTCATCGTCAGCCATTGGAATCGTCACGTTATGCTCCGCAAAGTAGCGATTCATGAACTCAGGATACTCACCACGGACTTGGACATCCGTGAAGAACAAGTTCAACTCATCTTGCACTTGGGCAGCTTGCACATCGGCTGGATTTGGCGTCGCTGGGTACGTTTGCATACGCGCCAACATCGCACCAATCTTCGCTTCTGGATCAATCTCATGCACTTGCTTCGTTGCAATCGCACTGGCCACAAATTGGTGGTGCAACGCTTGGTAACGAATTTGCAATTGCTCGTCGTAAGGCAAGCCAGTATCAACTGCACCCGTCTCGTGGAAACCGAATGAACCCGTGTTGATTTCGTTAAACGTCAACCAGTACTTCACCTTGCCCTTGTAGCGACGGAAGACCGTTTCCGTAAAGCGATTAAAGTCCGCAATCGTCGCACGAACAGCCCAACCATTGCGTGTCATCGTCAAATGAATCGGACTCTCATAGTGTGACAACGTAACCACTGGCTCAATGCCGTACTTGGCCATTGTTTCGAAAACTTTGTCGTAGAATGCCAAGCCAGCTTCGTTCGGCTCCGTCTCATCACCATTCGGGAAAATACGCGTCCAGGCCAATGAAATGCGGAATGCCTTCGCACCCATTTCGCCCATCAACGCCAAATCCTCTTCAAAACGGTGGTAGAAATCAACTCCACGACGCTTTGGATAGTTTTCATCCGTCTTGTCCGCGATTGCGATTTCAATATCTTCAAGCGTGATATTCCCCAAACTCATATCGGTACGCTTCTCAGCCTTCTTCACCACTTCGGCCGTACTTAATCCCTTGCCATCTTCATTCCAAGCACCCTCGTATTGGTTGGCAGCCGTTGCACCACCCCACAAGAACCCCTCTGGAAAACCGGTTGGAATCGTTGACTTGTACATGTTGTATCCCCCATACATATTATTCCGTCTGTTACGCATTTAGCATACCAACACATGTAAGCGGTTACAACCAGATTCCAGTAATCTATTAAGATTAGTCAAAAAATGGTCGATTTCAAAGAAAAAACAGTGCCCTGAAATTAATCAGAACACTGTTCAAGATTCGTTACGGCATGCTAAGAAGCATGATCGCAAATGTAAATGTCATCATGATGAACGTGCTGCGGAACAAGTCAAACGTACGTACCATCGCAGCATCACTTTTAGATGCATCCATTTTCAACGTAGCTAGACCAATGATGCCAACGATTGCGATAATAATAATCACCACGTCAGCAATCACTGGATAATACATCACCTTAATGATTTCGGTGGAAAAAGTGACGACAAGCATTAGCGCAATTGGCAACATTGCAACCCTGTACTTCTTCTTGAGACCGCCCATAACTTTGAAGTTACCACTCTTTCGCAAAGCGCCCCTGTATCGTAGCAACAAGACTGAAGCAATACTTGCACTTAACATTACGAAAAATTCAGCCACATTGGTAAAATTAACAACCATTTCAACTTCTCCCTCGTTGATATTCACTTATTCCAGTGTACACCTACAAAGGAGATTGAGACCGTTTGCGTTTTGCCTAATTGCGGTTGTACCCGAAGCGACGTGTTTGCATGACATCCTTCCAGTAGCCTTCACGGGCCAACGCTTGTTTGCGCCCTTGTTCATTCTTGCTGAAAATCTCCAAAATACTGTATGAGAAATGGTGGCGAATATAATCCAACCCGTGGTTCTGAACCAATTCATTCAGCCCACGATTTGGATAGTCTTTGCTGTTCTCTTCTTCAGGGTCATACCCTTTCGCGAGATATGTTTGCCAGCGTGACAATATACCACCGGCTCCAGTCGCTGATCCGACATAATGTCGACCAGTTCGATTGTCAGTTATTAAATACACACCGTAAACACTCGATAGCGCAGTTTGCCACGCCATACTAGTCAATTCACTCTGCAGCGTTTGATAATCAACATTCACATTTTCAAAACCCGGAACTTGATTCGTTCGCTCTAAAATCGGCTTCGGTAAAATTTCAAAAAGTGGTACGTTATCGACAATTTCTGGATTCACGTACCACCATGAACGTGGTCGATTCGTCCAATCGAAAATCGCCCGTCCTTCAAAAGCATCGTACTGATGTAACTTCTCGGTTTTCGCATATGGAATTTCATCATAATCTGCAATCGGATCATGACCAATCAGTTCATATTTTGACAAAATCATGTATGCACCAACAAATAACCACCGGTGCGGTTGCGTCTCGATGAACTGAAAAGTAATATCATCCTCTCGATTACGGTTTCGCCCTTGCGACAGAATCCAAGGTTCGAACACTTCTTCATGATTTGCATACATTTGAAAGAAGTCACGACGCATTCGGTGCCCCTGTCGGTCATTAGTATTCCACGATGTATTGAAACGCAATTTGATGCGACGTTCCGGATATGCTTGTCGCAAAGAATCAAAATCAAATAGATCACTAATTAATATATTCGACATAACTGTCACCTCATTTTTACCCTGAAGATTACCGGGTAAATTGGACCCGGATTATTCATGCACTAAATTTTTAACCACAGCTAAATCAGTAAAATACGATAAATCACCTTGAAACTGCCAGTACCTTGGCACGGTTTCAGGGTGTTTTTTTCGATTGGGCGTTTTTTGAGA
>NZ_PVSN01000012.1 GCF_004766315.1 Weissella confusa | reverse complement strand
TAACAAAATATCATAAAAAAGAGCTCCTATGGTTTTCACCCAACGGGTGAAAGCGCAAAACCCGCTGAAACGGTATTAACTTGCTGTTTCAGCGGTTTTTTGTTTGTCTTGATGAATAATCCGGGTTGATAAACAACTTCGTCCAACCACCATGGTTGATTTGCCATACTATTACTCCCCTAAAAAATAGTTATTTGCAGGTTCAATATACCGAATCGCTACGCATTCATGCAACAAATCACCCTCATTTTATGAAAACGTTTGCATTTGGATTTAATCCGTGCGAAAGTTAATGTCATAGGAGGGACTATTGCATATGACATTAAACATTCCAACGCTCACATTAAATGATGGTCATCCACTACCCGTGCTCGGACTTGGGACTTACCAAATCCGTGGTGGCGAGGGGATGCAACAAATCTTGGCAGCCATTCAAAGCGGTTACCGCTTGATTGATTCTGCAACTAACTACGACAACGAAGGTATCGTCGGCGAAGCAATTCGCCGTTCAGGTATTCCCCGCTCTGAATTTTTCATCACCTCAAAGTTGCCTGGTAAGTACCACGGCTACGAAGATGCTTTGATGGCGGTGCAAGAATCATTGGCACGTATGGGGCTTGATTACTTTGACTTGTTCATCATTCACTGGCCTTTGCCTAAGCGCGATAAGTACGTTGAAGCTTGGCAAGCCTTGGTCACGGCGCAAAAGCTTGGTTTGATTCGCTCAATCGGTGTATCTAATTTTGAACCAGAGCATCTCGACCGCATTATTGCTGAAACTGGCGTGACGCCAGCGGTTAACCAAATCGAAATCCACCCTTACTGGGTACAAGAGCAAAACCTACTTGAAAACGAGAAGCGTGGCATTTTGGTTGAGGCTTGGAGTCCACTTGGCCGTGGTAGCGCGTCAATGCGTGAACAAGTCGTGATTGATATCGCAAACAAGTATGGTAAGACACCAAGTCAAATCATCACTCGTTGGCATATCGACCGTGGCATCGTGCCAATTCTGCGTTCAACGAACCCAGTGCACCAACGTGAAAACGCCGCCGTGTTTGATTTTGCGTTGACCACTGATGAAATCGCTGCGATTAACGGGTTGAACAAGCCTGACGGTCGTATTGATGGTCAAGATCCAAACGAATACGAAGAATTTGAATAACAAATACGCCGACCTGGTTTTGAACAGGTCGGCGTATTTTTAGTTATTCAAGATATCTGCGACACGCTTTTGTAGTGCTGGTACAACTTCCGTTTCAAACCACGGGTTCTTGGCAAGCCATATGTTGTTGAGTGGAGATGAGTGCGCCAACGGCAAATACCGTGGGCCAAAATCCGAAAAGCGATGCACCACGCTGGTTAACGATTCACTCGCTTTGATTGGCAAATAATGCTGTTGCGCATATTTGCCGACCAGCAAAATCAGTTCGACATCCGGCATCGTATCAAGTAGTCGTTGATGCCACTCACCTGCCACAAATTTTCGCGGTGGTAAATCGCCACTCTTCCCCTTGCCCGGAAAATAAAAATCCATCGGCAACACCCCGATTACCCCTGACTCGTAGAAGGTTTTACGGTCGATGCCCATCCACTCACGCAACCGATCACCACTTTTGTCGTTAAACGAAATCCCCGTTTGCTCAACAACCGCCCCCGGCGCCTGGCTAATAATCAATATTTTAACGGTTGGCGCAATCATATAAATTGGCTCAAGTCCGCGCGCTGTAAACGCAGCATTACGCGGATCAGCCATAATCTCTTGTTTTAAATCCACACCGTCACCTCCAAAAAAATCGGTACTACATCAATTGTAGTACCGATTCATATCAACTGTGCTTAAAAACTAAACTTGTTAGCATTATCTTCCTTGATGTAGATTGACTTCAAACCTTCACCTTCAAGGAACTCACGGAATGGTACAAGCGCTTCGGCTTCGTACTTTTCCTTGTATTCCTTGACCACGTCTTCGCTGTACAAGTTTGTATCAAGCTTCAACGTTTCAACTGGAATTGGACGGTCCTTGGTAATCTTCGCATCCACAACGACAACGCGACCTTGCTTGTAGTAATCAACCGCTTCTTGCATCACACGGTCAATATCTTCAATACGGTTAACGGTCAAACCAACGGCACCTTGTGCTTCACCAACCTTGGCGTAATCAACATCGGTAAAGTCGACCCCGAAGTTGTACTCGTTAGTATCTTCATACTTGTTCTTGATGAAACCGTACTCCGTGTTCGTGAAGATAACGTTAATCATTGGCATGTCATAACGCACACTCGTAACAACATCAGGATACGTCATTGAGAACGCACCATCACCGATAATGTTCCAAACTTGACGGTCTGGGTAAATGTTCTTGGCACCGATACCACCTGGCAAAGCGATTCCCATCGTTGCGAACAATGGGGGTGTACGCCACATTTGCTTAGGGTTCATGTGCAAGTGACGCGTTGACAATTGCGTCACGTCACCGACATCAGTTGAGAAGATGGCATCTTCATCAGCTAGCTTGTTGATGGCATTGTAGACTTGGTAGGCTTGCAACGGTCCTTCCGTCTTTTGCTCCAACTTGTTCATGTAGTCGCGCCAGTTTTGAACGTTCTTGATGTTTGCTTGCCACCATGGTGTATCCGCTACCGGTTCAACCTTGGCCAACAATGCCTTCAATGATTCACCCGCATCAGCCAAGATTGCGACATCCGCTTCGTGACGCTTACCAAGCATGTCTGGGTTCGCATCGATTTGAATGAACTTCTTCACGTTACGGAACGTTCCCTCAACTTCTGAGAATGGGAAGTTTGTTCCGATGAACAATACCGTATCGGCCTCCAAAACAGCTTCATTGGCTGGCTTCCAACCAACACGGAACGCTGAACCAGTCAATGCTTCAAAGTCCCAATTGAAGTTGTCGAAGTTCTTTCCGGTCGTAATCACCGGTGCCTTAATCTTGCGTGACAACTCTTCCACCAGGTCACCGTGACCTTGGGTTCCGAAACCAGCATAGATAACCGGACGCTCTGAATCCTTCAAAATAGCAACGGCCTCATCAATTTCTTCAGCCTCTGGTGCTACTGGCTTGTAGCGCTTGTACTTCGTTCCTGAAGAGTACAAAGGTGTTGAGTAGATTGACTCAGCATCCAACTCAGCAAAGCCAAAGTCAGCTGGCACTTCAAGCACCGCAACACCACGCTTTGAAATGGCGGTACGAATTGCATCGTCCACCAAGTGTGGCAATTGCTCAGCTGTAGCGACACGACGGTTGTAGACCGCAATGTGATCGTACATTGGATTTTGGTTCAATTCTTGGAATGAATCCATGTTCAATTCACGCACTGGCTTTGATCCCAAAATCGCTAGCACGGGGATATGATCCATATACGCATCATACAATCCGTTAATCAAGTGTGTGGCACCCGGCCCACCAGAACCAACAGTTACGGCAATATTTCCCCCAAACTTATATTGCATAACGGCAGCCATCGCACCAATTTCTTCGTGCTTAACTTGGATAAACTTCACCTTGTTTTCTGGATTTCCCATCGCATTCATCAAACCACTTAGCGTACCAGAAGGAATACCGTACATGGTATCAATCCCCCAGCCTTCCATGACCTTCAATGCTGCTAATCCTGCAGAAATCTTCTTATCTGACATCTTTATAAACCCCCATACGCACATTATTGTAAGCGCTTTCTTAGGTTCATTTTAGTCTTTTGATTTAGGCAAAGTCAAATTATATATTTCAATGCCATGTTAAATTTCATGCAATACCGTCATGTTATTAATGACGCTTTCCCCACCAATCAATACCAGCCCAGCCAAGAATCAATCCAATCACAATGTTACCCACGGCTGCGACGATAACCATTTCCGTTGAAGTTTGTGGTTCGGCGCCAGTTGGTGCTGGTTGTGATTTCGTGATAACCGTTGGCCTCTTATCATCTGGCTTATCTGGCACAACTTGTGCAGCTGGCTTCTCCTCAGATTTCGTCATTACAGCTGGCTTCTGCATTGGTACAACGCCGGCTGCGACAATCGGCGATTGTTTAACCAGCTTTTCCGCTTTGGCAAACTGCGTCGCTGCTACAGGCGCCGTTTTAACCACCTGCGCTTTGATTTGCTTCTGCGATGTTTCTGGTCGCATGTATCCTTCAGTCAACATTGCTACTGTTGTATCCTGATCAGTTGACTCCTTCACTGGTGGTAGTGGCGCGGCGCCTAGCATACCTTCTAAGCGGAAGGTCACATCATACCAATTATCATAGACGAAACTACCAGTGCGGAAATCAACGTGCATGTTTTCGATAAACAATGGCTTTGCAACTTGTTCAGCCGTTAGATTGAACGCATAGGTCATGATATATTCAGATCCCACCAAGTTCGCTGATAATTGACGCCCGCTCGTGAACGTAATGCTGTTAGGGCCATAATTAGACGGTACTTTAGCCGTAATCGTTAACGTGCCTGTGCCATCTTTGGCAGGTTCAAACGTTGCGGCCGACTTAATGTAGTTACTTGCCACGGAGGTTAGGTTACTGCCATCCCCTTTCAGCACAGCCAACGTGACTGGTAAACGACTCGGTTGTGCCACCTCTGTTTTAACCGTGAAAGGTTGCTCCACTGTCCCACTAAAGCGACTGTTAATCCCACTGGCACTTTTGCTGTCCCAAGCCAAAAAGGCGGAACTATCTGGCTTAACACCTTGCAGCGTCACCTGACCGTTTACCGTTTTAATCGGTGCCCCATCTTGTTGCAAGGCAATTCCATTACCCGACGTGTCTTTGACTGACAATGGCACCGTTGCTGTCGTTTCACCACTCTTCAACCCAATGGCTGCGTTAGTGACCGACTGGTACTTCGCATTCAGATAAGATAGTCTCTGCAAGTTTTGCAATGGGCTCAAATCTGATACGTGATTACGTAATAGATTCAATGACGTCAGCTTTGTTAAACCGGCCAGCGGTGCCAAATTAGCAACTTGCGCATTTGAAAAGCTTAGGTCAGTCAAATTCGTTAATTGCTTAAGCGGTGTTAAATCGGCCACTTGGTCCTTGCTAAAGTTCAAACTTTGCAGTTGGCGCAAACCAGCTAATGGCGTTAGGTCAGAAATTTGATCATTAAAATCGATTGATAACGTCACCAACTTGGGCATGTACGAAAATACCTCCACCGCATTATTCGTTAACCCCATTTGCGAAAACGTCGCTTCTTGTAGGTTAACCAGTGAGCGTAACATCGAAATATCATTGCTACGATTATTCCCAATCGACAAAGTTGTTAAGTTTGTGAGCGATGCAATCGGTGTGTAATCGGTTAGCTGATTTGATCCAACCTTCAACGCCGTCAGTTGATGCATCCCCGCCAATCCTTGGACTGACGTTAACTTATTACCAGCAATGCCCAAATAGCTTAGTTTAGGCAAATTAGTCACCGGTGGCACCGTTGTCAGATCATTGTTCTGCATTTCTAATTCTTCAAGCGACGTTAATTGGGCGAGCCCCGCCATCTTATCTGGTTGCGTCCCATAGTCATCCGCAACTAAATTCAGTGACTTAACCGGCGTCCCTGCAAGTGGCGTCAAATCTGGCATTACACTCGCCTTGTTCATGCGCAAACTAACATCGGTCAAATTGTGTAAATGTTGTAACGGCGTAATATCTGTAATCGTGTTACCTGTTAAATCAAGTGCTCGCAAGTTCGTCGCAAACTCAAGTCCTGACAAATTAGTGATGCCATCATACGTCAAATTGAGTTGCGTAATTGTCGCAACGTTATCCTTCGTCAACGGTGTCCCTTTTCCCAAGGCAGCTTGTAATGCCACGCGCAACGCTGCATCAGGCACCCAGCTTGCGACATCATCAGTTGCTGTGCTTGTTAGTGTTGCCTCCGCGTGAATTGGCACATTACTTGTCGTCATCCCCACAATGCTTCCAAGCAATACCCCACTAATCAAAACAGCATGTTTTATTCGTTCGATTGTTCCTTACCTTCGCATTCCCATAGATTAAATCCTACATAACCTCAGTTTACGGGAATGTGAGTTGTTGAACAAAAACCGATTTTTAACATGACGTTAAACGGTGCCCGGAATTATGGACAAAAAAACCGTTCGAATCATCTGACTCGAACGGCTATCGTCATTAATAACGTTTAAGAAGTTGCGCAACACCGATTGCTAACAGACCAATCACCGCTCCCGCAATCGGTAGTGTTTGCAATCCAACATGGGACATCACCATGTTACCCACAAATGAACCACCAGCAATACCGAAGTTCAACGCCGATACATTGAGTGCTGAAGCAACATCAGTATGTGCTGGTGCCAACTCAGTCGTTGTGATGATGCGACTTTGCAACGATGCATTACCCATGAACGCCACCAACCCAAGTAGTGCGACACCCGGCAAATACCAACCAGCCTTCGGCAATATCGCCAACTGGATACCCTGCACAACCGCTTGCGCTAAGAATACACCCATTAAAACGTTCAGTGACTGGCGGTTAGCCAATCGACCACCAATCACATTTCCTATTGTGACAAAAACACCATATAGTACTAGCACCCACACAACACTAGTCGTTGAAATGCCAGTCACTTGTTGGAGATAAGGTCGAATGTACGTGTACAACACAAAAGTTGCCCCGAATCCAAGCGTTGCCATCAAGAGGGTTAGGGAAATGCGCGGCTGTCGAATAACAGTAATAATTCCTAACAATTGGTTGTCCGTAACTGAAGGCGCTGCCGACTTGGGCACTTGGATTAAGACACCCAACCAATCGATCAAGCCCATGATGCCGACTACCGCAAACGTTGCGCGCCAGCCGACGACATCACCTAAGTACGTGCCAAACGGTACACCGAAGACCGTCGCAACAGTCAGGCCACCAAATAACCACGAGGCCGCTTCACCCTTCTTATCTAAGGGTACCATGTTCGTCAGATATACCGACGCTGTCGCGAAGAACACACCGTGCACCACAGCGGTCAATGCGCGTGTCACCAACAAAAGACTATACGAAGGGGCTACCGCGGAAGCGACATTCAATACCGCAAACGCAAACATCAGCCACGTAAACAAGCGACGACGAGCTACCCGACCAACAAAACTTGTGGCAATTGGCGCACCGACCGCTTGTGCAATCGCATACCCGGTCACAAGTAAGCCGATCATCCCTGTCGATACATGCATATCATTGGCAATATCGGTCAGCATTCCCACCGGCACAAATTCAGTGGTGCCAATCGCGAAGGTCGAAACAGCCAACGCTATGGCGATTTTATAATATTTACTCATCTCAAAAACACCTCACGTAAAGTAACCACTTTACCGCATTTATGATGATAACACCACCTCACAACAAAAAAGATTGGCTTCTTAGCGAAGCCAATCTTCCTACGTCATTGGTTTTACTTAATTCGACCGCCTATTATTGGCACGTTCTTCAAGCCATCTGTTCCAACCAAAGCTAGAACAAAAATGACACCACTCACGGCGAAGTGAACCCAAGTTACACTGTTGCCGAATGGCATAAGCGACAACCCTAGTACAATTACAAGAATCTTCCAGCCCCAGTAATTAAGGCCGATGTCGTTAAAACGTCGGACCATCAATGAAAGTGATGGTACTGCAATGGCAAATACTGATACAAAGAACAATACGCCAACAGCGCTTAGACCTGTGTTATCAACACTTGCTGAAAGATGTACCAATAAGTTGTTGCTGAATAGTGCCAAAAGCAAAGCAAGCACCCCAAGCCAAACAGTCTGCCACAACACATTCAAGAAATAATCCTTACGCGTTGTGCGACCCTTGAAGTCAAAGATGTGCTTCCAAAATCCTTGGAATGCTGCTGTCATAGTCGTCATTGTTAAACCCCTCCAACAATCTAAAAACGAATAGTTTTGATCATCAAGGTGGAAACTCCCTTATCTCCATCTGACACAGTAAGTTTATTCCTTCACAATTTATCCTTCAAATAACAAGTCTTATATTTCAGACTTTTCATATTTTCATGCTAATCGTAAAGAAACCAACAAAAAACGCGTTCGCAATCGAAATTGCAAACGCGTTTTTTGTTTTTGGATTCGTTTCCAATCCAGAAAGTGAAAATCGAAAGATTAACGCTTTGAGAATTGTGAAGCCTTACGGGCCTTCTTCAAACCTGGCTTCTTACGCTCCTTCATACGAGCGTCACGAGTCAACAATCCAGCCTTCTTCAAAGCTGCACGGAAGTCAGGATCCACTTGCAACAAAGCACGTGAGATACCGTGACGGATGGCACCAGATTGACCTGAGAAACCACCACCGTTTACGTTAACCAAAACATCGTAGTTTCCTAGAGTTTCAGTAACGTTGAATGGTTGTACCATAACCTCACGCAAGTTAGCGAAAGGAATGTATTGTTCAGCTGAACGACCGTTGATCGTGATTGCACCGTTACCAGGTACCAAACGTACGCGGGCAACAGAGTTCTTACGACGGCCAGTTCCGTAGTATTGTACTTGAGCCATAATTAACTATTCTCCTTTCGTTAAATTAAATAAGGTTAGTGATATCCAACACTTCAGGGTTTTGTGCTACGTGTGTGTGCTCTGAACCAGCAAACACGTGCAACTTCAAACCTTGTTGGCGACCAAGAGTACCCTTTGGCAACATGCCGTGAACTGAAAGCTCGATCAAACGTTGTGGATTCTTCTCTCGCAAGTCACCAGCTTGACGCTCCTTCAAACCACCTGGGTGGTTTGAGTGGTGGTAGTAAATCTTGTCCGTAGCCTTCTTACCCGTCAAAGCGACCTTTTCGGCGTTGATAACGATAACGTTATCACCAGTGTCGACGTTAGGCGTGAAAGTAGGCTTGTTCTTACCACGCAAGATTGATGCTACGACAGTTGACAAACGTCCCAATGCAATATCAGTTGCATCGATGACGTACCACTTGCGATCGATCTCACCTGGCTTTGCCATATAAGTTGTACGCATGGAAAATTCCTCCAATATTCTGTTTGTTTACTTTACCAATAATTAAAAAAGTCGTACCAGGACATTCCCATTGCGGTGTGGTAAACAATACCGAGATTTATCTTACCTTTTTTCTGACCAAACGTCAACGGCAATAGCCCTCGGATTTAGTAATTTCGTTAGTTTTCGGCCAATCTAATTAATAATCAACCGACATCAAGTAAAGACCCTGAGCTGGAGCCGTGAATCGGGCTTGTTGACGATCCTTCACCGCAAATAAACGTTGAATATCGTCGACTGGTCGTGAACCATTGCCAATCTCCAACAACACACCGACCATGATACGAATTTGATTGTACAAGAATCCATTACCTGAGAACTCAAGCCAAATTTCATCGTCTTCCGGCTTCTCCCACATCTTAGCTGAGTAAACCGTGCGGACCGTCGTTTTTTGTTGGAAACCTGAGGCGACAAAACTCAACCAATCGTGTTCACCAACGTAATCGCCGATGGCTTGCTGCATCAAACTCGTATCAATGCGGCGGTGCCAGTGACCAGTGTAGTTACGCTTAAACGGATCGATGAATTCAGTCGTTGAAAGACGGTATAGATATGTCTTATTGTGAGCGCTGAATTGCGCGTGGAAAGACTCATCTACCTTTTCAACTGACTTAATACCGATGTCATAAGGTAACATCGTTGAAAGTCCTTTACGTACTGCCTCGTTCGGAATATCAAATGGCAAATCGAAGTGCACGACTTGTCCCATTGCGTGAACGCGCGCATCAGTACGACCCGATCCCTGCACTCGAATGTGTTCTGTTGGATCCTTGGCCATCTTATTAACGACTTTTTCCATCTCTAGTTGCACAGTTCGCTTGCCAGGCTGAACCTGCCAACCATAAAATTCTGTGCCATCATACGAAATTGTTGCTTTGTATCGTGGCATCTCTTCTCTTCTTTCTAAATCCAGCGCGTTGCAATTAAGACAACGGCAAATACGATAAATCCAATGACTGCAACCGTATCTTGCTTGCCCCAAGTCAAAACACGGTACTTCGTGCGGTGATCACCACCACGGTAACCACGGGCTTCCATAGCATCCCCAAGCTCAATTGCACGCTTAATCGCGTTAATGAACAATGGAATAAGCAATGGTACAAACGCCTTAATGCGACTAACGATGTTTCCTTCGTTGAATTCAACACCACGTGCACGTTGCGCATTCATAATCGTCTCGGCTTCATCCATTAGTGTTGGCACAAAGCGCAAGGCAATTGACAACATCAAAGCCAACTCAGCAACTGGGAAGCCTACCTTTTTCAAAGGCGCCAGCAAATTCTCCATTGCGTCCGCAACTGCTAGTGGCTGGGTTGTTAGTGTCAAAATGGTTGAAAACATGATAATCAAGACGAAACGTACGAACACTTCAATACTGTTAATCACACCATCCGTGGTAATCGTGATAATCCACCAGTGCCAAAGTACGTGACCTGTTTGGACAAAGAATAATTGCAAAAGTGTTGTGATAAACATCAAAAACAATAATGGTCGTACGCCACGTAAGAAGACACCAACACCCAAGCCAGTTAAGGTAATGGCCATCAACGTAAAGATTCCGGCAACCACATAACCAGCCACATTATTGGCAAAGAAAATCACAAAAATAAAGGCGATGCTGAGCACTAGTTTTGTGCGCGCATCCAAACGGTGAACCCATGACTCACCGGGCATATAACGTCCAATCAAGAGGTTATTAAACATGCGCTTCCCCTCCTAATTTTGCAGCCAATTGATCCGCCAATTGGTCGATATCTAAGACATTTTCAAGTTGCAAGCCCTTATCGGCAAGTTGATCCGCAAACTGCTTGGCGATTGGCACATCAAGTTGCTTTTCATGGAGCCACGCCACATCCGCAAAGACTTCGGCTGGCGTCCCTTCTTTCACAACGGTACCGCCTTCGAAAATAACCACGTGATCGGCATATTGCGCAACATATTCCATTTGGTGCGTAATCAACACGACCGTCATGTCGCGTTCCTTTTGCAAGCGTGCAAACAGTGTCATTAATTCTTCTTGCCCAGCAGGATCTAGTCCGGCCGTGGGCTCATCAAGAATCAACAAATCCGGTTCCATTGCCAAAACGCCAGCAATCGCGACACGGCGCATTTGACCACCAGATAATTCAAAAGGTGAACGCTCATCAAATCGTTCAGCCATCCCCACCGTGCGCAAGGCACGTTGGGCAGCTTCTTTCGCTTCGACTTCCGACTTTCCAAAATTCTTTGGGCCAAACATCACGTCCTTCAAGACGGTTTGTTCAAATAATTGTGCTTCAGGGAATTGGAAAACAAGTCCCACGTGAGCACGCATTTGGTTCAGCTCTTTTGGCTTCGTTGTTGGCACAATCCGTTGTTCACCAATCGTAATTTCGCCAGCCGTTGGGATGACCAACCCGTCTAGGTGCTGCACCATAGTCGACTTACCTGAACCAGTGTGCCCAATTACTGCCGTGAACTTTCCTTCTGGCATGGTGAAGTTAACATCATGCAAGCCTGGCGTCGCGAATGGCGTGTTCAATTGATACGTAAAAACTACTTGGTTGAAATTGATTGCCATAGCCAATCCACCATCCCTTCAGTCGTTAAGTATGAGTCGGGAACATCAATCCCACGTTCACGCAACTTTTCCTTTAGTTGTTCTGCGAAAGGCACTGCCAAACCGAATTCGCGCAACTTTTCAGCGTTAGCAAAAACGTCTTCTGGCGTACCTGTTTGCATCAAATCACCATCGTTAATCACGATAACGCGGTCAGCACTCGCTGCCTCTTCGATGTCGTGAGTGATTGAGATGACCGTCAATGTGTCACCAAGTTGACGCTTCAAATCATGCACCAACGCAATCATTTCACGACGTCCCTTGGGATCAAGCATGGCCGTTGCTTCATCCAGGATTAAGATTTGTGGTTGAATGGCAAGCACAGATGCAATCGCCACACGTTGCTTTTGACCACCAGAAAGGCGGGCAGGTTCGCGATCTGCGAACTTAGCCATGCCAACCTTTTCAAGTGCTTCTGTAACGCGAGGCACCATTTCTTCGCGTGGAATACCACGATTTTCCATCCCAAAGGCCACATCGTCAGCTACCGTCGCGCCGACAAATTGGTTATCCGGATTTTGAAAGACCATCCCCACTAAGTCACGAATGGTCCACATGTTATCTTCGTTAACTGGCGTGCCGGCAATCGTAATCTCACCTGCCGTTGGCGCCAACAAATAATTCAATAGTTTCGCTAAGGTCGACTTACCTGACCCATTATGTCCAATAATCGCAATCCACTCACCTTGATTGATCGTTAATGAGAGATCATTCAAGGCTGGTGTCTCGCTATTTGGATATGAGTACGTCACATGCGACAACTCGATAATTGGCGTCATGTTCACGCCCCCCTTACTTATTTTTTGCTACTTACCATAATACCAAACTCGACCTATGTTTTGTGGCGTTTGGTGCAATTTGTCGGGTACAATAGTTTTGAGAGGATTTACATATGTCAGACATCGATTTAAGTCGCTCAGCCGACTACCGTAACGTCACGGACTTTTTCAAAGGTCAATCGGATGACGAAATAAAAGCCGCCCTAGACGAACGTCGTGGCGACATGATTACTATCATGCAAAACCTAAGCCATGATTTCAACAAAGCCTCTGCCGTACGTAACAGTAATGCGTTTGGCATGCGCAAGATTATTTTTTTAAAGGTGAATTGTCAATTCAACCGGAACACTTGAGATAAATAATATTCTTTAGCCGATCTCCAGCCGAAAAGCTTTCGAGGTTGGCTATTAATTTGCTCAACCATTTGTTCAATGTATTCGTCTGAATAATCTTCGATTGCAGTCCCTTTAGGGACGTACTCACGGATTAGCCCATTTGTATTTTCGTTGGTCCCACGTTGCCATGGAGC
>NZ_PVSN01000068.1 GCF_004766315.1 Weissella confusa | reverse complement strand
TTATTCAGACGAATACATTGAACAAATGGTTGAGCAAATTAATAGCCGACCTCGAAAGCTTTTCGGCTGGAGATCGGCTAAAGAATATTATTTATCTCAAGTGTTCCGGTTGAATTGACAATTCACCGTTAAAAGATATTCGCAAGTCATACTTCCTGGGTAAGGAAGAGTTCCCTGTTTTGAAGGGCATTGACTTGGATTTCGAATTGGGTGAGTTTGTTTCAATCCTTGGAGAATCTGGTGGTGGTAAGTCAACGTTGATGAACATCATCGGTGGTTTGGACCGTGAGTTCGAAGGCAAGGTTACGATTGACGGCCAAGTATTGGATCACAAGAAGGAAAAGCAATTGGATGCTTACCGTCGTGGTACGATTGGTTACATCTACCAAGCTTACAACTTGATTAGTCACTTGACGGTTTTGGAAAACGTCTTGGTTTCTTTGGAAATGACGACGTTGAGCCAAAAGGACAAGATTACACGTGCCACGGAATTGTTGGAGAAGGTTGGTCTTAAGGATCAAATTAAGAAGCACCCAAACCAATTGTCTGGTGGACAAAAGCAACTTGTCGCAATCGCACGTGCGTTGGCTTCTGACCCAAAGATTATCATTGCCGACGAGCCAACTGGTGCTTTGGATTCAAAGAACACGGCTGAAGTCTTGGAAATCTTGGATGAAATTGCCCAAGAAGGTAAGTTGGTTATCGCGGTTACCCACTCACAAGAAGTGGCTGACCACGGAACGCGTATTGTGCACTTGGCTGATGGACAAATTGATGCCGATACGCGTTTGAAGCCGGCATACGAGTTGCCAGCTGATGATACGCGTTTGGCAGATCGTCCATTGCCAGCAGTTGCGTCATTCCGAAATGCGTTCAAGCATTTGACGTATAACTTCTGGCGTAATTCGTTGATTATGATTGGAACAGCAATTGGGCTGTTTGCCGTGATGTTGTTCACTGGTTTGGGAAATGGGGTTAAGGCCTACATTAACGATCAAGTTAACTCATTGGCAAACCCAACGGCTGTCACGGTTGCTCGTCACCAAGGCGAAAACGGCGGTGTCGGTCAAACGTCTGGCGCAACAGCCGGCGTTGATATGGACAAGATGACAATTTCAGATGATCAAATCAAGAAGATTAAGGCCAACAAGTACGTGAAGACGTTGCAAAAGGGTTACCAAGCCGGTAACGTGCAAGCGAACCTTGAAGGCAAGGATTACTCACTTGGTACCGTACAAACTTGGTCAGCAACTTATCAAAAGAAGCTGATTAAGGCTGGTCACGTACCTGGCAAGAATGAAATCTTGGTTGATAAGAAGACTGTCGCAAAGAAGTTTGACACTAAGGACTAGAAGTCAGTTGTTGGTAAGACAATGACGGTTAAGTGGATGACGGTCAAGTCTGATGGTATGACGCCAGTTGAAATTAACAAGACGTTCAAGATTGCGGGTGTTATCGACGCTGGTCAAGCTGGAACGGCAAACGTGACGATAGCAAGCACGATTGAAGATGCCTACAAGGAAGCTGGTGCGGATACCCGTGCGTTGTTCGTAACGGTTCGTGTGAAGAACACGGATGACGTTAAGGCCTTCCAAAAGGATATTAACAAGATGAAGGGTGATGATGGTAAGCGTTTGTTCCAAGCGGTAACGGTTGGTTCAATCTTGGATACCATCAACACAATCGTCTCATTGGCAACCAATGTCTTGGCTGCAATTGCTGGTATCTCATTGGTCGTATCTGCTTTGATGATTATCGTGACGATGTTCATGTCAGTTTCAGAGTGTACGAAGGAAATCGGAATTCTCCGTGCCTTGGGTGAAAGCAAGAAGGACGTCCGTAACTTGTTTACGTCAGAGTCTTTGCTAATTGGTTTGGCAAGTTTCGTTTTGGCACTTATTTTGGCCTTTGGAATCGGTGCGCTATTGAACTCAGCTTTGTACAGCATTGCGAAGTTTGACATGATTCAAATTTCAGTTGGTAATGTTGTCATGACGTTGATCTTGGCATTGGTCATTTCATTCTTGGCCGCGTTGTTGCCAGCTCGTCGCGCAGCAAAGTTGAACCCAATCGATGCCTTGTCTGCAGACTAATAGATGTACTTTAAGAAGCGTTCCCACATTTTTGTGGGAACGCTTTTTCTGTTTTCAATAGTTATCTTTGGCATAAGAAACCGCTTACATGATATGGTGTAATTAATCAAAAATGATGGGGGATTATCAAATGTCATATCAAAAAGTAACAATCGTTGGTGGTGGAACGCTAGGGTCACAAATCGCCTATGTATCAGCATTCCATGGGAAGGACGTCACGGTTTGGGGACGTTCTGAATCATCATTGGAAAAGGCACAAGCACGTGTTGCACGTTGGGAAGAGGGTGCCCGTCGCGATTTGCATGCGACTGATGAACAAATCGCAGCTGCTCGTGAGCATTTGACGTACGTCACGGATTTGGGCGAGGCACTTGCTGGCGCTGATTTGGTGATTGAAGCGTTGCCAGAAGCGCCTGCTACAAAGACTGAGTTCTACGAAAAGTTTGCTAAGTTGGCCGGACCACAAACGGTCGTGGCCACGAACTCTTCAACGTTGTTGCCATCAGCCTTTGCTGAAGCAACTGGTCGACCAGAAAAGTTCTTGTCCTACCACTTTGCTAACGAAATTTGGAAGAATAACACGGCCGAAATCATGCCACACCCAGGCACTGCGCCTGAATTACCAGCGACGTTTGAGGAATACTCACGTGAGATTGGTATGGTGCCAATCATGGTTAAGAAGGAGCAGCCTGGTTATGTCTTGAACTCATTGCTTGTGCCGTTGCTTGATGCCGGTTCGCAACTTTGGGCAAAGGAAATTGCGGATCCAGAGACAATCGATAAGACATGGATGATTGCCACGGGTGCCCCAGCCGGACCGTTTGCCATTATGGACACAGTTGGGTTGAATACTGTTTACGCGATTAATATCATGAATCCGGATCCATCACACCAAGAAATTGCTAAAAAGGTGAAGGCGATGATTGATGCAGGTCATATTGGTGTTGAATCAGGAGAAGGGTTCTATAAGTACCCTAATCCAGCATATCTAGCGCCTGAATTCTTGAAGTAAGCGCTAAAACCGAACTAAATACCGGAAAGAACCCATTCTTAGGAGTTATAGCTCCCGGGAATGGGTTCTTTTTTCCTTAAATATGTGAAAAAACGGGAATTCTGCGCTATATTACTATATGTACTTTTAGTAAGTGGGTCATATAGATTAAGCGAACAGAAATTATGCTCGTGGGGAAAAGGGGCGATTGGTTGTGTTTGGAAAGATGCAAAATCGTGGTGAACAAAACGTTCACTTTAAGATGTATAAGGATGGTAAGCGTTGGGTAACGCGTGGGCTTGCCTTAGGCGCTGTTAGCTTGATGGTAGTCGCACCGATTGCGACGACAAATTTGCAATTGACGCACGTTAAGGATGCGATTGCTGCGACGACGACTAAGCGTTCGTTGTCTCAAGCGGAAGCAACGCAAATTGATAAGCTACAAAATGTTATCGATAACTACCGTCACGTACAAGATATGACGGGAACTAGCGCTGTGTGGCAAGGTGATTTGGCGGGGGCCATCACTAAGGCAACTAACATGATTCAGACAATTAAGTCTGGTCATTACACACAAGCAAATGGTTCTTACAGTGACGGGATGCCTTTTGCTGACCAACAGGTTCAATTCCAAGCTGATCGTGTAGAAGACTATGCCCTTGCAATTGAAGTTGCTTACATTCGTGAGCACAATGCAGCTTGGTATGACAAGGTAAAGAATGGTGAAGTGTTCGCTGACATTCACACCGATTATTTGCCTGACTCAACTTTGGCAGATGATGGTTTTCCATGGATGAAGCACTATTTGTTGGAAATCGTTAACGGCTACTTGAATGAAACCGGAAAGACGACCGTTGGTGAAGCAGACAAGCCTGCAACATCAGAAGCTGTCGATGAACCAGTTTACGTAGCACAATCATCAGCGGTAGATTCTGCATTGTCAGTAACAGATTCAGGTTACTACGACAACACAGCGAAGACATCAACTGCGGTAGATGATGGCGTATCAGTATCTGGATCAGATTATTATGACAATACAGCTGTAACGTCATCAGCAGTCGACGAGCCAGTTTACGTTGAACAATCATCAGCAGTAGATTCAGCATTGTCAGTAACGGATTCAGACTACTATGACAATACAGCCGTAACGTCGTCAGCAGTCGATGAGCCGGTTTATGTTGAACAATCATCAGCGGTAGATTCAGCGTTGTCAGTGACAGATTCAGGTTACTACGACAATACAGCGGCAACGTCATCCGCCGTGGACGAGCCAGTATACGTGGCAGAGTCATCAGCGGTAGATGCGGATCCTGTATCAGTATCCGGCTCAGATTACTATGACAATACAGCCGTAACGTCATCAGCAGTTGTCGAGCCAGTTTATGTTGCGCAATCATCAGCAGTAGACTCAGCGTTGTCAGTAACTGACTCAGGTTACTATGACAACACAGCGAAGACATCAAGTGCAGTCGACGATGCTGTATCAGTATCCGGTTCGGATTATTATGATAATACAGCCGTAACGTAATCAGCAGTTGACGAGCCAGTTTATGTTGCGCAATCATCAGCAGTAGACTCAGCGTTGTCAGTAACTGACTCAGGTTACTATGACAACACAGCGAAGACATCAAGTGCAGTCGACGATGCGGTTTCAGTATCTGGTTCAAACTATTATGACAATACAGCTGTAACGTAATCAGCAGTTGATGAACCAGTGTACGTCGCAGAGTCATCAGCGGTAGATGCGAATCCTGTATCAGTAACGGGTTCAGATTACTATGACAATACAGCCGTAACGTCGTCAGCAGTTGGTGAACCAGTTTATGTTGAGCAATCATCAGCAGTCGACGAGCCAGTGTACGTTGAGCAATCATCATCAGTAGATTCAGCATTGTCAGTAACTGACTCAGGTTACTACGACAACACAGTGAAGACATCAACTGCAGTAGATGATGGTGTATCTGTTTCGGAATCAGGCTATTACGACAATACAGCTGCATCATCAGTCGTTACTACTCCTGCAAATGCAGGTGAGACATCAGTTTCTACGTCATCAGTTGATTCAGATGATGTTGATGTTGCGACAGTAGCTAATTCATCAGATTCATTGGTGAACGTACCTGCATCAACGGTTGCTTCATCAAGCGCTGTTTTGGGAAATGTTGTTAATTTGGCATCTAATGCTATGACTAACGTGTCAACTAATAACGCAAGTGCGTCAGCAAACATGTCGAATGGTGTCGCTACAAGTAATGGACAAGCCGCTGGCGTAGTTGCAAACGGTGCGGGCGACGTATCTGCTCCTGCAAATGGATCAAATGCAGATAGGATTAGCGTTAAGGCTAATGCCACTGTTCAAAACACGACCCCTCAAGCGCTTAAGATGCTACATGCAAGTGATGATAAGCAATTCGATACGCTTGAGCGTTCACACGTCACGGAGACATTGTTGTCAGTGATTATTGCGATTATCGCTGCATTAATGTACAAGTTCTTGCGTAATAACAAGCGCGACGAAGCAGATGATGTGTTAGCTGAAGAAGACGAACGCTTGTTCAGCGATGTTGCAAAGATTTCAAAAATTAAGAAGTAAGCGAGTCTGACGAAAGTCGTACATTTGCTTTCTGATAACGTCATATGCCAATTTAACGGCATGTGGCGTTTTTTTGTGCGATTAGCAAAGTCTCAAATAGGAAGAGTTTAGGTTTTGACTTTTAAAAACAAGCTAGACCGTGTAAACTTGTAAGCGATTAGAACATGATAGAGACGGTGGTTAACCGCCTGTACCAATTTAGTTTTTCTATAAACAAGGGGAGTTCATCATGAGTACAGTTTTGACACACGCAACTATCTATACCGGCGAACAAGAAGTGCCAGTAATTAAGGATGCTTACATCCGTTTCGACAAGCAAATCGAAGCGATGGGACCAATGAGTGAATTGGTTGTGACATCAGCTGACAATGTCGTACGTGCGGATCGTAAGGTGATTGTTCCTGGTTTCATCGACGTACACACACACGGTGCGTACGGATTTGATACGATGGACGGTGTCACAGAAGATATCATTAAGATGGTTCACGGCCAAATTTCAGAAGGAATTACGTCAGTCTTTCCAACGACAATGACACAAGCTGTGGACAACATCTCAAAGTCAATGGAAGCCGTAAATGAAGCTGCCAAGCAAGAACCAGCAATCGTTGGTGTGCACTTGGAAGGCCCATTTATCAACCCGCACTTTAAGGGGGCACAACCAGAGGAACACATCATTGCGCCAAGCGTTGATTTGGTCAAGAAGTGGAACGAATTGTCAGGTAACCGTGTACGTTTGATTACGTACGCCCCAGAGCAAGCTGAAGACGTGCGTGCTTTTGAGGATTACCTAGCTGATAACAACATTATCGGTTCAATCGGTCACTCAAACGCTACCCGCGATTTCTTGCAACACAATTCAAAGGCAAGCCACATCACACACTTGTATAACGCACAACGTCCAATGTCACACCGCGAACCTGGTGTGACGGGACACGCCATGTTGGAAGATAACATCCGCACGGAATTGATTGTGGATGGCTTCCACGTTTACCCTGACATGGTTAACATGGCCTACAAGTTGAAGACGGCTAACCGTATTGATTTGATTACGGATTCAATGCGTGCCAAGGGACTTGGGGATGGTGAATCAGAGCTAGGTGGTCAAAAGGTTTGGGTGAAGGATAAGCAAGCCCGCCTTGAAGATGGCACTTTGGCTGGATCAGTGCTTGAGTTCGATGATGCTTTCCGCAATGTGATGGCCTTTACGGGTGCATCAATTGAAGAAGCAATTCAAATGGCGTCAGTTAACCAAGCGGTTGAGTTTGGTTTGACGAACAAGGGAACGTTGACGATTGGCAAGGATGCGGATTTGAACGTATTTAGCGCGGATTTGACATCTTTGGAAGCAACTTATAGTTTGGGTCGTCACTTCTCAAAGGCTGACGCTCCGACTGCGGAGGACTAATATGGGCGCACCCGTATATATTCAAATTCACGATGAAATCAGTGAAGCTATTGAAGCTGGCCGTTGGGTACCAGGCGACAAGATTCCGGCTGAACGTGAGTTGGCTGAACAATTTGGCGTCTCACGCATGACGTTGCGTCAAGCGGTGATGATGCTAGTAGACGAAGGCGTTTTGGAACGCCGAGTTGGGTCAGGAACTTATGTTGCTGAACGCAAGGTGCAAGAACAGTTGAACGGCGTTACGTCATTCACCGAAATGATGGCAGCAGCTGGTAAGGTTGCAACATCACGCACGATTTCTTTTCATATTGGCAAGGCATCAAACTCTGAACAAGAGCAGCTACAACTGGGTGAAGATGGCCAGGTGCTTCGTATGGAGCGTGTTCGTTACGGTAATGATGAGCCGATTGCGTTTGAAGTTGCCTCAATTCCAGCAACCTTGGTTGACGGGTTGGCGCGTGAAAGCCTCACAAACTCACTGTATCGAACACTTTCTGAAGAACGTGGTCTAAAGATTGGTCGTGCGCAACAAACGGTGACGGCGGCTGCGGTTACCGAACGCATTTCTGAATATTTAGGCATTAAACGTGGTGATCCAGTCTTGGTCATGCGACAAATTACGTTTGACACAAACAATCGCCCATTCGAGTACGTTCGTACCCAATATGTTGGGTCTCGTTTCGAATTCTTTTTGGAAAAATAATCACAAGCAAAACGCCTACATGTAGGCGCTTTTTAGCTAAAACCGTTTTTTGTGCACAATCTCTGAAAGCGTGTATAAGTACTTACCGTTAGTAATTATTATTCATTGTTTGCGTAGGAGATAGAGAAATGCATAAGTTAAATCCAACAATTGCTTTGGCATTGTTTGTGGCAGCCATTCCATCACTTTGGGCGGTTGCAGCACCATTTGTTGGTGTGACGGTTGGAGCTGCTGCCTTGATTACAGGTGGTTTCTTTGTGGCGTCAGGTAACGATCCTAAGAACAAGTGGCGTGAGCTATTTGGTATGTGGCTTGGAATTCCTTGGGGAATGATGGCCGTGACGTTCCCAGGATTGACAGGTTGGCCAAAGACAACGCTATTTGTGACCTTGTTCGTCCTAGGTTCATTAGCTGTTTTGATTTCTGGTATGCCAGGCATTCGTAACTGGGTTGATACGGCAGCTTGGTTGACTGGTTGGACAATTTCAATCATTATTTTGAGCTTGAACGGTGGACCTGCTAAGTTTGGTACGATGCCATTGCAAATTGCTGGTGCGATGTTGGCTGGTATTTTCATCGTTGGTGTTTTGGGTCGTATCATCGTTGATGCGCTTTCAAAGCAAAACTAAAGAGATAAAGTTAGGAAGAACGCTTGTAGTTGTTCTTCCTTTTTGTTAAACTAATTGAAGTGTTGAAAACTGCAGCGGATTGTCCGCAAGCTCGTCAACAATTCACCGACCCGTTTCAATTATGGCGGAGAACACACTAGTACCCGCGCTGCAGCGGTGAAAGTTTGGGTGAATTGCACGAATGTGAGGCAATTCTCTAGAATTCAACAAAAATAAATTCTGGAGGACATTTAATATGTCACGTTATACTGGACCTAAGTTCCGTGTTTCACGTCGTTTGGGTGTTTCTTTGTCAGGTACTGGTAAGGAAATTGCTCGTCGTAACTACGCCCCTGGAGATCACGGTGCCGGCCGCCGCGCAAAGATTTCTGATTACGGTATGCAATTGGCTGAAAAGCAAAAGGTACGTTTCACGTACGGTTTGACTGAGCGCCAATTCCACAACTTGTTTAACAAGGCTGGTAAGATCCGTAAGGGTACACACGGTGAAAACTTCATCGTATTGTTGGAGCGTCGTTTGGACAACATTGTTTACCGTTTGGGCTTGGCTTCAACGCGTCAACAAGCACGTCAATTGGTTAACCACGGCCACATCTTGGTTGATGGTAAGCGTGTTGACATTCCTTCATACGAAGTTACTGTAGGTCAAGAGATCTCAGTTCGTGAGAAGTCACAAAAGAACGTTTACATCCAAGCTTCATTGGAAGCTACGGCTGGAACGTTGCCATTCGTTGAGTTCAACAAGGACGAGATGAAGGGTTCATTGGTTCGCTTGCCAGAGCGTTCAGAATTGGACCACGATTACAACGAAAACCTTATCGTTGAATACTACAACAAGTTGGGATAATTTCATTATTCGTACTTGTTGTACAACAAAGAAGCACGAAACGCCTATGTTTCGTGCTTTTTTTGTGGAATTCTCAAGGTTCAAAAAAAGGAAACAACTTGAATTGTGTCAGATGGTACAATTAATTTTATCCAAAACTTGGGAGTAGAAAAAATATGGAAAAATCTGTCGCGAAAAAGAAGCGTGTTGGCTGGCTTGATTATGGAAAGGGAATCCTAATTTTAAGTGTTGTCCTCGTTCACACGATTGGTTCGCTCTATAAAACAGGGCAATTTCCAGCAGCTGCTATGGGGCTGGAGATGTCGCAACGTGTCCTGTTTATGTTTGTTATGCCGGTGTTTTTTGCCATTTCGGGGTACTTGTTCAAACCTTCGACTGACTGGCGTCAATACATAACGGGGTTGGGAAAGAAGTTGGTGATGCTGGGCGTACCGTACGTTGTCTTTTCGGTTGTCTATGTCATCCTGCAAAATCTATCATCATCTACAGTGCATGATCGATACGCAATTAGTGATTTATTGTACATCGGCATCAATCCAGTAGGGTATTTATGGTACTTGTACGTCTACTTCTTTATCTTGGTGCTCTTCGGTGCGTTGACTTTGGTCATTAAGCGTAAAGGCGTGCTGGTCGCCGTCTATGCGGTCCTGTTTGCATTGGCGATTTTGGGATTCTTGCCAACGCTGTATGCGATTAACCAAACGGTTCTTTGGGGCGCAACGTTCTTAGTTGGTTACTTACTACGTTCAAAGTTGCAGCGTGGCCAGATGGCTGTGCTGGGTGGTGTGTCATTGGGACTGATTGTCGCTTTGTGGATTTTGCAAGGGGCGTCAACTTGGTTTTATGACACGAACTTCATTACACCGGCTAATTTTGCGATGAAGCTTTTGACAATTCCAGTCTTCTTCGCGATCTTTATGTGGCTTGGTGAAATGACGGATAAAGTTTCAAATGTGGTGCGTTACTTCGGTAAGATTTCGCTCGTCATTTATTTGATTCACCCACCGGTTGTATCAATTGCCCGTATTGTTGTGATGAAGGTGCTAGGTAACAATCTGTTGATCGACTTGGTACTTGTCTTTTTGGTTGCGATGGCAGTTAGCTTGTTTGGTGAGTGGCTCTCAAAGAAGTTGAAGCTAGTGGCGTTTATCTTTTATCCAACACGGTTCCTGCCAACGGGAATGGGACTAGACGTATTAGCAATGATTAAGCGTCGTTTCTCTGCTGAATAATAACTTACTTAAAATGGACTTGGTAATTTATACTGTGTCCATTTTTTTGATGGCGTAGTTCGTTTTAATGGTACTGACTAGCAATGTTTGGTTAAATAGTAAGTGCACTATATTAATTAACGGGAATAACCATTTATAAAGACGTTTAGTCGTTATAATTAGTGGGGTTGTTAGCCCATTAACCTCAATCTTTATTACTAATACTGGGTTAACGACTTCCTGTGGGCCGGTTTAAAACGAATGCGTTTTAAACCGTTTTTTTAGGTTTTTAGAGAGTAGTATTTTAGAGGAGTAAGGCTAACAATGTTAAGGACAATTGGTCAGGTGATCAATGAAGTTAGACGCGAAAAACGGGTCTCTTTGGCAGAAATTGTGGCATTGGGCATCAGTAAGTCGCGTTATTATCGCTTCATAGAAGGTGAAATTGATATGAGCATGATTGATATGATGTCAATCATGGACGCGTTAACGATTTCATTCAGTGAACTAGGGATGTTAACAGGCAAGTCGCGCTTTCAAGATATTTCGATTCGTTGGTTAATGAACGCAGACATTAACGAACTAATCCAACGAGCACGGGGCATTGATGACCAAGATACGGACTTCCGTAAAAGGTTGTTTCAAGCGGTTGTTGCGTTGCGTAAGGGTGAATCAATGCAGGAAGCGTCCACACAAATTTATGAGCGTTTGGTAACGATTGATATCTTTACCTTGATTGATATCGTTGCATTTGCAGTTATTGCACCGGAACTAACAGCGGGGCAGTTTAAACGATTGTATTTGTGCTATGCGCGAAGCATGTCGAATTTTCAAAACTATTTAACGAATGACATGTATGATGCGGTGCTGACAATTCATTTAGCAGCTGTCGATAAGCTGCTGGTGCAACCGGAAAACCGTAGTTATAACAATTCGATGTTTGTGATTGAAACAATCTTGAATCAATACGCAGAACCACAATTCATGGAACTGAGAATTTTACAACAAATGATGCAGTTGTTCAAAACAACGGTTGAAGGGTTGTTATACACCACGACGAGTCGCATGACAATTTTATTGCTAGCCGTGAAGAACCAACATGTCGAGATTGTCAAAACGCGTTTGATATCAGTTGACTTACTGGCGTTGTGGAATGAATTTCAAGTATCGACGGCTAGTTTTTGGACAAAGCGTCATGAGCACGATGCGTTTCCGCGGTTTTCAACCTTGCCACCAGAAGAAATGTTCGAACAATTCGGTGATGTTTTACGTCGCATTATGAAGCAAAAGCATATCACGCCGGGGATGGCGGTCGATGCTGGTATCTCAACGTATAAGTTGTATCGCACTTATAATGAAACGCATTATCTGGAGTTGGAAGAGCTAATTACGTTGATGCGCCTGGTCGACTTGATGCCGAGTGATATCGATGCCGTGATGCGTCGCCGTGTGATTAATGTGACGAACTCAACCTGGCATCAATATAATTGGCAACATGTTAATCCGTTGGGCTATGATGCTATGGCACGCTCGATGGCAAAATTGTACGAAGAAAATCATCTCCGTAAAGATTTAGAGGCTTACTTTGAATTCAAATCGTTGGATGGACTGTTCGTTCGTCACAATTGGTTGCAGAGTAATGACGCCAATGAGTTGAGCAAGGAAATCGGTAACGAATTAATGAGCATGGAAAGTTGGCATGTTGCTGAGTTCAGAGTAATGAGCTATGCCTTGCTTCATGTCGATACTGAAGCAGGTGTTGAAATGTGGCCGCGTTTGATTCGCAAAGCCTTAAATGAGGTGGATCAACAATACATGCAACACAATGCGGTCTTGGATATCTATGAATGGGCGATTTTACGGGCGATGCTGTTGGGCAATAAAGAATTGGCGAAGTCGCTGCTTAAGGCATCACGCGTCATCAATAATAATCCGGCGGATGTGCCATTGTTTGGTCGAGGTCAGCGTCGATTGTTCGAACTGTATGAAGAACTGATTGATGAAGTGCCGACAGCACGCCGTCAATTACAAGAACACTTGTCAGATTTTGTCATCCTATCCGGAGATAGTAAATTTACGGATGCCTATCAAAAAATCTTACGTCCTTACTGGGAAAAGTGACGTCCGAAAAATGGGCATCTTGATGATGACGAATATCTGATGGTGCAAGTATCGGGAAGTTTTATTTAGCTGGGTAATAAATTTGTATGATTGAGAGTAGAGTTGAAACCCCATTCAACTCTAAGCTGTGAACATGAGTCGCGGCTGGCACTATGGCGCTAACAAGCCTAACCTGTTTCCGACCGCGTCATGGTGCCCCTTTAACTTTCCGTCCGTGAAAACAGCTATTCACGGAAAACCGGGTTATCCCCCGGATACATAACCGGACACCGCAATTTTGCGGTGTACCCAAAAAGTTAAAGTAAAATATTTTAGCTGATTAAGCGGCCATTTGTCGGTATTCTACCGGTGAGTGGCCGTTTAATTTTGCTTGAATTCGTGTGTTGTTGTAATACAGTATCCAAT
>NZ_PVSN01000079.1 GCF_004766315.1 Weissella confusa | reverse complement strand
CTGTTCTACCTACAAAAACACCGAGAAATGACGCCTTTTTAAGCTGAAATCCGGGTTTTGAAAAATTTTCGGAGTCCGGCACCTCTCGGTGCCGAAAAAACCTGTCCATAATCTTGACATCAGCGCCCTATATGGTATAAATAGGTTTTATCTTGAATTACTCAAAGTGGGTTTTAAGTTGCAGAAGGAGAAAGAATGGTTTCGAAAGTAGACCAAGATGCGATGCGCGACACGAACCGTAAACTGATGTTGCAAGCATTATTTAATGCCCAGCAAACATCACGTAGCGAAATTGCAGAACAGATTGCTTTACATAAATCGACCGTCACGACAATTTATCGTGATGTCGAAGCAGATGGTTATATAGAAGAATTAGGTGAAGGAACCGTTTCGAAAGCTGGTGGACGCAAGCCAAAGTTGATTCGCTTCAATCGTCACTATGGCTACATTGTTTCATTTGACCTAGGACGTAATCACCTACGTTACCTGGTAGCCCGTATTACGGGTGAAGTTATTTCACGTGGACAAATGACGGTATTTGGCATGCGTTATGCTGATTACAAGCGTGCGATGCTTTCTTATGTTGCGCAGCTAGGTGATATGCAAACGGATCATGGCTTAATCGGAATTGGTGTTGCCATTCACGGTGTTGTCGAGGATAACAAGGTGCGCTATACGCCGTTCCATACTGAATTGGTAAATGAAGACTTGGCCAAGGATTTGGAAGAGGCACTTCATGTACCAGTTATCCTGGAAAACGATGCCAACTTGGCAGCCGTTTACTTGCGTGATTATCGTGATTATGATGCGGATGAAACGTTCCAGAACTTTACGGTTGTGAACATTCACAACGGTATTGGTGCCGGAATTGTTCAAAATGGACGCTTGTTCCGCGGGTTACATGGTGAAGCGGGAGAAATTGGACGCCAAGTTGTCTTAAACAATGATCAACTTGCTAAGGGTGAGTTTGATAGCACGATTCATATTGAAGATTTGTATGCTGAAGATGCGATGCTTAGTCGCTTAGGATCATTAAAAGGACAAGAAGAAATTACCCGTGAAGATTTTCTTTCTCTATACATGGGTGGCGATGCAGATGCAAAAGCCTTGATTGACGAATGGGTTCATGCAATCTGTCGTACGATTTACAATTTGGCACAGTACGCAGCACCGGAAGCAGTGTTCGTTCATTCGCGCTTTATTGCTGGTACGCCAGAGTTGCTTGATTACCTATTAGAAACATATCGCAAGATCGAACCCGAGTCGGCGACGCCACTGTACTTTGCTAAGAAGTCAGTTAACCGTGCAACGCTTTCTGGTGGTGTTGCCTTGGTAACGCGTACTTTGCTTGATATGATGGGCTACGAGTTGAACTTCGCACTAGAAGAAGACGCAGCCGAGTCTAATTGGTTGTAAAAATTGCACAAATACGCTAATGAAAGCGCATTCAAAAATTAGAGTTTTTATAATTTTAAACGCCTAAACGCCTATGTTTAGGCGTTTTTGTTATGTTTTTGAACGAATTGCGAAATTAATCACATACAAACGCTTGCATTCTGTGAATAGGTACCCTATAATAAATCTCTTAAGTTAGTTAATTGCTTAAACCAACTAACCAAAGCCAACCGGCTTTGATGATTAAAACAGATGATTTAAGAATTTTGGAGGATGACATAATGTCAGAATTGTTCGACTTTCCTAAGGTAGAATTTATCGGCGGAGCAAAGGGATTGAACTTTGAAGCATCAAAGGGATACAACTTCTACAACCCAGAAGAGGTTTTCACTATCAACGGTGAGACTAAGACGATGAAGGACTGGATGAAGTTCTCAGTTGCTTACTGGCACACGATGGACCAAAACGCATGGTTGACCCATTTGGTGAAGGTACTGCCGAGCGTCCATGGGACGTTAACGGTGTTGACGACATGACTGACTTGGACCACGCAATCGCTAAGGTTGACTACATGTTCGAGTTCATGGACAAGTTGGGTGTTGAATACTTCGCATTCCACGATCGTGACTTGGCTCCTGAAGGTAACACTTTGGCAGAGACGAACGCTAACTTGGACGCCGTTGTTGACCGCATCGAAGAAAAGATGAAGGAAACTGGCAAGAAGTTGTTGTGGAACACTTCATCATTGTTCACTAACAAGCGTTTCATGGCTGGTGGAGCTACTACGCCATTTGCTGACGTATTTGCTTACGCAGCAGCACAAGTTAAGCACTCATTGGAAATCGCTAAGCGTTTGAACTCAGAATCATACGTATTCTGGGGTGGTCGTGAAGGTTACGAGTCATTGTTGAACACTGACACGAAGCGTGAGTTGGACCACATCGCTAAGTTCTTCAAGTTGGCTAAGTTGTACGCTAACGAAATTGGCTACACTGGTCAATTCTTGTTGGAGCCTAAGCCAAAGGAGCCAACTGGCTCACCAATACGACACTGACGTACAAACTACTATCGCCTTCTTGAAGACGTACGGTTTGGAAAACGACTTCAAGTTGAACTTGGAAGGTAACCACGCTTACTTGGCTGGTCACACTTACGAGCACGAAGCACGTTTTGCACGTGAAGCTGGTATGTTGGGTTCATTGGACGCCAACATGGGTGACAAGCAAACTGGTTGGGACATCGACGAATTCCCTAACGACATCTACGAAGCTACTTTGGTTATGTACGAGTTCATCAAGAACGGTGGATTGCCAACTGGTGGTTTGAACTTTGACTCAAAGGTTCGCCGTGCTTCATTCAAGATGGATGACTTGTTCTACGCACACATGGCCGGTATGGACGTTTACGCTGCTGGATTCCGTGTTGCTATGAAGATGATCGAAGACAACTTCTTGGAGAACATCTACAAGGAGCGTTACTCATCATTCGACTCAGGTATCGGTGCTGACTTCGAAAACGACAAGGCTTCATTCGCTGACTTCGAAGCTTACATCTTGAACAAGACGAACGACGAGATCTTCTCAACGATCCAATCAGGACGTTTGGAAGCTATCAAGGCTACGTTGAACAACTACATCTACTCAGTTTTGGGTTCAACTTTCTCAAAGTAATCCCAACCGAATAGGTTCCTGGTAAGAAAAGGCTTATGCTAATGCAGAATTAGCACCGCCATGTCGACTCCTTTTGAAATAATGGTCGATGTAGCATCTCTCAATCTCAAAAAATCTCAAAAATAATCTCAACAGAAGCGATGTGAGTGCCTATCTCACACTCACATTGCAACAAACATAACAGTAGGGCCAATCCCTACGGCGACGAGGGCTGGGCCATTAAATTAGCCCAGCCCTCGTTGTATACATAACAAAGAAAGAGGACATAAACATGAGCGAAGTCGTATTGGGTGTTGACCTAGGAACGTCATCAGTTAAGATCTCAGCTGTTGATCGTCAAGGAAACATCGTTGCACAACAATCATATGATTACCCACTATCACAACCAAAGCCAGGATACAGCGAGCAAAACCCAGAAGATTGGGTTAACGGTACGACTGTAGCCATCGTACGTTTGATTTTGGATGACGGCATCAAGCCTGAAGACATTGCTGGTATTTCATACTCAGGTCAAATGCACGGTTTGGTTTTGTTGGATGACAACAACCAAGTTTTGCGTCCAGCAATCTTGTGGAACGATACTCGTACTACGCCACAAACTAAGGAAATCGCTGAGAAGATGGGTCAAGAATTCATCGACATCACGCGTAACAAGGCTTTGGAAGGATTTACTTTGCCAAAGATCTTGTGGGTTAAGGAAAACGAGCCAGAAATCTTCTCACAAGCTTCTTCATTCGTAACGCCTAAGGATTACGTGCGTTACCGTATGACTGGTAAGTTGGCTATGGAAATTTCTGACGCCGCTGGTACGGTTGCAATGGACGTTGCTAACCGCACTTGGTCAAAGGAAGTTCAAGAAGCCTTTGGTTTGAAGCCAGAATTCTTCCCTGAGATTATCGAAGGACCAGAATTTGCTGGAACTATCTCACCAAAGTACGCTGCCTTCTCAGGTTTGACGACTGAGACTAAGGTATTTGGTGGTGCAGCCGACAACGCTGCTGGTGCCATCGGATCTGCAATCTTGCAACCTAACATGGTGATGTCATCAATCGGTACGTCAGGTGTTGTTTTGAAGTACGAAGACAACGCAGATGCTGACTACAAGGGTAAGGTTCACTTCTTCAACCACGCTATCCCTGGCAAGTTCTACTCAATGGGTGTTACTTTGGCCGCTGGATACGCTTTGTCATGGTTCAAGAAGACGTTTGCTGCTGATGAAGACTTCACGGCAATGGTTGAATCAGCTGGTAAGTCAACGGTTGGTGCTAACGGTTTGTTGTTCACGCCATACTTGGTAGGCGAGCGTACACCATACGCTGACGGTGACATCCGTGCTTCATGGACTGGTATCGACGGAACGCACAAGAAGTCTGACTTCGTTCGTTCAGTTTTGGAAGGAATTATCTTCTCATTCAAGGACATCTTTGATATCTACGAAGAAGCTGGTACTGACTTCGATACTGTTGTTGCCATCGGTGGTGGTGCTAAGTCACCATTGTGGTTGCAAATCCAAGCTGACATCTTCAACAAGAAGGTTGTTTCATTGAAGAACGAGCAAGGACCTGGAATGGGTACTGCAATCTTGGCCGCTACTGGTTTGGGTTGGTTCGACACTGTTCAAGACGCTGCTGCTGCATGGAACTCATTTGACAAGGAATACTTGCCAGATGCAGATCGCGCTGCACGTTACGCAGAAATCCACGCTATCTACAAGCAAGTTTACGGCGCAACTGCTGAAATCTCACACGAGTTGTTGGCATTCCGTCGTTCAGCTAAGTAATTAAAATAGAAAGGGAAGATACAGTGATGTATCGTCCCTTTTTTGCTGGTCGTTCACAAAAACGCCACACTGTTTAAAAAAACATTGTTGCAAACGGTGGAAGATGTTTTTTGCAGAGATTAAGCGATAATCTGAGATTAATAATTAAGTACAGTAAGGAAATGAACACCATGGAAACAAAGCAACCGCAACAATACAAGTTTTGGCTACTCGTTATTTTGGGATATATTGTTTTGTTTGTTATTGGCTTCTATTCACCAATTGTTTTGGATCGTGTGAGTGGTGGTTCACATAACGAAACAACGAAGACAGCCACAACGAGTTCAGAGAGTTCTATCGATGAAGCAGGCACAACACCCAACGACTCTGTTGATACGGCAGATGAGGAAGTTGCGTCTGAGTCTGAATCAACCGTAGCCGCGGATTATGCCGAAACGGCAAGTGAACCAGCTGCAACAAGTGAGGCAGAAGCATCAAGTGAAGCTGAGCCAGCGTCTGAGAGTTCATCAACGAGTGCTGCAACGCAATTGACGGTGCCTCAAGGAACGACGGCTTATTCAATTGCTAAGCAACACGGCCTAACAGTGGCTGAGTTGCAACAAATGAACCCATCAATTAATATGGATGCCCTACAAGCTGGCCAAACAATTGTCGTTAGCCACTAAGAACTATTGCTCGGAGCCTTGTGCTTCGGGCTTTTTTGGTGACATTGAAACTTAAGGAAAGTTTTACTTACGAAGAATTTATTTTTGTGCTTCAATAGTACAAGTGTTCAAAAAAGGAGTGAGAAAATGACAGAAAAAGTTTCACCACGAGTCGTTTGGTCGATTGTTGCGACCGCGATTCTAGGGTTTGTCGGTATTTTGACGGAAACGTCAATGAACGTGACGTTCCCAGATTTGATTAAGCAATTTAATGTTCCAATGGGAACAGTGCAATGGCTAACAACCGCCTATTTGTTGATTGTGGCTTTGATGATGACGACATCAGCTTATCTAAAGGCGGTGATGAGTCCACGCAAGATTTTTATTTGGGGTATGATTTCATTTGTTATCGGTGATATTATTTCCATCTTTGCCCCAAGTTTCTGGCCGTTGTTGATTGGTCGACTCATCATGGCGGTTGGAACCGGAATTGCGTTGCCATTGGTCTTTAACGTAATCTTGATGAGTATTCCGCCAATGCAACTCGGTAAGTACATGGGCTTCGGTGGCTTGATTTTGTCGCTAGCGCCCGCACTTGGCCCAGTCTACGGTGGTTTGGTGACCTATTGGCTTGGTTGGCGTGCCATCTTTGTGATTGTGTTGCCAATTATGTTGATTAGTTTGGTGATGGGATGGCGCACGTTGCCAAGTGAACACCAAGCTGAAGCTGCTAGTTTTGATTGGTGGCAATTCATTGTTTTGGGCGTGTCATTGACGACGGCTTTGTTGGCACTTGGCGAATTGGAGTCTGGTAAGATTTCAGCCACGATTATTGTATTGGCAGTGATTGCGATTGTCGCAATGGTGCTCTTCATTCGGATTGCTGGTAAGTCAACGAAGAAGTTGTTGAACTTGTCAGTGTTCAAGAGTAAGGGAATGGTCTTTGCGTTGCTAATTTACGCAACGTCACAAGCAATTAACTTGGCTGTGAACTTCGCAATTCCGCAATATACGCAATTGACGCTGGGTGCAACGACAATGGTTGCTGGTGCAGTATTGATGCCAGGATCATTGTTAGGATCAATCTCATCACCAATGTACGGAGCGTTTTATGATCGCGCTGGTGCGACGAAGCCATTGACGATTGGTTCAATTAGTTTCTTTGTTGTCATGGTTATCTTTTCAATCATGGCACCATCAATTACATCAATTGGTTTGACGGTCATGTACGCGTTGTTCACATTGGGTCGTAACTTAGCGTTCAACACGTCAATGACGGCGGGTGTCGCTGAAGTCCCACGTGAGGTATCTGGTGACGTCAACGCCATTTTTAACACAATCCAGCAATTTGCTGGTGCAGTCGGAACGGCGATTGCAGCGTTGTTTATTAAGACAACCAGCGCAACGCCGGCAGCGATTGCTCATCAAACCGCCACTGGCTTGGGCCGCTTGTTCTGGTTCAGCACGGTATTTGCCGGTTTGAGTTTGATTTGGCTCTTTGGTTTCACAAAGACAAAGACAGGAAAATAGTTTTTCAAGACAGCTAGCCATTTGGTTAGCTGTCTTTTTATGTCGATACATATTCACAATTTATTCCTTTTGTATCCGTTTTCATTCGATAAAATGGGCGCATAAAGGAAAAGGGGGATGTCACCATGAAGAAAGTGACAGAGTTGCTGGAACGTTATTTGATGCCAATTGGTTCGAAATTGGCTGCCAATAAGGCATTGAATGCCGTTCGTGATGGAATTGCGTATGCGATGCCATTGGTTATTGTGGGGTCTTTGACGATGTTGATTGCCAACGGGTTCTCAATTGATTCGTTCAAGACTTGGTTAATCGATAACGGAACGTTTGACTGGTTGGTTAAGATTACCAATGGAACGTTCGGTTTGATGGGATTGGTAGCGGTATTTGGTATTGCTTACCGTTATGCACAAGAATTGAAGGTTGATGGCGTATCAGCAGGTATTATTGCCTTGTCTGGTTACGTTATCTCAACGCCAACGATTATGGCTAAGGCTGGGGAAGGTTTCCCGCTGACGTACATGGGAGCGGCAGGATTGTTTGCCTCAATCTTGATCGCTTTGGTATCAACGAGCATCTTCGCTTGGTTTATGAAGAAGGATATTCGTATTAAGATGCCTGATGGCGTGCCACCTGCTGTTGCGAACTCATTTGCAGCCTTGATTCCAGGAGCGGTTATCGTATTGCTTTGGGGTGCTATCTACGCTGGTTTGGCTGCGACGCCAATGGCATCAATCCACGGAATCTTGCAATTGGTATTGGGTGGTCCATTGTCAGCCTTTGGTGGTTCATTGGCCGGTGCGATTGTTGTTTCAATCGTGACGTCATTGTTCTGGTTCATCGGTGTGCACGGTGGTAACGTTACCGGTGCCATCATGTCACCAATCTGGCTAGGGTTGATGGCCGAAAATGCTAAGGTTTACTCACAAAACGCGGACGCAACGATGCCACACATCGTAACGCAACCATTTATGGATTTGTTCGTTTACCTTGGTGGTGGTGGTGCAACAATTGGTTTGGTTGCAGCTATGATTTTGACGGCTAAGAGTAAGGCATTTAAGACGTTGGCTAAGTTGATCACGCCACCTGGTTTGTTCAACATTAACGAGCCAACGATGTTCGGAACACCAGTTGTTTTGAATGTTTACTTGTTGATTCCATTTATTTTCGTACCAGTTATCAATGCCATCATCGCATATGTTACGATGGCAACAGGGATTGTTCACGCAACGGTTGGTGTTGTGATTCCTTGGACGATGCCACCAATCATTTCTGGATTCTTGGCGACTGGTTCACACGTCTCAGGTGCGGTTTTGCAAATTGTTTTGTTCGTACTTGATACGTTGCTATACATCCCATTCTTCAAGTTGGTTGACCGTCAACGTCAAGTACTTGAAGGGCAACAAGTTGCAGACGAAACGCCAGAAGAAGTGGCGTTTCAAGAGAAGGTAACGGAGGCCTAGCCAATGGGGGAATTAGGTATTTCAGTGTATCCATCACGTGCGAGCGTGGCGGATAACATTGCGTACATCGAAAAGGCGGCCAGCTACGGCTATACCCGCATTTTCACATCATTGTTAGAGTTGACGCCAGATATGACGGATTTGTTGGATCAATACAAGCAAGTCATCATGCGCGGAAACGAATTGGGGATGAAGACAATTTTGGACATCAATCCGGAATTGTTCGAGCAACTAGGAACAAGCTACACGGATTTACGCCTATTCTCTGAAATGGGTGCTTGGGGACTTCGCTTGGATTTAGGTTTCACGGGTGCTGAAGAAGCGCAAATGACGCATAATCCATACGGGTTGAAGATTGAGTTGAACATGTCACGTGGGCAACACTACATCGATTTGATTATGGATTTCGGTGTTAACCGCGATAACTTGATTGGTTCACACAATTTTTACCCACAACGCTTTACGGGATTAGGACGTGACTACTTTGCAGAAACGTCTTTGCAATACCGTCGCTATGGATTGCGTACAGCAGCGTTTGTTAACGCGCCAAGTGGTTCATTTGGCCCATGGCCAGTGAGTGATGGTTTGGTATCAATGGAAGATCACCGTAACTTGCCAATCGCAACGCAAGTGCAAGAATTGCGCTTCAACGGACTGGTAGATGACGTGTTGATTGCCGATGCGTTTGCGGATGATGCTGATTTACAAGCCGCAGCAGATGCGTTCAACCGTACGATGGTTGGGCTACGTGTTGTGGAGGAACCTTTGGTATCTAAGGTTTCAAAGCAAGTGTTGTATGACCAACCACAAATGTATCGTGGTGATCGTTCAGACTATGTGTTACGTTCAACGCAAACCCGCGTGAAGTACAAGGCTGAAGATTTCCCAGCGTTTAACACAGTTGATGTTACGCGTGGGGATGTCATTATCGACAACAATGACTATGGACAATACAAGGGTGAGTTGCAGATTGCGCTACGCGATTTGCCAAACGACGGCCGCATCAACGTGGTCGGTCATATCCATCCCGAGGACATGGCTTTGTTATCATTGATTCAACCATGGCACGGGTTCACATTGGAGCCTGCTGAAAAGTTGTAATAGATAGGAAGACAGTACCGTTTTGGTGCTGTCTTTTTTAGTTGGTGGTGTGTGGCTACTAACTTCCAGTTCAAAGGTGATTCTCATTATTTTAGAAGAATTCGTGATACTTTCCACAAAAAGGTGCGGTAGTACTGTAATCGTGTTATTATAATTAGATTAGAAACTAGAAAGTGGGAGTCGGCACAAATGCTAGCAACTTTAATTAAGTCCCGTGACGTATTGACGACGGTCAGCGAAAATGCGACGTTGCAAGATGCCTTGGACATCTTTAATAACTCAAATTTCCGTGCAATTCCAATCTTGGATGAGAGTGGTCAATTGTTCCGCGGTGCGATCTATAAGATGCACATCTACCGACACCAAGTTGATGGCGGAGATATGAATCTGCCGGTGACAACTTACATGCGTAACATGACGAAGTTCGTTGGCGTTGAAGCGACGTTCTTTGAGATGTTCTTTACGCTTCGTGATTTGCCATTCATCTCTGTTTTGGATAAGGACAATCATTTCATGGGGATTATGACGCACAGTCGTATGATGAAGTTGATGTCTGATTCATGGCAAACGGACGATGGGCGCTACACATTGACGCTTGTGACGGATGGTGAACGCGGTAGCTTGGAAAAGGCTGCTAAGATTATTACGCGTTATACGCAAATTTCATCATCAATGACGTTGAATCCTGATAACAACCCACGTACGGTACGTATCTTGTTTACGTTGCCTGACTCAGTTAATGAAGGAACGTTGTCAAAGATTATCAAGGTGCTATCACGCAAGGGGTTCCACTTGGAGTCGTTGGAAGACCTATCAAAATCAAATTATATGTAAAACAAAAGACCAGCCAATTACGGCTGGTCTTTTGTTTTAGATTAGATATTAGTTGAATGTAATTAGTTCGTGAGGGGCCATGAAACGACTCTTCATCAAGATTTCAGCCAACTCTTCGGGTGACTCAGGCTCATCCTTATCAAGCCAGTGACGCACGATGTTCAAAATGCTGTTTAGGGCGATTTCCTTGGTGTAATCGATAGGTAGTTCGCTTGAAAAACGACCATGATTTTGCGTTAACTGGCGGGTGAATAGGTGATCGACCAACTCTTTAATGCGGTTGAAGAATTGGGGATGGCCATTCGATGAGAGCAGTGCGCGCATCGTTTCGCGTTCTTGATTAACATACCCAAGCGCTTGGTTAAACACTTTATAAGGCGCACCTGAGAAATCTTCAGGGGTGTGGTTAGAAAGTGGCTCAGCCAAGTTGGCTGTCAAAGCAGCAGCGATATTATCAATCAATTCATCTTCGATTTTAGTTAGCAGTTCAAACTTGTCGGTGTAGTGGACATAGAAGGTGCCACGGCTCACGCCAGCTTCGCGCGTGATGTCTGAAACAGTTAAACTGTTAAAGCCTTTTTCATTAATCAAATGAATAAAAGCTTCTTTAATGAGTTGCTGTGTTTGCGCATTTCGTTCTGCCTGTTTCATGTTCCCCTCCAACTTATTGAACACACTGTTCAAAACTGTGTATTGTACTCACCTTTTATAAGACTTAATATAATACAAGTAAATTATTTATTCAACAGGTTGTTCAATAATGTAAAAGGGAGGTAGCCACTGTGTTTAAAGCAGAATGGGAATATTTGAAGAAGCACAAGTTCTTCATGTTGGTTATCGTCGTATTGTTCTTCGTACCATCGATATACGCGGTAACCTTTTTGAGCTCATTATGGGATCCTTATGGCCAGGTGAAGAATTTGCCAGTCGCGATTGTTAATAAGGATAAGTCAGTCAATTATGAAGGACAGAAGCTTGCAGTTGGTGATGACCTTGAAAAGGAGCTACGCAAGTCGAAGGCAATGGATTTCCATTTCCCTTCAGAAGAAGAAGCTAAGGCCGGCTTGAAGGATGGCAAGTACTACACAGTCATCACGATTCCAAGCGACTTTTCTAAGGACGCCACGACGCTCTTGGACAAAGAGCCAAAGCAAATGAAGCTTGATTATGAGACGAGTTCAGGTCACAGTTTCATCGCCGGTAAGTTGTCAGAATCAGGGGCTAAGGAAATTAGCCAGAATGTATCAGAGCAAGTCACGAAGACTTACGCTAAGACGATTTTTGCTGAGATGAAGAAGGTCGGCAAGGGGATGGGCACGGCCGCTGATGCCAACAAGCAATTGGCTGATGGGACAACCCAAATCAAGTCAGGTTCTGATCAATTGACGAGTGGGTTGCAGACGTTATCTGCAAGTACGTTGCAATTTAACGATGGTGCCCAAACGTTGACACAAGGTTTATCACAATACGTTGACGGTGTCGCACAAGCTGATTCAGGTAGCCGGCAATTAACAGCTGGACTTAGCCAATTGAATGGCCAAGTACCTGCTTTGGTTGGTGGTGTTAGCCAATTGGCAAACGGTAGCAATCAAGTGACGGCCGGGCTAGGTCAATTGAATAGTCAAGTACCAGCCTTGACTGGCGGTGTTAATCAATTATCAAACGGAAGCAACCTATTGGCAAACGGAAGTAATCAATTGGTGGCGGGTAGTAATACGTTAACATCAGGTGTGCAACAATACACGGCTGGCGTCAACCAAGCAGCATCTGGCAGTGAGCAAATTGCCAACGGTGTGGATCAGTTGCACCAACAATTGAAGAATCAAGATTTTGAAGGCAAGATTACAACGTTGCAAACGCAAGTGGCAATGCTACAAGATATCGCTAAGGATATGCCTTCGAATGGACAACTCCAAGCACAGTTGCAGACTGCTCAAACGCACTTGGATAATTTGAACAAGGCGAGTGCAGATGATGCCGCAGCAATGCCAGCAAATGTTGATAAGGCATTTGCTGATGCTGGTGTACAGGTAACGCCAGAGCAAAAGGCAAAGATTGCTGCATCATTGACTGCAGACGTTAATAACAGTGAAACGTCTAAGCAAATTGAGCCAATTGTTAAGGATATTGCGGCCCTTTCAGCACAAATTAATGCGTTTAATAATGCACATGGAAGTCAAATCACGCAACTGGCTGAGGCAGCCAATAACACGGATTTGAACGATGTGAACACGCAACTTGAGCAAATGAAGGCGTTGCCAGGTGCGATTAATACCCTAGACGAAAAGACGCATGAGTTGTCAGCAGGTTTGAACCAATTGGCTGGTAAGTCAACTGATTTGCAAAATGGCTCAACGCAAGTGAGCGATGGTTTGAACACACTGAATGGTAAGTTGAACGAGTTGAACGGCGGTTTGGACACATTAAAGGGTAAGACCGGCACGCTATCAAGCGGTGTTAGTGCGTTGACGAATGGCTCAACGCAAGTGAGCGATGGTCTAAACACGTTGAACGGCAAGACTGGTGACCTATCAAACGGAGCTAGCCAATTGTTGGCCGGTTCAAGTCAATTAACGACCGGTTTGGATACACTAAACATCAAGCGCAGTGAGTTGAACAGTGGATCTGGTCAATTGGCCGATGGCGCTCGTCAACTTAATGGTGGTGCTAACCAATTGACGACAGGTGCTGAGCAATTGAGCCCAGCGTTGGCAAAGGTGCAAGCTGGTAACCAAACGTTGGCTGATAAGATGGGTTCAGCAGCTAAGCAAGTTAACGACACCAAGGCAACCAATAAGACATTTAAGCAAATTGCGGTTCCTGCAACGGCAAAGCAAACCGAAAAGGATCATGTTGCTAACAACGGAACTGGTATGGTGCCATACATGTTCTCAGTTGCCATGTTCGTTGGTATGATGGCATTGAACTTGATGCTTGATATGATTTCACCACGCACTAAGATTAGTTCTTTGGCTGCTTGGATGGGATCAAAGATGGTCATGTTGTTCGGTATCGCCGTTATGGCGGCAACTGTTTTGTATGGCTTGAGTATTAGTATTTTGGGACTGGATCCAATTCACCCATTACAAACATATGGCTTTATGATACTTATCTCATTGATGGATGCTGCGTTGGTAACAGCTATCTACATGTGGTTCGATAAGGCTGGTGCGTTTGCTGCCATGGTTCTATTGGTCTTCCAATTGAGTGGTTCAGCTGGAACGTATCCAATCCAATTGTCTAACGCCTTCTTTGAGTGGTTGCACCCATACTTGCCAATGACTTATACGGTTGATGGTTTGCGTGAGACAATCATGATTGGTGGCTCAGCAATGCCACAAGTTGAAGTGCTATTTAGCATTTTTGTCGTATCAATTATTGCGATGGTGATTTACTATGTTAGCCACCGTCATCACTACAGCATGATGCAAGATATTGCCGAGGCATAAAGCGAGATATAAAAAATCTTACGAATTAAATACTTTGAGAAACGCCCACTCAGCAACCTAGCTGAGTGGGCGTTTTTGTGTGGGTGAATTGTCAATTCAACCGGAACACTTGAGATAAATAATATTCTTTAGCCGATCTCCAGCCGAAAAGCTTTCGAGGTCGGCTATTAATTTGCTCAACCATTTGTTCAATGTATTCGTCTGAATAA
>NZ_PVSN01000032.1 GCF_004766315.1 Weissella confusa | reverse complement strand
ACGGTTCCAGTTAAAGCATCGGTCATGATAAGCGGATGGTAACCGACGTTCAAGTAGTGATAATTAAAACCAATTTTTTCTTGATGACCAAAGGTCTCAAAGTAGGTTGAATCCAAATCTAGCACCAGTTCAGTATTGGCTGATCTTTCATCAATTAAAGAGACAATACGACGATTTAATTCTTGTAGCTCATCAATGTCTTCGTTCGTGAGATGTGATAGAAATCTGGAAATAGTTGGTTGAGATGCCATGTTTTGCGCATAAACAAGTCGATGTTCGATATCTTGGGTCAAGTAATCTGCAACGTCGTCGTTGCGATAACCTTCGATAACTTGAATGAGCATTTGCAATAACAATTCTACCTTAGCATAGCGTGGATTTTTGCGATTATCGTTGAATTCAACGTTATTAAAGAGCCTGGAAATTACAGGCGAATTCATAAAAATACTAAGCAGCACGTTGCCACCATCCGAGGTAATTGGTGCCCCATTGTCTGAAACTGCAACTAAATGGTTGCTAGGTAATACTTTTTGAGTCATAATTTTAGACGCTCCAATTTTTGAGTATTTGGTTTGTTTTCCACTAACAAAATATCATAAAAAAGAGCTCCTATGGTTTTCACCCAACGGGTGAAAGCGCAAAACCCGCTGAAACGGTATTAACTTGCTGTTTCAGCGGTTTTTTGTTTGTCTTGATGAATAATCCGGGTACTATTATCTTTCATGCCAAATATCGTATCTAATAATCCATTAAAGAACAAGACAAAAAAGAGATACCGCAATAATTGCGATATCTCCAAAATTGTTATATTTAATTTTGACAAGTGTCCTAAATGTGTCCTAAAACACCGTCAAACCTGGCATACCAAGGGGTGGGATTAATCGTTACGAGTGTTACCCTTTTCATCGTGGATAGCACGGATCTTACCGTCGTTCTCCAAGTGACCAGTTCCCGTGTAAGGCTTTACTTCGTCAAAGAAGACACCCTTCTTTGCGTAGTGGTCAAGCAATTCTTGACGTGATGCCTCGAAACGTGGTGGCAAAGCGAACGTCGTACCCAAGTCGAACAATGATTCGTCCAACGTGAATCCTGGGTTCGTCGTAGCCAACTCAACACGGTTTCCACCAGGCTCGATGAAGTATGCTGAACGGAAGTATCCACGGTCGATAAAGACTTCACGCTTGTAGCCCAAAGCCTTGGCACGCTCCCAGAAGTACTTCAAGTCTTCTTCTGACTCAACACCCAAAGCGTAGTGGTCAGTTGAACCCTTACCAAAGCGTGAGTTAGGTGCATCTTCAGCAGTTTGAACCAATTCAATAGCTTCAACGCCTTCCAAGTCGATGATGTTACCCTTAACTGGGATTTCCAACAAGTCTTCGAAGAAGCGACCAGTTGCAGCAACATCTGGCACGTGCAATTCAGCACCGATAACGCCAGTGATTTGGAATTCAGCAGGAACATCTGACATGTAGTTAATGTGCCAGTCGAAGTTCTTACCTTCAGTTTCTTGCATACGGATTGGCAAATCTTCGTAATCAGCCGTACGGATACGTCCCATTGCGTCAACTTCAGCCTTCAAGCCCTTTTCAGCAAAGCGGTCCAACCAGTATTGCGTTGATCCCTCAGGAATTGAGTAGTGGATGCCTGAGAAGAACATCTTACCGTCAGTACGGTCGTGCAAGTCGTCAATTGGGAAGAACGTGATAACCGTTCCTGGTGTTCCCATGAAGTCACCGTAGTAAACGTGACGGTTCTTTGGGTTGGCTTGGTTAACTGAGTTCTTGAGAAAACGCATTCCCAATACGCCAACGTAGTAATCTGCATTCAACTTGGCATCGCCAGTCAACAATGAAATGTGGTGAGTCTTCATAACTAACAAACCTCTTTTTGTGTGTTTCAATATTTTTTGTTTATTACTTTATGTGAGTATAATACCCAACCTTCAAAAACTTTGCACGTAAAAAGGGTTATGCCAAAGTATTATTTTTGATTCGAACGTAGAATAAGTATTGCTATAAGCTTTTCACTTACGTTTTAGTTATAATTACCCTATAAAAATATATCGAGGTAAACAAAAATGGATTACAAGATCGAATCTAATATGCAATTCCCATTGGTTAGCTATGACTTGTTGCCAAACGAAACCGTCCGCATTCAAAGTGGTGCGATGGTTTATCACACTGGTGACACTGAACTCAAAGGTCGTTTGAACGCAAACGGCGGTTCAGGTATTGGTAAGTTAATTCGTGCAGCCGGTCGTTCAATGGTTAGTGGCGAATCAGTCTTCATCACCGAAGTTACTGCTGGATCTCAAGGTGGTGAGTTGGCCCTCGCCCCTAATGTACCTGGTACAATCCAAGCATTGGAAGTCACTGCTGACAAGAACTACTACTTGAACGACTCAGCCTTCTTGGCGATGGACGGTACGGTGCAATACTCAATGGAACGCCAATCATTGGACGTGCCTTCTTCGGTGGCCAAGGTGGTGTGTTCGTTATGAAGACGAGCGGTGAAGGTACCTTGTTGGTTGCCGCGTTCGGATCAATCAAGGAAATTGATTTGCAAGATGCCCACGACTTCACCATTGATAACGCTCACGTGGTTGCATGGGAAACGTCATTGAACTATGACATTCACCTTGAAGGTGGCGGTGTTATCGGCTCAATCGGTACGGGTGAAGGTGTTGTGAATACGTTTAACGGTTCCGGAAAGATTTTGATTCAATCATTGAATATCGAAAACTTTGCGAATGTCCTAAAGCCATTCATGCCACAACCATCATCAAATTAATGACAGCAAAAAAGACGGAACCAGCTGAGGTTCCGTCTTTTTTAACGCTTAATGCGACTGAAAATTGAGACTCCAATCACTTGCACGACGACAATCAACACTGCCATTGGCAAGTACGTCGTTTGACCAAACAACCCGACGATTGGTGACATCAAACCACCAAGAGCGTAACGAGCCAAGCCCAACAACGCTGATGCTGAACCAGCATTTTCTTGCTGTCCTTGCATCCCCAACGCCGTCGTCAAAGAAATAATCCCACCAACCGTTGAAACAACGATGAACAATGGTGGCAAAATCATCCAAATTGACTTTGGCATAAAGGCTGTTGCCAACAACCACAAGCCACCAATGAAAGCGACACGAATAAACCACTTCAAGGCCGTGTACTCACCAAACTTGGCAGCCCAGCGACCTGACATGCTCGACATAAACGCGATTCCCGCACCATTAATGGCGTACACAATCCCGAATGTCGTCACTGACAAGCCAAAAATCTTTTGCAAGACAAATGATGATCCTGAAATGTAGGCAAACAAAGCAGCGGTCATGAAGGCTTGCGTCAACGCGAATAGCACAAATTGACGTTGCTTAAACAACTTACCGAATCCTGCCACAACCGATTGCTTTTCTTGTGGTGCTGCCTTTTCAGCTGGCAACGTCTCAGGCAATGAGAACAAAACCCCAGCGAACAAAATTACACCTAGCACGGCCAATACCCAGAACGTCATTTGCCAATCGGCCCAGGCGATGATGATTCCACCGAATACCGGTGCCAACACTGGGAACACCCCGTTAATCGTTTGGTTAATCGCAATTTGTTGCGTCAATGTCTTACCGGTAAACAAATCGGTAATCACAGCCAATGACAACACAATGCCAGTTGATCCGGCTAATCCCTGGACCAAACGGAAAATGATTAGCACCCAAATATTTGGCGCAAAGACAATCGCTGCTGAACTCAACGCAAACGCAATCGTCCCCCACAACAACGGCTTACGACGACCGATACGGTCAGACCATGGTCCGACAACCACTTGTCCTAGCGCCAACCCCAATAGTGACGCCGTAATCGTCACTTGCGCTAATGAAGTTGATGTGTGTAAATCTTGTTGCAACTCTGGCAACCCTGGCAAGTACAAATACATCGCTAGTGGTGAGAACGCACTCAAGACCCCTAGCAGGAATAGCTGTAGCTTTCCAATACTCTTTTTCATATCCTTCACCTTCAAATAAAAAACGACCCGCAACGAGCCGTTAAATTTCTATTACTAAGTATAGCCTTTCGCTTACTTTCACGCACTAATAAAGTGAGTGATAAATAGTCCAGCGATGTTGAAATAGATAATAACTGACGTCAAATCAGACAGCGTCGAGATAAATGGTCCCGATGCAACTGCCGGATCCACCCCAATCTTATCCATAATCAACGGAATAAATGATCCAGCCACATTCGCCACCAAAATGGCGACGCCCATGGCCAAACCAACTGCCACACCTAGTAGTAAGTTTGCTTTCCAGACCCAAACGACCAAGAAAATCGTTACGCCAGCCGTCGTTCCAATCATCGCACCAATCAAAACTTCGGTTAACAACATTCGAAGCAACGAACTGGTTTCTTGCAACGCGATACGACGCACTGACACGGCCAATGACTGCGTACCCGCATTACCGGCGGTACCCGTAATTAATGAGATAAACACAGCCAAAATTGATGCTTGTTGGACTAACCCATCAAATGTATTGATGACACTGGCTGTCCCCATCCCCAAGAAAATCAAGCCAATCAACCATGGCAAACGTTTCGTCGCCGACTTAAAGGGATTCTCTTCTAAAGTGACGACGTCGACACCGGCCAAACGTGAGTAGTCTTCGGCGGCCTCTTCATCGATAACGTCCACGATATCGTCAACTGTGATAATACCAACTAGCTTGTTCTCCACCACAACAGGCATCGACACAAAGTTATAATCGGCCATCAAACGGGCAACATCTTCTTGGTCATCACTCGGTTCAACGGTAATCAAGTTCGTGTCCATGACATCCGACACGCGAGCCTCATCAGGCCAAACAATCAAAGAACGCAGTGAGATAACACCGACCAATGTCTCGTCATCATCAACCACATAAATATACGTGATTTGTTCAGCCTCTTGGGCAGCGCGTTTCACGGCGGTCATGGCTTGGCCAATCGTCAAATTTTGATTAACGGCGACGAACTCGGTTCCCATCAAAGAACCGGCCGTGTCATCTTCATAATTCAACAAGCGACGAATTTCATCAGCGTCCGTCTTAGGCATCAATGCCAGGTACATCGCTAATTCGCGGGGCTCTACTTCTTCCAGCAAGTCTACCGAGTTGTCGGTATACATCTGGTTCAGCATCTGCGCTGCATAACGTGGTGACATTTCTTCCAGCAAGTCGTTCAAATCAACATCTTCTGGCTCAATTTCGTCAAAGACGGGGGCCAATTCAGTCGGCGTCAACCACTCAATGATTTGGTGACGTAATTGCGACGGCAATGTCACATAAAAAACGGCCTGATCGTAACCGTGCAGTTCGTCAAAGCCGTCTAAGAACGCCTCACGTTCGCCGTGCTCCAAATACTGAACAAGGTGGTGGGCCTGGTCGGACAGTTCATCACGCATCTCCTCTGTGATGTCATCCATCATGTTATCTGCCATGAAACTATCCTCCCCAATCTATTATTAATTTTCGTCTGGTGTCACTTGGAACCCATCCAAGACATCAACGATATCTTGTGGTAGCGCACTTTGTACCGTGCGTTCCATTTGTGCGAATGGGTCGTAGAAGTGCAACCAGTAAGCGTGCAACGCTTGACGGGTAATGCCTCGATCCATCGGACCACCATAAATTTCGTCACCAATCAATGGGTGACCCAGGTACTTGAAGTGCACACGAATTTGGTGCGTACGACCCGTGTGTAATTGCACACGAACCAACGTTTGGTTACCAAAACGCTTCACTACCCAGTATTCCGTTTGTGATGGGCGCCCGTCTTCACGAACCTCACGACGAATAAAGTCATCATCCATACGGCCGATTGGCGCATCGATGAAGCCATAATCACCTTCTAAATCACCATCAACAATTGCATAGTAACGCTTGTCGACTGAGTGCGTTTGCAATTGCTTATCCAGCAAACCGTGTGCAAAACGGTGCTTGGCCAGCAAAGCGACCCCTGACGTGAATCGGTCCAAACGCGTTACCACGTGTGGCACCAAGTCTTCAGCGCCTGAACGCGCCAAATATCCCTTCACACGGTTAACCATGGTTGTCTCACGGTCAGCCTTTCCAGGCACTGACGTCACGCCAGCTTCTTTCTCAACCACCAACCAGTTTTCATCTTCAAACAAAACCGTGATTGGCAGATCAGACATTGCCACAACGTCGTTTGACTCTTCTGGTGGCATCACAATCGTGACCTTATCACCTGGCTTCACTTCATCAACGGTACGCACTTGCTTACCGTCCAGCAAAACTGAGCCACCACCGCGCTTCACAATTGAAAACATACGGTGTGACACGCCGCGTTGTGCCAAAAATGTCTTAATTTTCAAGGTCTCATCGCCTTGGTTTGTCCAACTAAATTGGGCCATTAGTTTACCTCCGTGCCGATGAAACTTGATTGGACACGATGCCAGAAACGCATGTGTCGGTACTCAGCAAATTGAATTTTTGTTTGGGCGACATGGAACTCAATCCAGTCGATGTTTGAGGCAATCTTGCTCAAGTGGTCGAAACTCAATGTCACAGCAGCGCCATCGTTTTCTAGTTGCACACGAATAACTTCGTGACTACCGATAATCAATGGTGAACCAAGTGTACGGAAGACACGACTGTTGATTGAGGCGATTTCAGCCAATTGAATTGCTTCAAGACTTGGGTGCATGACAGCACCGCCGATGGCCTTATTGTAGGCCGTTGAGCCAGTTGGCGTTGAAGCTGTTAGTCCATCACCACGGAAGCGCTCAAATAGTTCGCCTTGAATGTAAACGTCCGCTACCAACGTTCCCAAAGGACGCTTAATCGCAGCTTCATTCAACGCCAACACGCGTTCTTCACGACCATCGGTATAACGGACACGCGCTTCCAACAATGGGTACTTGACCGTACGTGACTCTTCATCAGCCACCAAACTATCGATGAGTTCATCGATTTCAAAGTGTTGCCAGTCAGCGTAGAACCCCAAGTGGCCGGTGTGTACACCAATGAAGCGCACAAAAGCCGATTGATCGGCATAGTGGTGGAATGCACCTAGCAACGTACCATCACCACCGACAGAAATCACAACATCTGGGTGCTCATCGTCAAAGACAATGCGGTCCGTGTTGCGCTCTGCTAATTTCTCTTTAAATAAGGCAACAACAGCTTTTGATTGTGCGCCATTGTTACTATAAATTGCTAGTTTCATGCTAGTCGTCTTCTTTCCTGCTACCTGGATTAGGCCTCGGTGTGATTATCTAACCCATTGTGTAACTCTGAGAACAATTCGTCAACGCGGATACTTAGTTCAGCAACTTCACGCAACTTCTCAGTCATTTCTTCAGTATATTCACCGTCGTACTTGTAATTAATCGCGTGTTCAATCGTTGCCCACACGTTCATTTGCATTGTACGTACTTGAATTTCGGCCAAAATCTTCTTTTCGCCAGTGATTGTTTGAACTGGATATTCAATCACGATGTGGTAAGAACGGTACCCGGATGGCTTAGTATTCGTCACGTAATCACGTTCTTCCAAAATTACCATGTCTTTTCGTTGGCGCAGCAGATCAACAATCTTGTAGATGTCCTCTGTGAACTGCGTCATGATTCGGACCCCCGCCAAATCTTCCATGTCTTGTTCCAAACGTTCTAGGTCAATGTGACGTCGAACTGCTTTTTCCTTGATATTTGGAATAGCTTTAACACGTCCAGTCACAAACTCAACCGGTGTCTTCACGCCAGCCAATTCAAATTCCGTGCGCATACCACGTAACTTGACCTTAAGTTCGTCCACAGCCTGAATGTACGGTTGTAGTAATTTCTCCCACTCAATCTGTGTCATGTCGTTATCCCCCGACTTTTTTCTCACTTCCTCTATTATAGCAAAATGACCAACCTTTTTCCCGCTAATTCTTTGCCTTTAATACAAGAGATTCGAAACAGATTCTCAGCAATTTACCCCCAAATGCGCTATGCTTATTACGGTTAAAAATTCACAGAACTTACGCATCTCACACATAAGTTTTGTGACACTTGTTGCAAGCGGGTTAAGAGTTGATGATATTGCGAATTTTGAAGCTTGCAAATTAGACAGCGCTCGGTTGAACAGGTAATATAATCGAGGATATGAAAAAGACATGCATTTTTTCACATCCATAAGAAAAGTTTTGGAGGTCGTAGCTCATTATGTTAGAGGTGTACCACTTCGTGAACCCACTTTCCGGTGACTGCTTAGAGACCGAAAAGAAACTAGCGACATACGTAGAACAATCAAATAAAAAAGTTGCCATGCAAATCATTCCAGTTGTGACGATGCAATCTGCGCGTCAAACTGCGATGGCGGCATCAAACTCATTGCACCCTTCTTTGCACGATTTGAACGTCGTATCACAAACACTTTATCAAGTGGCTGTTGATACTAAGGCGGCCCAATTCCAAGGTAAGAAAGCTGCGCGTGAGTACTTGATGGCTACCCAACAGGCCCTATTACAGGGAAACGCCTATTCTGATGAATTGGTGATGCAAACTGTTAACGATTTGGCATTGAACCAGGAAATGTTTGTTGAGGATCGCAATAGCGACCTTGCTGTGCAAGCATTCCGCGCTGATCAAAACTTGGCAGCCGAAATGGGTGTTCGTAACTTCCCTGCGTTGGTGGTTTACGACACTGATCGTTCTGAATATGCCGTCAGAACCGATGATTTTTCTGATGAGCACTTGACCCGACTTTTCTTGTCGGCAACTCGTCAGCGGCTAAGAGAATATGACGGCTTCCTACACAATGGTGGCGTCACAGAAGTAGAAGAAGGCTAAAAGAGACCTAGCAAGGCGGTAACCCGTCCTGCTAGGTCTCTTTGTTTATATTCGATTAACGCTTAAACGTAAAACGTAGGCCTTCTACTGGCTTCATATCGCGCGTGTAGAATTGTACGATAAATTGCGTTGGCTCAACCGTCAAAATGGCATACGTGCCACCAAGGTAGGCGTATTGTCCCTTTGGCAATGAAATTGAACCTGGGTTGATGAACAAACGACCATCAATCTCTTCTGCACCCAAAACGTGTGTGTGACCTGACAAGACCACATCAACACCCTTAGCTGAAGCAACTTCACGCAATTGGTTCAATGATACCTCAGTGTGTACCAAGTGACCGTGCGTTTGGTAAGCCGTAAAATTATCATCCTTGTAATCACGGTCATCTGGGAACATTGGATCCGTATCCATGTTTCCGATAACTGGCAACAAGTCGTTGAACAACTCATCAGAGCGTGACAACTCTGAATCACCGTTGTAGAACATGGCCTTTACCTTACCGCGGTAGTGATTCACGACATCTTCCAAAATTTGGCGATCGCCGTGCGCATCAGAAATAATCAAGTAATCCATGATTTAATCCTCCCACCAGTCTTTAAACTCAGTCATAAACTCACGTAAAGCCGCCCCACGGTGTGAAATTTCATTCTTCTCAGCTGGCGTCAATTCGGCCAACGTCTTATCGAATGGCTCATAGTAGAACAATGGGTCGTACCCAAAGCCACCTTCACCGCGTGCTTCACGCAAAATGCGTCCGTCCACCTTACCAGCAGCAACCAAGCGCTTGCTATCTGGCTTAATTGCCACAATGACAGCGTGGAATGATGCTGTACGGTCGATGTCAGGTGTGCTTTCAAGTTCGTGCAACAACTTTGCATTGTTAGCTGCATCATCGTGATCACCTGCATAACGTGCTGAATGAACACCTGGTGCCCCGTTCAACGCATCAACCATCAAACCGGCATCTTCGGCAACAACTGGCACACCAAATGCGTGCGCAATCGTTTCCGCCTTGATAGTCGCATTCTCTTGGAATGTCGTCCCATCTTCAATGATTGCTGGCACATTATCCAATTCGTTCAATGACACAACTTCAATACCAAGTGGCGTTAGGAACTCGCGGAATTCGCGTACCTTACCTTCGTTCTTTGACGCAAAAATCAACTTTGCCATGAGGCCCCCTTTGTGACTTTAGTCTGTAACAGATTCATTCAACACTAGTGTATCACCAACGATATCCAAGTGCTTAACAGTCATTTCCTTATCATCCAACCAACGACCACCGATTGTGGCAAAACGCTTTACGCTACCAGTTGTAAAGTATTCGTCGTTCGTGTGATCAGCTGGGTTTGCTGCAGCGTGACGCAAATCATACTTGTCCAAGAACTCGACAACCGTTGAAATCGTCTTGGCACCAGAGTTAACCAACGTTACCTTAGGTCCCATTGCTTCTTGGATGAAGCCTTCCATCAATGGGAAGTGCGTGCATCCAAGAATTAACGTATCAACTTGGTGGTTCTTAAAGTACGTCAACTTTTCTTTCACCACTTGACGGGCAAATTCTGACGTGTAGTCGTGATTTTCGGCCACATCAACGAATTCTGGTGCGGCAAGTTGCACAACGTTAGCTGCGCGGTTACCTTGCAACAAGCCGTTGTAGTAAGCCAATGACTTAACTGTTCCAGCCGTTGCGATAACACCAATTTCACCGTCCGTTGACTTACGCAAAGCGGCATCGACACCAGGTTGGATAACACCAACGACCGGGATGTCTAGCTTTGCTTGAAGGTCAGGAAGTGCGGCCGCAGTCGCTGTGTTGCACGCCACGACCAACATCTTGACATCCTTCTTCAGCAAATAATTAACCATTTGCCAAGTGAAGCCGAGGACTTCATCCTGTGGGCGTGGACCATAAGGCATGCGCGCCGTGTCCCCCACGTAGTAGACTTGTTCATCAGGAATTTGCAGCAAGGCTTGCTTGACCACGGTCAACCCACCGATACCAGAATCGATGTAACCAATTGCACGATTATCCATTATCTTCACTTCTTTCGTTTTTTCTAAGTCTTCATTATAACATCGCCAGGCCTATTCCGGAAATTTACAGTTAAAAAGTAAAAGACCTGGTAAAGAATCAGGTCTAATCGCTTACTTTTCAGCTAACTTCAAGATATCAGCGGGCGTTTCAAAGATATAATCTGCTTCATCATTAAAGACAGCGCGGTCACGAACACCCCATGAAGCCATTCCGAACTTAATGCCGGCGTTGTGCGCCGCGTGCATGTCGTGCACTGAATCACCTATGTAAATTGACTCTGAAGGATTCGCATCAAGGTCAGCCATTGACTTCAAAATTGGATCAGCAGCTGGCTTCATCTTTGGCGTTTGACCTGCAAAGACGAAATCATCGAAGTAGCCGTTAATATCAAAGTTATCAGCGTGATCGGCGAATTCTTCTGGCGTGTTAGAGGTCACAATCCCCATCTTAACCCCGGTCGCCTTCAAGTCAGCCAACATGTCGTGAATGCCGTCAAATAGCTTCACTTCGTTCCAGAAATCGTGGTAGTGACTTTGCCACTGCTTTTGCATCTCTTCTGGGTTTTCGATGTTGAACTTAATCAACGCATCCAATGAAGGCAACCCGAAAATGGCGTATAGCTCCTCATATTCTTTATGAATACCGTTGGCTTCCAAAGTGAATTGCAATGACTTCATGTACATGATCTCTGTGCTCAACAATGTGCCATCAACGTCAAAAATGAATGTCTTCATAGTCCTGTGAACTCCTCAATACTTAGTGCCTTCATTATAGCACTAGGTTATGCCTATTTTTAGTGTTGAACGGTACGCATGCCCACTGTCATCACCGTTAAGACGATTACCGCTAACAACTGACCAAGCATGACGCGTTGCAGTGCAACCCAGTAAGCGTGTTCTAGCGGGACAGCCAGCACAACGGTCGCTAGGACCACAATCACCGTCGCCACACAACAGCTAGTTCGTGTTGAAACACGCTTTAAGAAGAAATATAACGTCATCGTCGCAATAATAGCTGGCAAAATAATCAAAAGTGGATGTACGCCAATTAAGGGTGTTAGTAAAATATCGCTTATATAAATCAGTAATAATAGGATTTGAACCATAAGTTTTACCTCCTGTTTTAACCATACCAAAGGCAAAAAGAAAAAGCCGACCCTGTCCAGGTCAGCTAAAAATTTCTTAATATATTGCCGGCATATCTTGGCCAATTTCGACCATCTCCAGCTTATTTGCGGCATCCACAATTAATGCATAGGCGTAACGATCAAATTGAACCGTTTCAATCGCTTTGCCCCACTTTAGAACATTGGACTTTGGCATCAAATCTTGTGCAGCTGCCCAACGTGCAAACTCAATCACAATATCATCAACGAATTCAAAGCCGTCTAGGCCAAACAAATCAAATGTTTGGAACTTTTGGCGCAATACTCGGCCTAACATATCAGGTGTAATCGCTTCTAAACTAGCCTGTGTTTTAACCGCTAGTTCATCCAGAACCATTGATATAATCGCTTGCGCTGTTTCCAACCCTTCAGGCGTCAACTCATCACGGTCAACCAAGTCCGTCATAAAGTCGTGAATGTTGTCATCATAGTCCGGCACCTCACCGTCAGCACCTGAATAAGATAGTTCATCAGGCTCATGCGCCAGAATCCCCGTAATAAGTGCCTGCAGTTCCGCCGTATAGTGAATACGCTCAGCATTTTCAGATACCGTCACCACGTCTTGCAGGAACAAACCATTTAGGCCATCAAAGAAGTCACGCACTGCATATTGGGTGTCAGCCCAATCACCCATCTCAATCTGAGTTTCAAGCCGCTCGCGCATTGGTGCGACGTAAACGACCGTTAGTACCAACAACTCTTGGTGTTCCTTTAGGTATGCAATATGCTTCTTAATAACCGGTTGAATGCTACGGTGCTGCATATATAGCGCTGGTATACCGCTATCATTCAATACCTCGAAGAAGAATTTCACGCGTAGGTCATCATCGTCAGTTGTTGTTTCTTGCGCGAAATCTACGTTCGTCTCGCGCAACTCATCCTCAGTCACTTCAAGACCTAGCTCCGTCATTAGATTTTGCATCAATTCCACTTCTTCGTCGTCGAGTGGTTCATCAATTGATTCTTCTAAGTCATTCAAGTACTCAGGTACGGTCTCCATCAACCAAGCACGTACATCAGGTGTAAAGAAACTCTCGCGAATCAAGCCACGTTCAACCAAATTCTCAACGATTGCCTCCATTAGTTCAACTAGTAACCCAGTATATTGTCGATCCACTTCCAAGTAACCCAATGTCATACCCATTGCTTGGAACAGATTGTTGGGTGTCCAATTGTTCGGCACTTCATTCGTCAAGATAAAGGCGTAATCCACCGTTTGACGAACAAAAATGTTAACAAAGTCATCATCAACTTGCTTGTTATCATGATACTTTTTGACTAAATCATCGCTGACTGACACCGCTAAAGCACGGTTAATCATCAACGCAGTCTGATCAATCGGTGGTAGTACCAAGCCCCCTTGCTTAGCATATGACTGTCGAATCAATTCCGCATAATCCGCTGGAATAAAGTTATCCGCATCAAACGGCATTTCTGATTCATCCATAATCTAGAACCCTCTGTCAGTCTCTTATCACAACAGCTGTTGGTCTAAAACCCCTGACTTCAGTCAGGCGTAAGGCCAAAGACGCACCTGATAAGTGCGACTTGGTCACGTCGACGGTCTAAAACCTCCGACATTCCCAGTCTGCTTTATAGATGATTATACGTTGTTCAGCGATAATAAAACAGTGATTACGTATAGTCCAAAAGGACAAAAAAACAGCCTTACCGAAGTAAGACTGTTCGTAAACCATTGAAGCGGACGACGGGAATCGAACCCGCATTCCCAGCTTGGAAGGCTGGAGCACTAGCCATTGTACTACATCCGCATGATTTAATTGTTTCGGCATCTCTGCCAATCGCGGCGGGGGGGATCGAACCCTCGACCTCCCGGGTATGAACCGGACGCTCTAGCCAGCTGAGCTACACCGCGATTAATCGGGACGACAGGATTCGAACCTGCGACCCCCTGGTCCCAAACCAGGTGCTCTACCAAGCTGAGCTACGTCCCGAACAATATTCAATTACTTGAATATTAGCAATATTAAGTTGCTAATGGGCCTAGCAGGACTCGAACCTGCAATACCCGGTTCGTAGCCGGGGTGTTTATCCAATTAGCATATAAGCCCATTAATGGACGTTACAGGGATCGAACCTGTGACCCCCTGCTTGTAAGGCAGGTGCTCTCCCAGCTGAGCTAAACGTCCATGTGCATCGCGACGTCCTATCCTCGCAGGAAGCGATCCTCCAACTACTTTCG
>NZ_PVSN01000016.1 GCF_004766315.1 Weissella confusa | reverse complement strand
GCAATCATATAAATCGGCTCAAGTCCGCGCGCTGTAAATGACGCATTACGTGAATCAGCCATTATTTCCTGTTTTAAATCCACAACCATTACCTCCAAAAAAATCGATACTACATCAATTATAGTACTGATTCATATTAACCCTGCTCTTATGCTAGATTTACGGACAGATTTTACTCTACGCTGTAAACTAATAGCATAGGAGCATTTTCACAAATATCACAAATGCAAAATTTATTAGATCAGTAACAAAGATTGGCCTTACAGGACAAACAACTGCTCGAAGAATACAAGGCAGAAAATGACAGATTAAAAGTTCTCAAAATGCCCTCACAGGAAACAGAATTCAAACACTTAGACAATCAATATAAAGATGAAGTGAACGTGAACGCTCTTAAAGAGAAGTTGGAAAATTTGCAGGAACAAATCAAAGATCAAAAAAGGATAGAAGAACAAGAAAAACCAAGAAAATGGTGGGGACTATGGCGAAAATAGATGATTCAGTTAAAAAGAAAGTTCCAGAATTGCGATTTAAAGGTAATTTATATGATGTGATGAAGTTAATCTTAGCTAAACGTGGGGTAAGTGTAGGACGAGCACGTAATCCTTTACCACATGTAGAAGATGATGAAATGGATCATGTTGAGGTAGTACGGCAACATATTGATGATGCAATTGCTGAATTTACTAAATAATAAAAAAACGCCGAGTCTCCTTAAAAGAGGCTCAGCGTTTTTTTAAATCTGTGACCAGACGTCCGCTCCCAAAGTAGGGAAGAGAGGTACGATGCGGCCTAGTTGTTCAGCTGTATATTGAAACTCAATTGCTGGTAATAAAACGTTAATTGCATCGGCAGCATGTTCACTAACTTCAGCTGCTCCTACAAGATGATGGTCTTGATCGTAAATCAAGGTGTTATCACCAATTGTTTCCTTATCAACTTGGCGGAACCATCCGTCAGGAAGATGATTAGTTTTAATGGTGTAATCAGGATTTTGCTGAGCTTCTTCGACGCTCATACCAACCTGTGCGATTTGTGGTGAGGTAAAGACAATGGTTGGGATGGGCGGATAGTTGATTGCGTCAGTAGTCTTTCCTGTGAAAAGTTGGGTTAAATAACTAGATTCAAAGATCGCAGTCGGGGTGAGCTTAGGCTGTTCTTTATCAAGCACATCACCAGAAGCATAGATGTTATCAATGTTAGTTTGAAGATGATTGTTAACTTCGATCCCGTTAGCATTGTAACTAACGCCCACTTCGTCTAATCCGATGTTTTCGATGTTAGGAATTCGTCCGGTAGCATCCAAAATCCAGTCGGTGGTGAGGGTTTCGTGATCGTTATAAGACACGGTAAAATGAGAACCGTCTTCCTCAAAACGATCCACCTGAGCGTTGTAAATGAACTTCACCCCTCGTTTTTCGAGGTCGGCAATGACTTGTTTTACGTAATCTTGATTAAATTTGCGCAACGCCCGATTATGGCGTAAAAGTACAGTGACGTTCGCGCCGGCAGCATTGGCAATCGTGGCAAATTCCATGCCGATATAGCCCGCGCCAATAATTACGATATTTTCAGGAAGCTGTTTGAGGTTCATAAAATCGGTACTGTCATGCGTAAGTTCTGAGCCCATAACATCTAGATGGTGGGGACGTAGCCCCGTTGCAATCACGATTTTGTCAGCGGTGTAGCGCTGTTGATCCACTTCGATGGTGTGAGCATCAACAAATTTTCCACGACCGTGAATAATTTCGATGTCAACAGAGTCGAGTAAACCAGTAATCATGTCCGGCAAGCCGTCGATGACTTCGTGTTCATGTTCTACATTGGCAGTCCAATCCAGCTTTAAGTCACCATTTACAATGCCATCAAGGCGTTCTTGGTGGCGTAAAAGTTGAACCGGGTTGTCCAGCGTAATTTTCGCGTTGCATCCACGGTTTGGACAAGTTCCCCCGATTTTGTCCGCTTCGATAATGGCGACTTTTTTACCACTATTAGCTAGTGGAACCGCCCCGTCGAAGGCACCATGCCCCGCGCCTAAGTACAAAACATCAAATTGATAACTTTCAGTCATTTAATTACCCCCATCCTAAATTTAGGTGAATAAACAATTACCATTGTTGACACGAGCATAGCAGAGGATAGGTGCGAGTTGCAAGCGATTGCAACTGAAGAGAACAAAAAGCAATCCTTAACTTTAAATAAGGATTGCTAAAAAATATCTTACTAACGTTTTAATGATTTAATCGATAGCTGCTCTTATGCTAGATTTACGGACAGATTTTCTTCTGCCCTGTAAACTAATAGCATAGGAGCATTCATTCTTTCTTCTTTTATTACTCAACCACTTCAGAATTACCTTCTTTCTTCCTTTATTACCTAAGTACATAAGTCCTCCTTATTGTAAGAATGCCAAATAAACTTTTTGACCACGGTACTCCCAGATACATATGACAAACCACCCCAGAATGCACAAATAGCCCGTAGCACACTCCTCAGAACATGCTACGGGCTTATTTGTGTACCATTATATGTCAGATGTCATTGACGTAGGTGTCAACATGGTGGTCTCTCAGGTGGGTATTGTATCAGCCTATCATTGCCACAAATGGCGACATTAGGTAACTTAAGTGGTGATATGGTGCTTCAGTGTGCTTATGTGTGCCTTTATGGCGTCTCAGTTATCCTTCGGCTCAACATTTTTGAATTCACTGCGATGGGTAGCTTGATATATCCCCATGCGCACCAGTGTTACTAACGCCCAAACAATCCACCCCAGTACAGGGAGAATCATTACCACAGGTATCACTGCCAGCAGGATAAGCATGGGTACGAATGTAATTGCCAGCCACTTCATATGCCACTGGTACTTCTTTGGCCAATGTTGGTATGATACTGGGCTGTCTTTAGGCGTGAGCGTCTTAGATGGCGCAGATGACTTACTCTTGCTTTCCTTCACCCATGAAATCCCCGTGCCTGGAATGCTAGTAGTTGTTCGTGTACGCCCATTAGCGGTCTTCGATGGCGCAGATGACTTACCCTTGCTCTCCTTCACCCATGAAATCCCCGTGCCTGGAATGCTAGTAGTTGTTCGTATACGCCCATTAGCGGTCTTTGTGTAGCGATATCCCTTACCGCCAACTGACCAGCCCATGCCACTCTTTGACAGGTTGATACGGAACGGCCCTGCCTTAATTGATTTACGGTATCTCATACCCATGCTATTACGCCTCCTCACCTATACCACTCAATGGTTTACATAAACTGCATTATCAACAGTACCCCAGTTACCAAGGGCTCATGCCACTTTGCTCAATCAGCAAAATTCACAATATCATCTGGGCTCCTCTGGGACACTTCACAAGCGCCTTAGGTGGCCGGATTTCACAATCTATACCACTTCAGTCCTCGAGCAGCTCAGGGTGCTTGTATAATCCATCTGGGCGCCTCTCAGAGCACCTGCTGTAACGCTCCCTTATTTGAACAGTCGTGACCAGAACCCCTTCTTATGCTCCTCTGAATCAATCTGTAACTGTGCTTGCGCTTGTAACCGTTGAGACTGGTCAGCAAGTTGTGCAAATTTATCAGCATATGCCTTAGCATCTTCAAGTGCTTCAATGTACTTCGTGTTCAACGTATCACGCTCCTCAGATACACCAATCAGCTCCTTCTCAAGACGTTCCTTGTCGTTCTGTACTGATAGACGTTCACGCTCGATACGTTCGTTATCTTTTGCGATACGATCGTTCTCCGCTATTAAACGTTCTACCTCCGCTTGAACACGTGCTAATTCCTTAGCTTGTTGAGCGTTCGATGATACAGAACCAATACTCTGGTCAACCGTCAAAGCTTGATAATCTTCTTCCGTTATACCTTGTTCAGCCAAATCCTCAATATTAATTGATAACCTGCCAGCACGCCGGTAAAGCGTTGCTCTTGTTATACCAATCTCTTTGGCCAACTGAGCCTTTGAATCAAATTTCCGCATGCGTACACCTCCGTATGATACACAGTCCACTTTATAATCCAATCATAACACCGAGGAACGGTTATCAATACAGTACAGGGTGAAATGTGTGTCAAAATTTTATAACTGAATGGTCGTTCTGTTAAACGTATCCTGTTAATCAATTATCTGTATCATAACATCAGGTGTATCGTCTTAACCGAATAGGGGTTCTGCTATGATTGTACAAAAAAAGCATTCCAGAATGGTGCTCTAGAATGCCTTCTCAAGGAAAATACTGGCTACGCAATGTAAGTATATCGCCATCGTAGTTGAATTGCCACAGGTTAACCGCTGGAGACAATGTGCTACTGGCTATCGCAACGATGTAACCATAAGCATTCTGGTAACGCTACCCACCAACGCACGTTGGTCAATTGAACATGATGTGAAGCCGATTCAGTTAGTATCACGTATGCTATGCAACAACCGGCACTCAGTAGCCTCAAGCCGGCAGGCCCTAATCAATTGATTACATCAATAAAGTCATTGACATACAAGCCCCCGTAACACTTTGAAAGATTTGAGCATTTGAAGATACAGTTCACCCATAGTCAGCATAAATGAACTGTATCAACATCAGTAAAAACACTTCTCAGAGTTCTCGCACCGTCAATCACAAGACTAGTTCAATCTCACACTTTTAAGGCGTCAGGAGCCGTATACCTGCCTTTTAGCGGTTTCCCGCTGGTGTGAGCCAATAAAGCTCCGTAGACCGTCCAAAATCACGTTACACGTTTATTCTCGGCGGTGTTTTGCCACCCACAAGCCCAGTTCAGCATATGATTACCCAATGTAATCACGTAGCCTTTTCATGTCACCATGTTGGAAGCCAGAGGCAGTGTTCCTTATATGCGCTCCCCATACCCCTGAACAACCATAGTCTGTAGTTGATCAGGGAATGCTGTTGAATAAAGGCGGTGCATTTTCCGCCCCTGAATAACAGGATATGTCGATAACGGGTACATTTTAACCGTTGCCAGATGATTCCATAAGTACAAAAAAAGATTCCATACGTTACGTGCCTCAATCAACACGCTTGTACGGAATCCTATTGATAAGTCCTAACTTTTACGTCCTGTGTGGAGCTTACCTACTTGATTCAACTTCTGAATATGGTATACTGAGTATACGAATTAGGAAGTTAAAAACGTGTCAAATGACTTGTTCTCATTTGGCACAGCTTGTAATTGGAACGCCAATTCCTATTACTCGCCTTTCTAAATATTTAATTGATGTGTTAATCATATCAGTTAAGCGGTTCCAAGTCAATGTAGCCTCGTGCTATCAAGGTCTTGGGACAGTAAACAGCATTTACTCCCATAGTAACGCTGAACATATATTGAAGTCGGTTATCAAGTCCTCCAAAGACAAGTGACTGGCTTTTTTTATTGCTCTGAAACGCACTGAGAGGTCAAAGTTGCACAGATTAGTGGGCAACCTATCACAACAGATGCTTATATGACGCCTCCTAGCGCACAAAAAAAAACTATGGTGAACCGGATTATTCCCATATTTAAATAAAGACATTAAAGATTTTTATTAATATCACGCATTGTCTAATCTAGTAAAAAATTAATTACTAACGACATTCTATTAAATTAGACATATATAATTGACCTAGGTGTCAACATTAATCATCTTATCATCGACACCCACGTCGACCTAATGTAATTATGGACCGTCACCTTTCGCCACAAGTTGCGACATAAATAGGCTTTTGAGTAACGGAAAATCTCATGAGTACACCGGCACATCAAAAAAAACTAAAAATTGAACGCTCAACTCTTCATGTCTGCCCACTTAGCTAATTGTTAGGTGGGGCTTTTTGTTTTGTTATGAGGATGAAATTCGTTGCCTATACAAAAAGTCCTATTTACTTTGAAAAATAATAATAACTGCAGCGTGTTGAAGAGACGGCACCATTTGATATTCGGTTACCTCCTAAGCGACGTAGGCGGGGGTACAAATGATTTTAAATTATCAATCGACTAATTAGCCACCCGAGAACGAAAACGTCTCACACGCGCTCCTGTGGCTTCTCACGCAATACGTTACGCCACCAGTCACGACTTGCATGCCTCAACACATTCTCACTCAGCTTCTTCTCAACTGACGTCTTATGATTGTGCTGTGCCCTAGTCAGTAGCCATAGGTTGCTTGTGTCTAGCTGCTTGTTCTTGGGTAGTAGTCGTCTTGGTATGATGTGGTCTACTATCAACTCACCGTCGTCCCATAGCCTACCGTCAACCGCGTCAGCATAACCATCACGGCTCTTAACGTATGCGCTTATCTTCTTCCACTGCTTGGTATTGTAGAAGCCATCGTGAAGCTCTTGGCGCCTTGTACTGTCATACTCTTTGGTCGCCTGTGATAGTTCATACTGTCCGCGTAACGTCTGAGCATTGCGGTCTGCATTTGCCTGCTTAGCATGTACATACTTATTCATGCGTGCTTCATAATGTGGCTGACAATATGTCCAACCTGGTTTAATCAGCTCACGGCAACCAATCTCTGCACACCTATGCATTCTCATTGCGTCGCTCCTATTCAGTACAAAATAAAAACCGCGCGCTCACATATCCGGAGCCACGGCACGAACAACAAAATTAGAAAGCATATCCTTATGCTTTATTGATATGTACACCAGTCGCCACATACAAGGCACTGGCACGGTAATAACTAATAAAGTTGTCCTTTAATTAGTTTGTTGTGTATGTATGCATGTGGTCATGCTTTGTTTCAATTTTTCTACAATATCATTGTAGGTTGTATATCTAGCAATTGGCACGAAGTAATCGAGCAACGAATGCGAAATAAAACCCGCTGCCGATCAACTCTCTTGTTGATTTGTAGTGGGCTTTTTGTCTATTTAAAGACTCTTAGTTCTAATGTGTCAGCGAATGCGAATGCGAACATAATGAATGCTTCATTGATGATGTTCTGCCCTTGCCGTTCGCTGTATGGGGTGCGATCGCTTATCTGCTCCCAAGTAAGTTGCTTGTAATAGCGTAGTTCCATGAAGTGACGATAAGGTTGGCGCAGTCCTTCAAAGGCTTCGTTAATTGCAGCAAGATACATCTTCGCTTGTGTGTGCATCGAATATTTGTCATCTGTTGCATTCCCATAATGACCACCGCCTGGCATACCGCTAATAACTGGTGACTTAATACTGACGTAATCAATATGTGCTTGTTGTTGCAATCTGGGGAAGTCGTCCTCAAAGAATTCACGTACCTTTGCGCGCGTTGCAACTTCATCTAATTCCTTCGTATAAAGAAATCCCACAGCGTCGCCTCCTTGTAAGCGAATATCTGTTCACTTATTCTTTCTGATAACAACACGCTTATTCGGGTGTCGTTCAATTTCAATCTTGTACATGTACGCCGCTTCAAGCGTTGAAAATGTACGATGCTTAATCAGCCTTGTGTTAGTACGTTCAAATCCAGATGAATCTAAAAACTTATCTAGCTCAAATACTCGTGCTAAGTATGGCTTACTCATCGTGCAGCCTTCTTAAACCAAGGACTAGCAAAGAACGCCACAAAGTCATTAGCCATATATAGCATGTAAGTGAACATCAATATCAAGCTTGCTTCACCTTGCATAGCTGTCATCGTCCACAGAACGATTTGTGCGATGCCTTGTAAGAACCATAGATAATAACTCTCGCTGAACCGCAAAGTCGTTAGAACGGCTCCTGTGATACCAATAGCAGCAGTTCCAGCGTCAACCAATGGTCGTGGTGACTTCATGATGACCAAATCGAACCAATAAAGTGCTGCATAACTTGCAATGAACACCAGAACAAAGAACCAGTACGTCTTGAAGAACGCTTGTTTCTCACCTCGTGCCTTAACCTCACTAATCTTGCGCACCTTTGCTGAAACGTCACCTGACCAACCTGGAATAAGCAAAACTGGCAAATCAAGCAAGACGATGTACACGCCTTGCAGAACCGCATCAGCTGGGTTGTGTGCATTTACCGCAACACCGATGTATATCAGTGCTGAAATCAGTCCAAACAGCCCATTCAACGGCTTAGCGTTGGTAATTGATAGCGTAGTTATGAAACCAAGCACTGCCGCCAACATCGTCCACAATGCAACGCCCGTAATTGGGTTCGCCAAAGTTTGGCCAATGATGAACCCAGCTCCAAACATCAACAAATTGTAACTTGGCAACGTCCAGCCCTTCATTTGTTCAACATACCAGCGTGGGTTGAATACGTTGGTAATAACCCGTTCATTATCCATTATTCTTCATTGCCTTCTTTCATTACTTAGCCTCCAACTCAATCTGCTTCAATGCTTCACGCGCTTCGTTGTAACCAACGGCTTTACGGAACTCCAACCAGTTCGGGTATCCACATTCTTTTGCGTGCTTCTTCATATCCTGTGCAGTCGCTCCCATGATTACCACTCCTCACGTCCAATGCTCATGTCGAATACGACATACATTGGCATTTTCTTACCCATGTTTTCCGCCTCTTAAAAAATATATCCAAACATAATCGCCATTTCACCCAAGAACACAATGGCAAATCCAACTAATAGTTCAATCATTGCTCGAACATTGTCCTTTTGACGCTTCTTCAACTCTTCAATTTCATCATTTGCTTCGTTAAGCATTTGAAATACGACTCCATTCAACTTCCATTGAGAAGCCCTGAACTCATTCAAATCACTGTCTGTCTTGTAAGTCCCTGTTATATGTGTGTTTGTTGCAGTCATCGTTCAATCTCCTTAATACCCACCAACTTATGTGCCTTTTCAGTCATCCTTACACCCGCCAAATTTCAATTCGAAGCGCCCGTGTGAAACTCATCATCTTTCGGCTGCGCTTATCAATAATTTGTGCATCATCAAAGCCAAGCGCTTTTTGCATAGCGTCCAGTGTTGGCTTTTCCATGTTGTCTAAGTCTTTAGTTGATCTCGTTGTTTGCTTAATTCGTGTCTGATAAAACACCAAACTAACTGCCAGTGCATCATCTGTATTGATTTCCAACTTCGTCTTGTCGTTCAACTCGTCCAGCGCTTGAACCAATTCGTCTTGGTAGTCGTGATAACCCTTCGGTCTGAACTTGCGTTGCCCGTTTTGTCCCATCATGTTTCCAGATGCGAACTCATGGTCCAACTCAATCAGCGCGTCAAAGATTTTCACACTACCAACTTGGTCACTGCCACCTTTCAAACTGTCCAACTTGTCGTTCAACTGTTTAAACTCACGCTTAAGGAAGTTTGCCAAGCTTGTAAATAATTCGTTCATAGTCATTTTTCTCTGATGTAGGGTTATGGTGTCGGGTTATGTAGGGTTAAATTAAGCAGGAACCCAGTCACACCAAGGCTTAATGGAAAAATGACGGGTTGTACAGTCTATATATACTTATTTTATTTTTTTTACTTTTTCTATTTTTTTAAATAAAAAGAAATAACTATACATACCCTACATAAGGTATATATACCAAGGGTTTAACCCACAACCGAACCCGTAATAACCCTACACAACCCTACATTTACGAGTTATCCGCCTTTCACTTCATAGACGACGCCTTCTTTTGTACGCCTCTTGTTGGCATAATTTGCCATTTTCCTGCCAAAGGCGGTTGTGCTCATTGGATCATTGTCCTTACTGATATCCAAACTCACGTAATACTCGACGAACTTATCATATAGCTTAAACGCTTGATATGTTCCTGGTTGCAAGTTTCCAAACCATTCAGCGAATGGGTCAGTAGCGACGATATCATCAACAATATTGCCAATAATTTGCCAATCTTCCTTTTTGGCCTTCTGAAACATTTCAATCGCATACGTGGCCAAAGATGGAATTTCATCTTGAAGCTTTTCTTCTGGGAACAACTCGTCACGACGTGCTTCTTCGTCTGCATCTACAAAAGGTGCAACCGTCTTGATGATATGCAATCGACGTTTAATCGCTCCGGCATTGTTGAAAATTGGCATCTCGTTAACGTTGATAATCATCTTCGCTGTTATTTTATATTCGCTTCCATCAATACCTTTTCGTTCAACTGGTGAAAGCCCGCCACCGGTGACTGATTTGAATGTATCGTCTTCCTTAATACGTGCTCGACTGGCATCATCATCAATCATCAATGACTTATCAACGAAGCGCGCTGTTTCAAATCGTGCCTTATCACCTTGGATATTCTTCAACTTGAACGCCCCAACTCGTTGTGAACCAAACAAAGCTTGAGTGAGCCTAGTCACGAAATATGTCTTACCAGTTCCACCAATTGGATCAAGCAAGAACAACGCGCCTTGCTTCCAGTTCATGTCGTTTTGGAAGGCGTAACCCATCCAAGCCCAAAAGAATCGTGCGTTATCTCCAAAAATATATTGTGAATACGCAATCCATGTATCTGGGATTTTGTCTGGATCAGGTTCAAAATCGAACCCACCGATGATGTGCATATTCTTTTCTGGCGGGAAAAACTCGTTAGTTTTAACGTTGAGTGTCCACTCTTTAAATGCAATGTACTTTGGCTTGACTGTGTCGTCAAATGTTCGTGACTGCTCAATCAGATACGACTTTACGTCTCGTTGCAATTCACGCTTCTTATTTGAGCTGATATGCAGCATGTCTGTGATAGCCACGATTGAAACATCAATCATGTTATAGATGTGCCTAACCGGCATACGCTCCCAGTAGTTACCGTTCCACTTGTAGCCCCAGTCATTTATAATTGCGTATTCGTCGAAATTAACCATCCACTTTGAGAACGCCATGACTGAGTTGATAGTGTACTTAATATCACCGTGCTCACCGTCAGAAGTTTGATTTTTAATCGTTGAACTGAGCCATTCCAACTTGTCTACAAAGTCGGTAGTTCCATGACCCGCATGAACATCATCTAGCGAGTGCGGAATCTGTATCTGTTCAAATGCTCGGACAGACCTAAGTTGTAATTCGCTTTCCATGATCTATCCCTTCAATAAGCGTCGTGTCTTGTTAGTAATATCTTTACCTGGGTTGTCGAGTAGTTGAGCGATGTTTGAGTTGTAAAGCGCCTCAATAAGGTCATCATCTGTCACACCAGCAAATGCCTTAGCAACTCCACCGATTAAACGAGTCAAGTTGTTATCACGCTCGCCCTTGTTGAAGGTGATGCTGTGCTTTTCCACATAACCAGAGATGAAACTCGTGAGATTCTCAACGGTTGGTGAATCAAGCCCACTGAAACCATTGCCAGCCATAATCGGTACAAATCCTGATTCCTTCAACTCCGCTTTAACCTTGTATCGGAATCGTTCTTCAACGTCCCACGGCACAATTGTTCCGCTCTTCTGCAGTGGTAGCCCCATGAGTCGTGAAACCGTCTTTGAAGCGGCCAAGTCTACCCCGTAGTTGAGCAGGTTAAACCTGGCCTTTGCAAAAGCGATTGTAAGCTCATCTACTGCCTGTCCAAGTAGCCTTGGGTCAATTGCTTGATGTCACCACTTAGATGAATATTTGCATCATCAACGGATTGTAACTTCAATAGCAATGAATTAAGGTTCGCACTTGGATATTGTCCAATCTCATCAATAAAAACTTCGTGTTCTCCGTTGTATGAGCCTTCCAGTACAAAAACATTGCCGATTAAATCATTTAACTTGTTGCGTTCGTTTTCAGATGAAACAACATGCTTTCTTTCTTTGATCATTGATACAATATTCTGTTTGCTGGCATTTGTTGGACTAGTGATAAAAACATCTTCACCTTTTAATTTAGCTTCCAATGCCTTTGTTACTAGTGAATAAGTCTTTGAGGTGCCTGGTTCCCCAATTGTTAAATCAAAATTCTTTGTCATCTTTAAATCTCCTTTTTTCTTTCTGTGTTTGTTAAGTGTGCAAAAACAATATTGACTCTCTTGAGTGGCGTTCGTTTTTGCACACTTTGCTAAAAAAAAATAAATAGCCTTCTATTTTAATATACATAAAACCACCCAAAGTGTAATATGAGTAAACCATATTACTCACATTTAATTACCACCTGTCGTGAGCGCAGCGAGCGGGTTATTTAATTATTCCCCCCCTTATATATCGTTCACTTCTCAATCAAAATATTCACATTTTGAGCAAATTAGTTGAATTTAATTTAAAACAACACAAAAAGACCCCTAAACATGTGCTTAGAGGTCTTTTATAGGCTCTAAAATATTTGGTACTGATGACCACTCTCTCACGCGATTGGTTGTTGGTACCTTTTTTTGGTTTTTTGGTGTAAAAATAAAAAAGGACAGACCAGCTGCAACCAGTCTGCCCAAAATACCCTCGAAAGGATATCCCAACATGGATAACGATATCAGAATTTTTAATTGGATTAACAGACTTAAATGTCGATTTTGATCCAAAAGCAGAACAACACTGCAATGAAACTAATCGCAACGGAACCGCTACAATTACTTGGAATCTCCTTCTGACATACGCTACCAACTGCCAAAAATGCGGAACTCCAATGGTTCACAATGGTACCAAAATGGTTACTCATAAAGGGACACGTAGCGCATTCGAGTTTCAAAACTATAGAATTCGAAAGCAAAAATTTCTATGCAAGAAATGTGGACACACGTCCATTGCGCAGCTCAGCGACATTCAACCAAACAACCATATCATCGATAAAGTTAAACAAACCGCAGCAATGGAACTAAGTGAAAACGTTAGTCAAAAGCACATCGCCTTAGATAACAACATATCAATGCAAACCGTCATGCGCGCAGCTGAAGGCTTATTCGTTTACAACAAAACAAATTTCCATTACCTGCCACAAAACATCGCGTTCGATGACTTCAAATCAGGTAAGCTCGCAACTAGTGGAATGAGCATGATTTTAATCGATTCTGTTAACCACCGCATTCTAGATGTCATGAAGGATCGCGGTGCTGGTCAGCTCCGCGCCTATTTCAATCAATACAGCCCAGCAGCTCGAGCTGCTGTTAAAACCATAACAGTAGACTTATTTACTCCTTACCGAGCCATGATTAAGGATTTGTTTCCAAACGCAAACATCGTGGCTGATAGATTTCACGTTGTAACTCAAGCATACCGTGAACTCAACAAGGTTCGAATCAGCGTTATGCAGCAATTCGGATCAGATAGAAAAGAGTATCGCCAACTAAAGCGGTTCTGGAAACTACTTATGAAGCACGAAACTGCACTTGATTACACGACCCGCAAAAATCGAATCAATTTTAAGCATGCCTATTTAACTGATAAAGAAGTTATCGACCGCCTACTGGCGCTCTCTGATGAACTGCGTGACGCATACGCTTTCTACCAAGGGATTCTTTACGCCATCGAAACTCGTGATGAAACTGAACTCAAGTCTGTTCTATACCCCACAAAAAATGATGCCCAATACCGCTCATTGCCAAAGGCAATGAAGAAGGCTCGTCGCACTATCCGCAAGCACTTCGACGAAATAATAAACAGCTTTATCTACGGATTCTCAAATGGGCCAATTGAAGGTTCAAACAATAAAATCAAAGCAATTAAGCGCACGGCATAAGGCTTCCGTAGTTTCAAAAACTTCCGTCTACGTATTCTTATCTCATTCAAGAATAGTTTCTACTCAATGAACTATAAGCAAAAGGCAGCTGATTTCAACAATGTGAATTCAGCTGCCTAAGCAAGGTTCAAAATATTAAATTTTACCGATCATCAGTATCATTTGACTTTGAACCGGCTTTGAACCTGGAAACCGATGGCCTATTTAGTGGCAAACTTATTTGAGTGGTTTATTTTTTTGAGATTATCAACCGTGGTGAGTTAATCAAATTTTGCCGCAATGTTAGCTAAGGTGACCTCAGCTGTGCTAGCAAAATTAAGGTTCGCCGCCGCGAGTACGGTCGCATCCCCAATCCCCAACGAGACTTCACCGGCCCCGTTGATTGACGCAATTCCGGCTGCCGAATCTTCTAAGCCCATGACTTGTTCCGGTGGCAAGTTCAAGATTTCAGCTGCGCGGACAAAAATTTCTGGATCAGGCTTACCGGCATGTAGCGTTGCTGGGTCAACAATTCCGACAAAGCTATCCGTTAAGCCAAGCTGATCCAAGATAAACGGTGCGTTCTTTGACGCTGAGGCAACACTGGCCTTGTAGTCCTTGTCGTTCAATTCCTTGATGAAATCTGCCATCCCCGGCAAAATATCGTCCGGCGTCAAACCAGAAATCAATTCAACATAGTGGTTATTCTTCCAAGATGCCAATGCCACCTTTTCATCGTGTGTGTAGTCATCTTGCTTGTTACCAGCCTTCAAAATCATCTCAAGGCTGCCCATGCGGTCAATCCCCTTCAATGACTCTTGCAATTCTGGCGTCCAAGTCACGTTTACTTGGTC
>NZ_PVSN01000030.1 GCF_004766315.1 Weissella confusa | reverse complement strand
ACGGTTCCAGTTAAAGCATCGGTCATGATAAGCGGATGGTAACCGACGTTCAAGTAGTGATAATTAAAACCAATTTTTTCTTGATGACCAAAGGTCTCAAAGTAGGTTGAATCCAAATCTAGCACCAGTTCAGTGTTGGCTGATCTTTCATCAATTAAAGAGACAATACGACGATTTAATTCTTGTAGCTCATCAATGTCTTCGTTCGTGAGATGTGATAGAAATCTGGAAATAGTTGGTTGAGATGCCATGTTTTGCGCATAAACAAGTCGATGTTCGATATCTTGGGTCAAGTAATCTGCAACGTCGTCGTTGCGATAACCTTCGATAACTTGAATGAGCATTTACAATAACAATTCTACCTTAGCATAGCGTGGATTTTTGCGATTATCGTTGAATTCAACGTTATTAAAGAGCCTGGAAATTACAGGCGAATTCAGAAAAATACTAAGCAGCACGTTGCCACCATCCGAGGTAATTGGTGCCCCATTGTCTGAAACTGCAACTAAATGGTTGCTAGGTAATACTTTTTGAGTCATAATTTTAGACGCTCCAATTTTTGAGTATTTGGTTTGTTTTCCACTAACAAAATATCATAAAAAAGAGCTCCTATGGTTTTCACTCAACGGGTGAAAGCGCAAAACCCGCTGAAACGGTATTAACTTGCTGTTTCAGCGGTTTTTTGTTTGTCTTGATGAATAATCCGGGTTATAACTTAAAAATCTTTCGCAATTACATTTTTTGTTAGAGTTACGCCTGTGGCTCGGTCACCTGCTCGACCGGTCCACCTGCTGCTTCTTCAACTGGGTTAACCTTCTTTTCACGCTCCAAGAAGAATACGGCTACCAACGTGATAACCAAAACCACAGCTGACATCATCAAGTACGTTGATTGGTAACCAATCTTGTCGTACATTGATCCGGCTACAGTTGAGAAGATAAAGACTGAAATTTGCTTAGCAAAGTTTGATGCCAAAGCGTAAACCGTTGCGTACAAACGAATGTCGAAGGCACCTGAAATGTACTTCATGATTGAAACCAATAGCAAAGGCATTTCGAATCCGGCAAGCAAACGGAAGAATACAATCCACTCCCATGATGGTGCCATCGCTGATCCAAAGATACGAACGAACGTCAAGAATCCGTAAATCAACAATCCATTACGGGCACCAATCTTGTTGATGATAAATGGCATTGGAATCATCAAGCACAATTCGATAACCGTTTGTGCTGAGTTCATGTATGAGTACATCATTGTTCCTTGAGCATCAGTCTCAAAGAATGTCTTAAAGAAGACGATAAATTGTTGGTCGAACACGTCGAACAAAGCTGAGGCACCCATGTAGAATAGGGCCAAAATCCAGAAGTTACGCAACTTGAAGATTGAGAAGATATCCTTCTTCGTCAACTTTTCATTTGAAGTTCCCATTGCAGCAGCTGCGTTTGTGAAGTTAATCTTCGTTGAGAACAACAACAACATTGTTAGCAACACAGCTGAAGCCGGGCAGGCCCACCAGATTGCGTTTGGTTGCCACAAGAACAAACGACCAGCAACCAAGGCTGATACGGCACCGGCAACAGATCCACCCATACGTGAGTGACCAAACTCAAACTTGTTGGCCAATGATGCACGTTGCACGTATTGCTCAATAACTGACACACCACCATTCAAGATGAGGGCCAAGACCACACCCGTTACGATTGATGCCAACACTGGGCTAATGGCCAAGATTGGCATGAAGGCCCATTGGAAGTAAGGTCCGATGAAGATTCCAGCGACTGCGATTGTAATCAACAGCGTCTTTTTGAAGACCAACTTGTCCGAAATAATTCCGAACAACGGTTGGAACAGCAATGACATTCCTGCCATCAACGAGAAGACCACGCCGGATTGCGCTCCGGTCAAACCTGCTTCTTGACCCAACCAAAGCGTCAAGAATCCATATGTGATGGCCCAAATAAAGAAGTAACTAAAGTGTGAAGCAGCAAATACCCAAAAATGCTTGCTTTCCTTAACAACTTGACTCATGATTATCCCCCCTGAGTTTTCATGTATTAGTTAAAAGTAAATGGTTGTGGCTTACCGAATACTGGGAAGCCGTTGTCATCCCACTCGAATGGTTGCACCATCGTGTGGCGGTTTGGATCGTACAAAGGATCACCCTTGATGTCCAAGTAGTTGCGTACGTGGTAAACCAACAAATCCGTTTCACCATCTTCAGCAACCGTAAATGAATTGTGCCCTGGTCCGTACAAACCGTTTTCCATGTCAGATTGGAAGACTGGGTGGTCGAGCTTGTGCCAGTTAGCGGCATCAAGAACATCCTTATCATCTTCAATCCACAACATCCCCATTGCGTAATTTTCGTCGGTTGCTGATCCTGAGAACGTCAAGAACACCTTGCCGTTACGCTTCAAGATTGCTGGCCCTTCGTTCACCCAGAAAATCTTAGTTTCCCAATCAAATTCTGGCTTTGACAACATGACCGGCGCTGTCTTCAACGTCCATGGATTTTCCATTTCAGCAATGTACAAGTTTGAATTACCCTTAATTGCTGGATCCTTTTGCGCCCATACGTAGTACAACTTGTCATTCAATTCGAATGACGTTGCATCCAACGCAAATGAATCAAGGTGGGTTTCGATTTGACCCTTTTCAACCCAGTTATCTTCAGTTTCCATTGGGTCAGCTGCTTCACACTCGATGGCGAACATGCGGTGTTGGAACATCCCATTTTCATCAAATGCCGTTGTGTGTGATGCTGCGTAGTAGACATACCACTTACCATCTGTGTAGTGCAGCTCCGGTGCCCAGATCAATTCACTTTGTTCACCAGTACCTGAATCATGCTTACGCCAGATTGTTCGTGGCATCGCATGTGCCAAACCATCAATCGTCTTGGCGCGACGCAACTCGATCAAGTTGTAAGCTGGTACTGAAGCAACAAAGTAGTAGTAACCGTCCGTGTGCTTGTAAATGAATGGATCAGCACGTTGGATAATAACCGGATTTTCGTAGCTAACTGTCATATCTGTAAAACTCCTACATTATCTGAAAGCGTTTTTTTCTTTAACGATTATTATTAAATAACTTGTACGGACAACTTACAGCCCCAAATATGACCTTTTCACGAACAGTTCACAGTTTCTTAAAGTTTGATACTTTATTCACAATGTAATTGTAAGTTGCCAATGGCCACAAACCTTTATATACGTGCGTTTACACGGTAAAACTATTTTTTCTCCCCAGAACTAGCTCTCAAATAGTGACGACTGTCCTTAATATCAGATGCGCTTACATTTGTACGGACAAATCATAAAACTCTGCCAATATTCATAACAATTCACTGATTCGTCTAACAAATTCAGACAATCCCTTGTATAATGAAAGAACGATAAAGACAGAAAGATAAGATCTAATTGATATGGATACAAAATACGATATCGTTAAGAAAGGGCTTCGCGATGATATTCTCGCTGGTAAGTACGCCATCGGCGACAAGCTACCAACCGAAGCCAACTTAACTGAACAATATGGCGTGAGCCGCTACACCGTTCGTCGCGCAACTAGTGATTTGGAACAAGAACACTTCCTATACCGTGTACAAGGTGGCGGTATGTATGTTGATGACTGGAATAAAGCGCCAGCCGTTGCAACTGACAACAAGGTGATTGGTGTTATCACAACGCACCTAGCCGACTATATCTTCCCTGAAATCATCAGCGGAATTGACCGTGTGATTTCTGACGAAGGTTATTCGCTCTTCATTAGTAACACGCACAACACTTACGAGCATGAGCGTCAAAGTTTGATGCGCATGATTGAAACCGGGGTTAACGGATTGATTATCGAACCAACGATGTCTGCCCTACCAAATCCCAACAAAGACTTGTATGATCAGATTCATGAGTTGAATATCCCAACCGTGTTTATCAACTCAACGTATGAGCATTTCGATTTCCCCTACTTGGAAGTTGACGACTCAAACGCCGAAGCTGATTTGATTACTCACCTGATTAATCAAGGTCACGAACGCATCCTTGGGGTGTTCAAGGTCGACGATGTGCAAGGTGCGCACCGTATGCAAGGCTTCTACAAGGCCTATCAACAATACCCAGCCATCGCGCTACACAGTAACATCGTGATGTATCAATCAAATGATGAAGCAAGTAACGCCCAAATTTTGAATAAGATTGAGGCGCACCTCGAAGCAGCCGATCGTCCAACGGCCTTGGCGCTGTACAATGACGCTTTGGCGATTCAAACCATTGATTTGGTCAAGTCACTTGGCCTGCGTGTGCCAGAAGATGTTGCGATTGTCGGATTTGACGATTACGCCATGTCGCAATACATGACACCAAGCCTAACAACTGTACGTCACCCACAAAGCAAAATGGGCCGTGACGCTGCAAACATGTTGCTAAACATTATTAACGGCAACAAGGTAGAAAACATTCACTACCCAAGCGACCTAATCGTTCGCGACTCTTCAAGTCGCCACGTTGATTAAATATTAAAAGAAGTTCTCGCCAATGGCGGGAACTTCTTTTTCTTTTGAGCAAATAATTTGAAACAACGCGCCCTGCCCTGGATAATGAAGTTAAATAGGATGAGCGTACTATGTAACGGAGGATTTTGTTATGTACTATCTCGTTAAAAAAGGCGCAACGACGCTAACCATTTATTCCGAGGCACAGACGGCAACCGTTCCTTACAACGAACTATTTAACTTAAGTCCAACTGCCTTCGGTGAAACTGTCGCCCCTTATTCGGTCGGCGATCATATTGAACAAGCTTTGGCATTTAGGCAAACCTTGCCTGCAGATGAACAAGGCGACATTAACATTGTCACCAAGCCAGAATTCATCAAACTCGTCATCACCGGTCAAAAAGAAGCCACGGCGATCATTCACGACCGAGAAGATTCCCTTGCGATGACCCTCGGCTTAATTGTCGCCGGCCCATTCTTCTATTTACTGATCATGTTAGTCCTTAAAAGCTTCGGTACACCCGCTCTTGTTGCAGATACCATCGCTTTCGTACTGACAGTCGGCTTCATCATCGCCTGGTTCATCCTAGTTTGGAGCCGTTGGAGTCCTGAGTTTAAGGATAAATTTGAAAAGCTGGTAAATAAGCGCTTTAAACGCCAAGCGTAAACAAAAAAACAGCGGCACTGCCGAGACTTGATCATCAAGCTCAGCAGTGTCGCTGTTTTTGTATGTTTTAGTGTGGGTATTGTGTGCCACGCTCATAAACCTGTTCTGGTTCTTGGCTGATGCGCTCAAACTTATTCAAATTCGTAATTAATGTCATTTCTTCATCAGTCAAAACGAAATCATACACGTTACCATTTTCAATGACACGTTCTGGCTTTGATGACTTTGGAATGATACTCGTGCCACGTTGCACGTGCCAGCGCAATACAATTTGTGCTGGCGTCTTGCCGTGCTTTGCCGCAATTTCAACAGTCACCGGCTCAGCCAAGACTGACCCACGGCCAAGCGGTGCCCACGCTTGCGTTTGAATGTTGTTATCCTTGTGATATTGCAGCAACGCATCTTGCGTCAAATGTGGGTGGTTTTCCACTTGGTTGACAACAGGTTGCTCATTCGCTTGCGTGGCAAGATATTGCAAGTGCACCATGCCATAGTTCGAAGTTCCAATCGACTTCACCAATCCCACATCCTTCAAACGCTCAAATGCACGCCACGTTTCAAAGAAATGTTGATGCAATGGCCAGTGTACCAACAACAAATCAACATAATCCATGTCCAACTCGCGCAATGACGTTTCAACAGATGCCAACGTCGCATCATAACCTTGGTTACTTTCCGCTACCTTAGTTGTGATAAACATTTCCTCACGTGGCAACGCGAGATCCTTGATAGCCGTACCCAGCATTCCTTCGTTTTGATATATTTGGGCGGTATCAAATAGGCGATAGCCACTTTCCCAAGCCGCGTTCATGACATCTGTCAATTCAGCTTGGTTGGTCACCTTATATAGTCCAAGACCTTGCAATGGCATTTGGTGGCCATCGGCAAGGGTTACTTTTGTTGTTAAATCTGACATTGTGAGTCCCTCCACAAGCTATTTTACCCGATGTTTTTAAAACACAAAAGCGACGTTTTTGTGAACGTCGCTCCTGCTTTGTAACTTTTGAGATGATTTAAGTTTTTAAGACGTTTTGAAAATACAATTAGCCCTTAATGTCTACGTAAGTCAACTTGAACATGTTAGCCAAATCTTGCAATTGCTCGGCCGTAATCTTGAATGACAAAACCGTGTGGTGACCACCACCAACTGACATCCAACCAACAGCACCTTGGTTCAAACCTTGCTTTGGCGTCCACAATTGCTTAGCCACTGGCAAGTGAGGCATTTCAGCCTCCGGCTTGTTACCAGTCACATCATATGACATCAACTTGAACTCGTTACCGTAGTCAGCCATCGTGGCGTCGATTCCGTCACCTTCCATACCCGTGAAGACCAAACGAGCTGGATCATCCTTACCACCGATACCCAATGGGTGAACTTCTACACGTGGCTTGTCTGATGCAATCGTTGGATCAACTTCCAACATGTGTGATCCCAAGATAGCTTCGTGACCCTTACGGAAGTCCAATGTGTAGTCTTCCATGAAGACCGTTGCTTCGTTGTGCGCCATAATCTTCATCAAACGCGTCAAAGCAGCCGTCTTCCAGTCTCCTTCACCGGCGAAGCCGTAACCTTCAGCCATCAACAATTGTGCAGCCAAACCTGGCAATTGCTCCAAACCGAACAAATCTTCGAAGTTCGTTGTGAAGGCCGTGTAACCGTGCTTGTCCATAAAGTGCTTGATACCGAAGTATTCACGGATTTGGTACTTCACGTTGTGCTCAAACTTTTCTGGTGTGTTGTCGCCGATAACGAAGTCGTATTCCTTCTACAATTCAGCGTACTTGGCGTCGATGTCGTCAGGGTTAACGGGGTTAACCGCTTCTACCAAGTCACCGACAGCCCAGTAATCAACTGTCCAACCAAACTTGATTTGTGCTTCAACCTTGTCACCGTCAGTAACAGCCACGTTGCGCATCTTGTCACCGAACGTCACAACCTTAATCTTAAATGATTCGTTGTAAGCAACCGCTACGTCCATCCAGTTTGAAATTTCTTGACGCACGTCATCATGTTGCCAGTAACCAGCAATAATCTTGTTATTGATGCCCAAACGAGCGTTAATAAATGCGTACTCACGATCTCCGTGGGCAGATTGGTTCGTGTTCATGTAATCGAAGTCAATCGTCTCGTATGGCAATTCTTCCAAGAATTGCGTTGCCAAGTGCAACAATGGCTTTTGCAACAATTGCGTACCACGGATCCAGTTCTTAGCTGGTGAGAACGTGTGCATCCACGTAATCACACCAGCAACTGAGTCATCGAAGTTGGCTTCCTTCATCGTTGCTGCGATGTTTTCTGACGTTGTGGCTACCAACTTGAACTCGATTGGGTATGGCAATACGCCTGATTCATTCAAGCCGTCCACAATCTTCTTTGCGTTTGCTTCAACTTCTTGCAATGTTTCAGGTCCGTACAAGAATTGTGAACCCGTGATAAACCAGAACTTGTAGTTGTTTTCGTTAAACATAATCATTAATCTCCTAAGTAATTTCGCTAATTTTAATTTGCAACCGGCTTCGCCGTGTTTTGTCCGTAATAAGCATTCGCACCATGCTTACGCAAATAGTGCTTATCCAACAACGTTTGTGACATGTGCACATTGTGTGGATTCAACATCATCGTGTGGTAGGCCAGTTGTGCAACTTCTTCCAACACAACTGAGTTATATACTGCCTTAGCAGCGTTTGGTCCCCAAACAAACGGACCGTGATCTTGTACCAATACCGCTGGCACTTCGACCGGATCGATGCAACGATCTTCAAACGTTTTCACAATAACGTTTCCCGTTTCAAGTTCGTATTCACCCATAATTTCATCGTCCGTCATCAATGTTGTTGCAGGGACATCCCCGTAGAACGTGTCTGCATGTGTCGTTCCAGCAGCCGGAATATCAACACCAGCTTGCGCGAATGAAACCGCCCATGGTGAATGTGTGTGCACAATGCCACCAATTTCCGGAAACTCACGATACAACACACGGTGAGTTTCTGTATCACTTGATGGGTTCAAGTCACCTTCAACCACATTGCCATCCAAATCCACAACAACCATGTCGTCAGGTGTTAAATCTTCATAAGCAACGCCGGATGGCTTGATAACAAAGAGGCCACTGTCACGATCAATTTCTGATACGTTTCCCCAAGTAAACTTAATCAAATTGTGCTTTGGCAAAGCCATGTTTGCGTCATACACCCGCTGCTTCAAGTTCTCCAACATGAATATCACGCTCCTCTTCTTTTATGACTACCGGTTCGTCCGTCAGTGCCGTAATAGCAACTTGTTCAATACCAATTCCCGCCTTATAACGAACCATAAATTCTTCAAAACCAGTCACATCCACCGGATCAGGTGCCATTGTCGTACTGTCTTGGTTAGCGAACACACGCTTCTCCAAGAAGTCCGCCAACGATTCATCTTCACGACGCATCGTGACATATTGACCTAGGACAGCCATTCCCCATGGACCACCTTCACCAGCGTTCGTCATCAACGTTACTGGCGCATCCATAACGGCAGCCAAAAGCTTTTGACCAACCACCGGCGTATTGAAGATGTCTCCTTGTGCAACGACTGAGTCCATCGCAACATCTTCTTGCTTCAAGATATCCAAACCAATTTTCACGGCACCAAAGGCTGAGAAAATATGCATACGCATCAAGTTCGGCAAATTGAATTCAGCGTTCGGTGTACGAACGAACAACGGACGACCTTCGCTAACACCAGTGATGTTCTCACCTGAGTGATAGCCGTAACTCAACAAGCCACCAGCATCTGGACGACCATCTAATGCAGACTGGAACAGTGCCCCATACAAGTCGTTGTTACTGATATCGACGCCAATTGCTTGTGAGAATTGCTTAAACACACGGGCCCAAGCATTAATTTCAGACGTGCAATTATTGGCGTGAACCATGGCCACTGCTGATCCATCCGGCGTCGTAACCATATCAATATCTTCGTGAACTTCAGACAACGCCTTTCCCAACACAATCATGGCGAAGGCAGATGTTCCGGCTGAAACATTGGCCGTACGTTGCTTAACTGAGTTGGTTGAAACCATCCCCGTACCGGCATCACCTTCAGGAGCGGCAGCAATTGCCCCACCTGTCAACAAGCCACTCGGATCCAATAGCTTAGCACCTTCATCAGTCAAACGACCGGCAACTTCACCAGCCGTCTTAACCGTTGGCAAAATATCACGCAATGTCCAGTGGTACTGTTGCACCGCCTTCAATTGATTAAACTTCTCAATCATCGCTTCATCATAGTCGCCGGTTTGTGAATCGATTGGGAAGATACCAGAAGCATCCCCAACACCCAATACCTTTTCACCGGTCAGCTGCCAGTGCACATAGCCAGCTAACGTTGTCATGAAGGCAACATCCTTCACATGGGCCTCTTGATTCAAAATCGCTTGGAACAAGTGCGCGATACTCCAACGTTGCGGAATATTGAAATCAAACAACGTCGTTAATTGCTTGGCTGCATCAGCCGTCATGGCATTACGCCAAGTACGGAATGGCACCAATAAGTTATCACCTTTATTAAATGCCATGTAACCGTGCATCATGGCTGCGAAGCCAACTGATGATAGATTACGAATTACTGTCGCATAATTTTGGTTAACTTGATCCGCCATGTCACGGTATGCATCTTGAACACCCGACCAGATATCCTCTAGCGAGTACGTCCAAACACCATTTTCAAGCTTGTTTTCCCATTCGTGGCTCCCCACGGCAATCGTCGAAAAGTCCGGCGCTACCAGGACAGCCTTGATGTGAGTTGAACCAAATTCAATACCAAGGGCTGCTTGGCCAGTATTGATAACCGTTTTAATATCGTTATTAGTCATAACTCTCTCCTATTTCCCGCTAACTTTGTGAATTTTCACTGTAGCCTAGGATTCGCGTCCTTCTACCACACCGTTTTCACCCTTAAGAGCAGCACGGGCAGCACCAACTTGTTCGATTTCTTCCAATGAACGACCTCGCGTTTCTGGCACTGCCACGCGAACGAAGACAACACCAAGTACACAGATAATTTCGAAGATGGCAAACACAGCTTCTTGGGCCAAAGCAGCCGTCATAATTGGGAACAACAATCCAACCAAGAACGATCCAATCCAGTTGAATGATGAGGCCAAACCACTTGCACGACCACGGATAGCCAATGGGAAGATTTCACCAACCAATACCCAAGTCAATGGGGCCCAAGTTGCTGAGTAGAAGGCCACATAGATGCTCAAGAACACAACAATCATCATTGGGCTCATGTTAGGCATCACGGCGTTCAAGACAGCTGGCATCAAGAATGACAATCCCATCACAGTTCCACCAACCGTCAACAACGTACGACGCTTAAACTTGTCGGCAATCACCATGTAAACCAAGGCACCGATAACCAAAATCACACCTTGAACAATTGGCCAAAGCAAAGCTGAACTTGCTGATGAACCAGTCGCCTTTTCAACGATCAATGGGATGTAGTAGAAAATAGCATTTGCACCTTGGAATTGTTGGAAGGCAGCAACACCAATTCCAGCAATCACCAAGTAACGACAACGACCTGTAAACAACGTTCCCCATGACGTTGCCTTACTTACAGCAGCTTCACCAGCTGCGGTATCTTCGATGTCGCGCATTTCTGCTTCGACTTCTTCTGAACGGCGAATCCAGCTCAAAACTTGACGCGCCTCTTGCAACTTACCTTGCTTAACCAAGAATAGTGGTGATTCAGGCAAACGAAGCACACCTAGGAACAAGATAACGGCTGGCACAGCAGCCAAACCAAGCATCATGCGCCATGCGATGCTTTCAGGCAAACCTTGCAAGGCGTAGTCTGCGATATATGACAACAGCATACCTGACACAATCATCAATTGGTTAATACCTGACAAACGCCCACAAACTGCGGCTGGCGCCATTTCAGACATGTACGCTGGCACCAAAGCTGATGCCGCTCCGACTGCAAGTCCTAGGAAGATACGAACTGCAATCAGGTAATATTGCCCATCGTGTGGTGACAAGGCTTATGCAAGTGAGAATACTGCGAACAAAACCGCTGCAATCAAAACCATCTTACGACGACCAAGTTTGTCAGAAAGTTGACCCGCCAAAGCGCCTCCGATGATTGCTCCCAACATCAATGATGATGTGATCCAACCGATGATTGAGGCATTGTTTTGCAAGTTCCAATCATTCTGCAAGAATGGCAAGGCCCCCGTCATAACACCAATGTCATATCCAAATAGAATTCCCCCGAACGCGCCGAAGAAGTAAATGAATTTACTTGAAATCTTTTTTTCTTTCATGATTACTCCACCTAATACAACTAATTAAATTAGTTCTCGTCTAAATAATTTAAATTACCTAATGCGCGAATGGTGTTTATCAGGCAATACAAGAAAGCGCTTTCTTTACATGTTTTATTCTATTCGTCCGGACAACATAAAACAACCCCAAATATGTCATACGGACAATTAATTAATTTCACTGACGCAAAAAAATCGTCTCAAATCAGTTACAAAGGTCAAATTTTCGTCCAAACGTCGGGAATAGCTTGTGTTTAGGCATTCATCATCTCGATTGTTACATAATTCACGAATATTTTTGTTTAGGTTGCACTTTTTGTTGTGCGTACAATTTCAGACTTTTACAGGGTCGCTTTATTTCCAATTGTTTATTTGTCAGTACAATTAGATGGCTTGCTAATAAAAAAGACCAGTCCACATCGTGAACTGGTCCAAATAAAAAACGAGATGCATAAACATCTCGTTTAATCGTTAGGCGTACTTCGCCAAAATTGCTTCTAGTTGATGTGCTGGTATGAAACCAGTCAAGCGTTCAACCACTTCGCCATCCTTCTTTACAAGGAGCGTTGGAATAGCCATGATACCAAATTCTTGGGCCGTGGCAGGGTTTTGATCAACATCCATCTTGTTGAACTTTACGTCAGGCATTGATTCAGCCACCGTTTCAACAACAGGTGATTGCATGCGGCAAGGACCACACCACGTTGCCCAGAAGTCAGTCAACGTTACCCCTGTATTTGTCTCTTGTTCGAATGTTGCATCCGTAATATCTTGAACTGCCATAATTAGCGTTCCTCCCTCATTATTTTCTAATGTAAGGTTAGTATAACGCTAAGTGTCCGATTTGTCGAATAGGCATTTAATCATCATTTGCTGATGAATCATCCCCATTATCATGGTTCTCCAACTCGTCTTCGTGAGCGATGATTTCTTCCATAATAATTGGCAAACCATCATCATCACCACCGCCATCACTGTTGCCAGGCACCAAATCAAAGAGTATGCCAGCCATAAACAGTACGACCAAAATCACAATACCTATCCCGGTACCGGCTAGGCCCATCAACGCATCATGTAGTTGCCAGGCAAAGAGACACGTTATGGCTCGATATAGCCCACCAACGAAAAATAACAACCCTATGATAATTAACAATACGTACATATCCCATCCCCTACCTTCATGAGATTAATGATAGCACCAAATCACGATTGATTAACGGTTTGATTCGCGCCAAAGCAGATATGAATAGACGATTGGGACGATGACAACGATCAAAATAATGATGGCCAGAATCGTTAAGAAAATTGGCGTGTGATTAAATCCTGCACAACCGAATAGCAAGATTCCGGCACCAATGAACAAGCGACCACCTAAACGATGCACCATGCGCCAATTATTGCGGTTTGACAGCGTCCAGGGCGTGCGGATACCAATGGTGTAACTGGTATCCACTTTCGGCAACACCAAGCCAATGGCGATAAACACAATGCCTAAGATGAACATCACCACCGTTGTGATTTGGACCCGGTAGCCAAGCGCTAAGACATCCACCATTAACATCGTTGCGACCGTAATAAACGGAATTAGGCTCGCGATAATTGCCACTGGAAAGCCAGTTAAGTGTTTATTCTTCGGGTCAGCATTCATAAATACCAAGACAATGACATTTATGATGGCAAATATCAACGGTAGTCCAAGCACCACTGCCAACTTGGGCATAGTCGCTGTGACAGATCCATCTGCTGCAAAATGTGTGGGCATGCGATCAGGCAACTGCTGATACAAAACGGCACCAAATAAAATTGGCAACAGCGTAATTAACGTTGAACCAGCAATAATTCGTTTTGTAAAAGGCATAATTACTCTCTCCCGTATGTCTTAATGCTTTTACTGTACCGAATACATATGCCCAATTTGCGAAACAAACGCAATAAACAAAAAGAATACCCAATCGGATATTCTTCATTAGTCAGAATTACAAAGTTTTTAGGCAACTAATTCAACATGTACTTCAAATCATTAATAGTTAAACTTTCGTGATTTTTTAAAATCTCGTAAACCATGTCGGTACGTTCAGCTCCTCGTTCCATTGCAACATCAATCGGTAAATCATCTGAATCATCATAAACTTTCAACAAATAATCAATAACCTGGTTAAGATACTTAATCGCTAATAGAAATGCGTCATCAGTCCTGCTCAACGTCTTCCCAGAACCGTGAATTTGATTATTACGAGTAGAATAAACGATATTTAATTCTAAAAACACCCGTCTTTTCGCCGCTTGTAACTCGCTAAACATACTCTGTTTATTTTTAAGGGTGAATAAAACATCATTGACCATAAGAGACAGTGTTGCATCATTCAAATTTTGAATGTTATATTCCTTAATTTGCACTAAAGCTTTTAAAGCCGACACTGGGTTCATATGACCGAGCAATCCAAACGAATTAAAAAACTTTTTATCACCCTCGTATTGTTGCAATATGTAATTATCAATTTTTTAATGTTATCGTCAAACAGCAACTTCAGCCAATTCATTTGAACTAACTTCGAAACTCCCTGTTTAACACTCAATGCGATCGATGTCCCCTCTTCATCAGCAAATAAAGATTCTAATTCCGACCAAATCAACGCAGTTCGTACGCTGTATGGCAATGACTCAATATGTTTCTTAGTTCGAATCAGACCATGAATTGCAACTTCTAGGTCGGTAGCATCCCCATCAAACAAATATTCCAAAAAATCTCGTTCGAATTGTATTTCTTTTTTAGAAAGATTCAATAGTTTATCCATTCTTGACAAATCACTGCCAATTCCTAGTTTCGTCAATTCGCCATCAATATACTTAACCGCTACCGGCATCACGAATTTTTTAGTTCGCTTATTCTCAAATTGCCACAAATTTTCAAATTTGATCACTACTTCTCTAAGTGCTTGGTTTATATCCTCTGCATTTGTAATTTCAAATCCCCACATCTCGTAGTTATAGGTCCCAAAATTTTTAAATTCATCATCTGATGCAACCTTTTCTACTACACTTCGAAATTTTGAAGGTGCTTCATCTACTATTCTGTCTGTTAACGTATAGAAACTTCTTACTAAACGTTGTGGGTCAACATCTTCCTCTGAATTAACAACCCTAAATAAACTAGTTTCACCAATTCTTATATGATTTCGCATTCCCGTTTCAGAAGTTCTAATCAGTACGATTGCGTTTTTCAAAGGGCCTTGTATAGCAAGCGCCTCAAAAGCCGTTTGCGGATTTGGATTCTGTTGAATTATTTTTTTCAGTCTTTCTGGTGAAACTCCCCACAATTCTCGCATTCTCTTTGCGTACTCGAGCAGCTGATTAAATTCGCGATAAGTCAAATCTTCCGACTGTAGCAATTCATATAACATTTTAAACTGCTCTTATGCTAGATTTACGGACAGATTTTTCTCTGCCCTGTAAACTAATAGCAGAGGAGCATTTTTTATATGATTCGATATTCACCAGAATTTAAGCAGTCTCTTGTCGAGATGCACAACCAAGG
>NZ_PVSN01000048.1 GCF_004766315.1 Weissella confusa | reverse complement strand
ACGGTTCCAGTTAAAGCATCGGTCATGATAAGCGGATGGTAACCGACGTTCAAGTAGTGATAATTAAAACCAATTTTTTCTTGATGACCAAAGGTCTCAAAGTAGGTTGAATCCAAATCTAGCACCCGTTCAGTATTGGCTGATCTTTCATCAATTAAAGAGACAATACGACGATTTAATTCTTGTAGCTCATCAATGTCTTCGTTCGTGAGATGTGATAGAAATCTGGAAATAGTTGGTTGAGATGCCATGTTTTGCGCATAAACAAGTCGATGTTCGATATCTTGGGTCAAGTAATCTGCAACGTCGTCGTTGCGATAACCTTCGATAACTTGAATGAGCATTTGCAATAACAATTCTACCTTAGCATAGCGTGGATTTTTGCGATTATCGTTGAATTCAACGTTATTAAAGAGCCTGGAAATTACAGGCGAATTCAGAAAAATACTAAGCAGCACGTTGCCACCATCCGAGGTAATTGGTGCCCCATTGTCTGAAACTGCAACTAAATGGTTGCTAGGTAATACTTTTTGAGTCATAATTTTAGACGCTCCAATTTTTGAGTATTTGGTTTGTTTTCCACTAACAAAATATCATAAAAAAGAGCTCCTATGGTTTTCACCCAACGGGTGAAAGCGCAAAACCCGCTGAAACGGTATTAACTTGCTGTTTCAGCGGTTTTTTGTTTGTCTTGATGAATAATCCGGGTAAAAAATTAAAAGTAAAAATGTATTTCAGGAGAGAAAGACATGGAAGTCTACGTATTAGCAACGGGTGCCTTGAAGGCGAAGACAGCAATCATTATGGCTGCTGTCATGAACTTGATTGGTGCTTTGATGGGAACGTCCGTTGCTGCGGTTATCGCACGTGACATCGTTGATATGACGCTGGTGAGCGCCGAGCAACAATTGTTCTTGGTTATTGCTGCTTTGCTTGGTGCAATTGGTTGGAATTTGATTACTTGGTGGTTCGGGCTACCATCTTCATCAACTCACGCCATTATTGGTGGATTGATGGGAGCTGGTTTGGTCGAACAAATCGCTGGTAACAACGTACACATTAAGTTGGCTAAGGTCGTTGAAAAGGTTATCGATCCGATGGTGTTGTCACCAGTTGTTGGATTCGGACTAGCGCTACTAATCATGGTGATTTTGAACAAGATCATCAAGAAGGCTAACTTGAAGGAAACGGATAAGTACTTCCGCACGGCACAAATTTTCACGTCAGCGTCATTGGCGTTGGGACACGGTTTGCAAGACGCCCAAAAGTCAATGGGATTGATGTTTATGGCGGCTGCCCCAGTTGGATTCTTTGGTATTAAGCCAGGGCAAACGGAAATTCCATTCCAAATTATCTTGATGGCATCTTTGGCCATTTCAGTTGGAACAATGGCCGGTGGACAACGTATCATTCACACGTTAGGAAGCAAGATTACAATTTTGAGCCCACAAAAGGGATTCGTTGCTGAAGCTGTTTCATCAGCAGTGTTGTTCATCTCTGCTTACTTCGTTCACGCACCAATTTCAACGACGCACACGGTTACGTCAGCAATCGCTGGTACGGGTGCTTCTGACGATATTCGCGCCGTGAAGTGGGGCACGTTGAAGAACATTGTGATGGCTTGGATTATTACAGTGCCATCAGCCGGATTGATTGGTTTCATGTTTGAAGAAATCTTCCGTATGCTATTTATGTAATTAAACATGTAGGACGCTACTTGCCAGCAGGCAGGTAGCGTCTTTTTCATTACCGCCCGAACTTAAGGCAGAAAACCGAAAAACCTGTATAATTAAACTTATATATGCAAAAAAGAAGGATTGAAAACCATGGCATTAAAGAAGCAAGAACGCCAAGCGTTGATTTTGGATATTTTGTCACGCGAGGTGATTGATTCACAAGAAGGTTTGATGAACTCGTTACAAGCGGCTGGCGTTGAAGTCACGCAAGCAACCGTTTCACGCGACATCAAGGAAATGCGCATTGTTCGTCGCGCTGACGGATCAGGTCGTCCACGTTATCAAGTGATGTCAGATGCGCCAGTTGTTGATAGCGAACAAGTTCAAAAGGGCTTTGCCGAAACGGCTGTGTCGGTGACGCGCGTTGAATTTATGACGGTCGTGAAGACGACCCAAGGTAACGGAAACCGTTTGGCGGCTTTGATTGACGCGGCAAACTTGTCAGAAGTGATTGCCACGTTGGCTGGCCACAACACGATTTACGTGACTAGCCCATCTGCAGAGGACGCTGAGAAGTTAGCACAACGTTTTACAAATTGGATGCAATAATATGATGACGCGAATGAAAGCATTTTTCGCGTGGATACGACGCAAGTTTGGACCGTTTTGGACACGATTCCAAATTAATCGTTGGATAGGTGTTTTGATTCTGACGGGTATCTTGGTGATTAGTGTTCTCGGAACCTTTGAAGCTAAGACGACCGGCGTGTCAGACCTAAAAACGCGCCTGCAATCATCCACCGAAATATACGATGTAAAAGATAATAAGGCGGGCTCAATTGCCGGTCAAAAGGGGACGTATGTCTCATTTAATAAGATTTCACCGAATGCTGTGAATGCTGTTTTAGCAACTGAGGATCGTAATTTCTATCATGAACCAGGATTCTCAGTGACGGGTATGGCCCGTGGTGCATTGACGACAGTTTGGTACCGTATTCGTGGTATCAATGCGTCAGCTGGTGGCTCGACCATTACGCAACAGTTGGTTAAGAATGCGTTCCTGACGCAAAACCAAACCATCACGCGTAAAATCCGTGAATTGTTCTTAGCAATTCAGGTTGAAAAGGAATACTCAAAGCACAATATCTTGGCGATGTATTTGAATAATGCATATTTCGGTCAAGGTGTCTGGGGAGTTCAAGATGCGTCACTGAAGTATTTCGGGGTTAACGCTTCGGATTTGTCAGTGACACAAGGTGCTATGCTGGCGGGAATGTTGCAGTCACCGAATGGCTATGACCCATTGAATTATCCAAAGAATGCGTTGAATCGTCGTAATCAAGTTTTGCAAAACTTGGTGAATGACAAGAAGTTGAGCCAATCAGAAGCTGATCAATATGCAGCAACTGCCATTGGCGCATCTGATCACAACGTCGATAATTCGAACTATAACTATCCATATTTCTTCGACGCGGTTATTGATGAGGCCATTAACAAATATGGCTTAACCGAATCAGAAATTTTGAACGATGGGTATAAGATTTATACGACGTTGAATCAAACCGACCAACAAAACTTGCAAGACGATTATGAGACTAGCTGGTTGAACCCAATTGGTGGTGATTCACAGGCTGCGTCAGTCGTTATGGATGCGAAAACTGGTGGGGTGCGTGCCGTTGTTGGTGGGCGTGGCGAACACGTCTTCCGTGGCTTCAACCGCGCAACGAGCATGTATCGTTCACCTGGTTCAACGATTAAGCCAATTGTTGATTATGCGCCTTCACTATCACGTGGTTTCTCATATGATTCTGAATTGAAGAATGAGAAGACAAGTTTTGGAACGAATGGTTATTCACCATCAAATTATGCGGATTACACCAGTGAAGATGTCCCAATGTATGTTGCGCTTGAAAACTCATACAACATTCCAGCTGTTTGGTTGCTTGATCAAATGGGCGTCTCTGTTGGATATAACGCAGGAATTAAGGCTGGGTTGCCATTGAAGAAGTCTGACAAGAACTTGGCCATGGGAATCGGTGGTCTACAAAAGGGCGTGACGCCTTTGCAAATGACCCAAGCTTACACAAGTTTTGCCAACGATGGGGTGATGAGTCAAAGTCATTTCATTACGAAGATTGTGGATTCTTCCGGCAAGGTGATTGTCAAAGCGAAGGAAAAGCAAACACGTCTTTGGTCAAAGAAGGTTGCTGATGAGATGACGTCAATGATGATGGGCGTTTACACGAACGGAACTGGTAAAGCAGCTGATCCATACGGTTACACAGTGGCTGGAAAGACTGGAACAACCGAGATAACGGGAAGCAATTCAACGGCAACGAACGCTACGGACTCATGGACAATCGCCTACACACCTGATGTGGTGGTTACAACGTGGACGGGTTACGATTCATCGGCTAACGGTGAATCGATTCCAGTCTCACTTGGTATGACAGCTGGACCGCTGATGAAGACGACTTTGGAGCAAGTGATTCCAAATACTGATCAAACCGCATTCGGCGTTAAGAGTGTGCGTCAAAAGATGAGCACCGTAACGGGCGATAGCGGTAAGAGTAGTGGTAGTTCATCATCAAATGGTTTCTCAAACGCCATTGATGGTATTCAATCAGACATCAAGGATGGTGCAAGCCAAGCCTGGTCAAACGTGAAGGACGGTGCTCATGCGGCATGGTCAGGTATTCAAAGTCTGTTTGGTAATTAGCCCCCAAAGTATGCGATAATGGATATACTAATTTAAAGAAGGATATTAATTAATATGATTAACATTTATGACAACGTAAACGCAGTTGCTGCTGATTTGCGTGAGACGGCACAATACAAGACTTTGCGTGATGCAGTTGAAGCATTGAACGCCGACGCAGCTGCTAAGGATGTGTTCCAACGCTTCCAAGCTGCCCAAATGCAAATCAACCAAGCCATGCAAGCTGGTCAAGAACCAGAAGCTGCGCAAGTTGCAGAATGGCAAGAAATTGCTGGTGAGATGGACAAGCACGATGCTTTGAAGAAGATGATGGAAGCTGAGCAAGCTGTTAACCAATTGTTGATGGAAATCAACAACATCATCACGAAGCCAATCGCTGAATTGTACGGCCAAGACTAATAGCTATGACAAAGGCGTCGCAAATTTTGCGACGCCTTTTCTTGTGGGCAAAAGAAAAGAGCCGAGTAACAAAAAGTTACTCAGCTCAATTCGATAACCAGACTTTTGACATTATCTCCATCGGCTAACGGTCGTACCGTTATTTCCTGGATTTAAGAGTAACATTAGCTATCCAGGAAAGCAACCAATGTCTTAGCTGGCTACGATAATCAGTACTGCTTTTTATTAAGAAACAACGTTAGGTATTTCCTAATATTGACTAATCAGGGATAATAGAAAGCAAAGACTTTAAGAGGAGTGGTGGACCGCATGAAATTTATTCACGCAGCCGATTTGCACTTGGGTAATCCGTTTGTGGGGTTGGCCAATGTACCCGCATGGCTACAAAATAATTTGCAAACGGCCAGCGAAACGGCGTTGGCTCGCTTGGTTGATGACGCCATCGCAGAATCAGTGGACTTCGTTTTGTTGGCTGGTGATTTGTTCGATACGACAACACCTGACACACGCGCGCAATTGACGTTGGTGACGGCTTTGCAACGCTTGGATGAAGCGAACGTTCCAGTCGTGATGGGCTTTGGTAATCATGACTTCGTGCAAGATTGGCATTCCTTACCAGTTTGGCCGGCGAATGTCACAGTTTTGCCAGCTGACATCACGACAACGCAGTTAACGACAACGAATGGTGAGCAAGTTGCTATCACCGGGTTCTCATACACAACGCGTCATATTACTGAAAATATGGCGATTAAGTTCCCGAACAAGCTGCCCGGCGTGGCATTCCACATCGGGATGTACCACGGATCTGTTGGCCAAGATGGCACAGGTGATTATGCGCCGTTCAGCTTAGGCGATATGCAGGCACATCACTATGACTATTGGGCATTAGGGCACATTCACGTACGGCAAACATTGCAAACAGAACCGTTTGTTGGGTATTCAGGTAGCTTGCAAGGACTTAACCGTAACGAAAGTGGCGCTAAGGGTTACTACTTGGTTGAAAATCAGGGGACGCGCTTGGTACCAGAATTTACACCAGTAGCACCGATTGTGTGGACAGCTCATGACATAACATTAACGGGCGACTTGGCTGATGCGGTGGCACAAATCCGTCGTGAACTAGGGACGCCAGAAGAATTTGAATTGGTGTCGCTGACAGTTAAGACAGATGTACCACAATTGTTGTCGATGATTGAAAATGGACAACTACTTGCAGCATTGACGCGTGCATCCCAGTCGAACGATGTGTTCTACGTCTTTGATGTTCGGCTAGATAGCACGCCACTAAAGGCGACATTGCCAGCAGTAGACCAACATTATTGGGATGAGACGGCTGATACGGTGTTTGATTTTGAAACATTGCAACGCTTGGGCTTGAAGCAGGTGACTGACGCATCAATTTTGACGGCATTTTTGTCAGCTGACATGATGGCCGAAATCAAAGAAGCCGTCGAAACAAAATTACGTGTTGCGGAACAAGGAGGCCAGACGGATGTGGATTAAAAATGCAACCATTGTCGGATTTGGTCAATGGCAGCAACAACGTTTTGATTTCGTGGATGCCTTACAAGTTATTCAAGGACTGAATGAAGCGGGTAAGACGACGTTGCATCAATTCTTGTTGGGAATGCTGTTCGGCTTTCCACAAGCCAAGGGGCGTAAGGTCAACACGTACGAACCACTTGAGCAAGGTCCTTATGGTGGGCATCTACAGTTTGAAGTAGATGGCACAACATATGAACTAACCCGTTTGGGACGTACCCAAACCACGACGCGCTTGGTAGCGGTTGACACGCAACAAGAATTTGCGGACCCAGAGGGGATGTTATCGGAGCTGTTGGGACCAGTTGATCGTGACTTGTACCAAGCGGTGTTCAGTTTCGATCAGGATGCGCTGACGCAAATCTTTGCGCTACGTCCTGATGAATTTGCGGAACACTTGCGCTTGCTGGCAACGCCGGGGTCGGAGCAATGGTTAGCAATTGCAAATCAATGGGAGCAAGAGGCGGTGAGCCGATTTGGTGTCACGAAAACAGCTCGTCGCCCGATTAACGAAGCGCTACAAACATTGCAGACAGCGCAAGATAACTTACAAACAGCTATTGCAGCGCGACCATCTTTGCGTGCTTTGTCTGAACAACATCAGGCTGCGCAAGCCCGGTTGGCCATGCTAACTGAACGCCAACGCAATCTATCAACCGATTTGTCATCACAGGCTAAGCAACAACAACTGGTACCAATTTACCAACGTTGGCAACAGCTCACGGCGCAACTTGCAGATGTACCTGAGCCGATTGATACTCGCTTAGCTGATGAGGCCGAGCAGGTGCAACAACAATTGCTGGCGCTAGAAACAGTATCAGTTGAAGCAACTGTTTCTGATGAACAATTAGATGATGCGACCCAAGCGGTTAATGCGTTGGATCAATTGAATCAACAACAACGTGAAGCTGCCCGTCGCCAAGCTGACATTCAAAACCAAACGAGTTTGTTGTTAGCGAAGTACCGTTGGCAAGTCTTTCCACCAGAACTCACGCCATTCCAAGTCAACCAATTACAAGGTGGCCCACAAATTGCCGTATCTGGGCAATATCAGCGCACTGGTATTGGTGCAATTGCATTTGGAATCGTTGCCGGGCTAGGCTTGATTCTTGGCCACCAAGTTTTGCCGGGAATCTTGGCGATTATTCTATTGGGTGCCATCGGGGCATTCCTATTCTTCAAGTTGCCTAAGCGCGTAAACGCATCGACTGATTTACCAGCCGAATATGGTGATATGACACCAGAAATGGTGTTGAATGCCCAACCTGACGTTCGTTTGGGTCACCAAATGGCCCAGCAATTAGCTGATTTGATGGCGGCACAACAGGCGATGATGCCACAACACAAGGCTTTGGAAGAAAAGCTTGCTTGGTTGGGCTATCAATTGTCTGAAAGCGATTATCGTCAAAAGTTGGCTGAGTTACGGGCGAATAACCGCACGGCCGACCAACAAGTGGTGCAAAAAGCGAAACTCCAACAACGTTTGAATGAGCTACTGCAAGTTTTGGGTGTCACATCAGTTGGTGAACTGTTGCAACAACGTGAACTGGCAACACGCACGCAAGCCATGATGCAAGAAGCTGATTTGTTGCGTGAACAACTTGGGGATGCTGATTTGAATGCTTTGGCCACTGCCAGTGAGACGGTTGATGATACTGATCCATCAGCAGTGACGTTACGTTTGCAAGAAGAAGTGAATGAGGTGCAACAAACGTTGGCCCGTTTGGAAGCCCAACAACAACGTTTGATGACGGATACGTCAATTGAAACGCAACAACAGCAAATTGCGGACCAAACGGCGGCTATCACAGCCGATTTGAAGGCTTGTTTTGTGAACCGCTTGGCCAATGAATGGGTTGCTAAAACGTTGGATGCCGCCATCGGTGACCGATTCCCACAATTGATTCACTATGCCGGCGATTTGTTGCAACGCTTAACGCAAGGAAACTATACGCAAATTTCACAAACAAAGACTTTAATTAAAGTAACGCGTCATGATGGTGCAATCTTTAATGTCAGTCAGTTATCGAAGGGTGCAGCGGAACAAGTTTATGTTGCTTTGCGCTTAGCATTCGTGCAAGCAGTCAAGGAAAGCATTCAGTTGCCACTGTTAATTGATGATGCGTTTGTTGATTTTGATCGTGAACGTCGCCAAGCCATGATTGACATGTTGCAAGAAATGGCAGGCAACCAACAACAAGTCTTGTACTTCACGGCACACCAAGTCGCTGCGGACCATGTGTTGGATTTGAATGAACTAAAGGGGGATTCGAAATGACAGAAGCAAAACAACTAAAAGAATATCAAGTTGATGAACGCATGGAGATTTACGTCTTGTTGAAGGAAGTTGATCCGCGTGTGACGCAACAAGGCAAGCGATACTTGGCGGTTTCGGTTGCGGACCGTTCAATGGAAATCCGCGGCATGAAGTGGGATGCAACACAAGAAGAAGCGAACACATTGAAGAATGGCATGGTTGTCTTTATGAAAGCGGTTCGCCAAGTTTATCAAGACAAGCCTCAATTAAAGGTCTTGTCATTGCGTCCAACGCATGCTGGTGAACCACAAGATCCAGCTGACTTTATGAGTGCAGCGCCAATGAAGGCCTCTGAAATGGAAGAAGAAGTCTCAGCGATTTTGTTCCAAATCACGAATGCGACGTGGCAACGTATCGTGCGTCACTTGATTGCTAAGTACCACGACCAGTTCTACAAGTATCCAGCAGCTAAGAGTAATCACCACGCATTTGCGGGGGGCTTGGGCTTTCACACGCTTTCAATTGTGCATTTGGCGCAAGCAGTGGTGAAGCAATATCCTGGTTTGGATGCTAGTTTGCTATACGCTGGTGCTTTGCTCCACGATTTGGGTAAGGTAATCGAATTAACGGGGCCAATCGCCACGCAATATACGACGGCCGGAAACCTGATTGGACATATCGTCTTGATCGATGAGCAAATTGTCTTAGCTGCCAATGAAATGAACATGGATTTATACAGCGAAGAAATGTTGTTGTTGCGTCACACCGTTTTGGCGCACCATGGCTTGATGGAGTACGGTTCACCAGTTCGCCCAGTCGTTAAGGAAGCAAACATTTTGCACCAACTGGATGAATTGGATGCCAATATCCAAAGTTTTGATAATGCATTGGCTGAAACCGAACCAGGTGAATTTTCACAACGTCAATGGGCGTTGGATAACCGCGCGATTTACAAGCCAACAAAATAAACTAAATAGTATGTATAAAGAATGTATGAAGCATAATTGTAACGCTTTTTACATTCTTTTTTTAGTAGAATGTACCAGTACAGGGATAATGAGAAAAACATTTTCGCCGAAAATGTTTGCATTGTGAAAGGTTTTTACATAAAATAGTAAAGTACTATTCAGAAGTAATTAAGATTAGTGAAGATTTGAGAGGTCTTACAATGAAATACTTGATCGGAGTTGACTTGGGGACAACGTCAACTAAGGCTGTTTTGTTTGACACTGAAGGGCATGTTATTGCCAGTGCCAACAAGGGTTACAAGCTTTACCGTGACGAACCAGACATCGCCGAAGAGGACCTAAACGAGATTTGGGAAGCCTTCGTTGATGCTATGACTGAGGTTGTTCGCGGCGCAAACGGCGGCAAGATTTTGGGTGTATCATTCAGTTCTGCAATGCACTCATTGATTGCCTTCGACAAGGATTGGCAACCATTGACACGTGTTATCACTTGGGCTGATACGCGCGCTGTTAAGTACACGGAAGAGTTGAAGTCAACTGGCTTGGGCCAAGAGATTTACAGCAAGACGGGTACACCAATTCACCCAATGGCGCCTTTGTCAAAGATGTTGTGGTTGAAGAACGAAAAGCCGGACATCTACAACAACGCTGCGCACTACTTGGGAATTAAGGAATACTTGTTCAACCGTTTGTTCGGTGCCAACAAGATGGATATTTCAATTGCTTCAGGAACGGGTATGTTCAACATCTTCAACTTGGATTGGGATGAGCAAGCCCTAGAAGTAACTGGTATCAAGAAGGAGCAAATGCCACAACCAGTTGAGCCATACGAGATTGAGCGTGGCATGGTTGCGGAATACGCTGCTGTCATGGGCTTGGATGTCGACACACCATTCGTTTATGGTGCTGGTGATGGTCCTTTGTCAAACTTGGGTGTTAACGCTGTGCAACCTGGTGTTGCCGCTGTGACGATTGGTACGTCAGGTGCCATCCGTGTCGTAACTGACGCACCTAAGATTGATCCAAAGGGACGTACGTTTACGTATGCCTTGGACAAGGATCACTGGGTTGTCGGTGGACCAGTTAACAACGGTGGAGATGTCTTCCGTTGGGCCCGCGACAAGATGTTTGACGCCGAGAAGTCAACGGCTGCCTTGATGGGTGTTGATACGTACGACTTGTTGACGGAAATCGCCTCAAAGATTCCTGCCGGAGCCGATGGTTTGCTATTCCACCCATACTTGGGTGGTGAGCGTGCCCCAATCTGGGATGCCAACGCACGTGGTTCATTCTTCGGATTGACGCACAACCACACGCGTGCCCACATGGTACGTGCCGTGCTAGAAGGTATCATCTTCAACATCTACATGGTTGCTTTGGCCCTTGAAGAAGTTGTTGGTGACTTGAAGTCAGTTCAAGCAACTGGCGGATTTGCTCGTTCAGCTTTGTGGCGTCAAATGACGGCCGACATCTTTGAGCAACCAGTTACGGTGCCAGCGGCCTTCGAGTCAGGTGCTTTGGCCGCAACGGTTATGGCACAAAAGGCTTTGGGAATGGTTGATAGTTTGGATGTTATCGGCGACATGGTCGGTGATTCAAACACGTACGATCCAAACCCAGAAAACTACGAAGCTTATCGTGAGTTGACGCCAATCTTTATTCGTTTGGCACGTCAATTGCAAACGGAGTACGCAAACATTGCGAACTTCCAACGTAAGCACGTAAACAAGGGCGACAAGTAGTCCTGAGCGAAAAGCAGATAAAAAAATAAAATATTGCTCACAGTGTATGACAATTTGCCGGTGCTGTGAGCAATCGTTTTTAATAGATATTTTACCTACTTAAGGAGTAAATAAACGATGGAATTCGTTATGTTGGCAATCTCAATTTTGATTTTGCTTGTTTTGATTGTTAAGTTCAAGTTGAACACGTTCGTATCATTGGTTGTTACGGCATTCATCTTGGCATTGCTATTGGGTATGAACCCAATGGATGTTCCAAACGCTGTTTTGGGTGACCAAGGTATGGGTAATATCTTGGGTTCAAACTCAGTTATCTTCATCTTCGGTGGAATGATCGGTCGATTGGTTGCCGATGCCGGTGGTTCATACCGAATTGCTAAGACGTTGATTAACTGGTTTGGTATCAAGCGTTTGCAATGGGCTGTTTTGATTGCCTCATTCATCATCGGAATCTCAATGATCTTCGGTGTTGGAATGGTGCTTTTGATTCCTATCGTATTCGCGGTTGCCATCGAAGCCGGTGTGCCATTGCTTTACTTGGGTATTTCAATGACGGCTGCCTTGTCATCAGCACAAGGATTCTTGCCTCCACAGCCAGCTCCAACGGCCGTGGCTATGTCATTGGGTGCTAACATTGGTTTGACGTTGATTCTTGGTTTGATTGTGTCAGTTATTACGGCCGTTGTTGCGGGTCCTTTGTTCACGAAGTTGGCTCAAAAGTACGCCCCTGACGCATTCCAATTTAAGACGGAAATCAAGGCTGTTGGTGAAGTTAAGGAATACGAGTTGGACAAGACGCCATCATTCTTCTTGTCAGTTATCACGTCAGTATTCCCATTGATCTTCATGATCATCGCAACGGTTTACAAGATGATCTACACGGGTGGTGTTACGCCAAAGAACCCATCAAACTTCGATAAGGTTGTTGAGTTCTTGGCAACGCCAGCTGTTGCTATGACGATTGCTTTGATCTTTGCCATCTTCTCAATGGGTGTATGGCAAAAGAAGTCAGCACAATCAATCGGTGCATCATTGAACAACGGTATGAGCGCAGTTGCTGGTATCTTGTTGATTGTCGGTGGTGGAGGAGCATGGCGTGGTGTCTTGGTAAACGGTGGTTTGTCAGACAAGGTTGCCTCATTGTTCTCAGCTAACGGTCACATGTCAGCTATCACGGTGATTATCTTCGCCTGGGCTGTTGCTGCCGTATTGCGTATCTCAGTTGGTTCAGCAACGGTTGCCGGTATGACGGCTGCCGGAATCGTATTGTCAATCGTGCAATCACAAAACAACCCAACGTTGTCAGTTTTGGTTGCTTTGGCAATCGGTGCCGGATCATTGATCGCATCACACGTTAACGACGCTGGATTCTGGATTTTCCAAGAATTCTTCGAGTTGTCAATCAAGCAAACGTTCCAAATCTGGACTGTTTTGGAAACGATTATTTCATTGACAGGTATGGTTGTTATCTTGGCAATGGCAATGATTTTGCTATAACAAAATAAACATTCAATTAAGGCTCACATGGCATTTGCTGTGTGAGCCTTTTTTGTGGTTTGGGCTTGGAGTTGGTGTCGCCACCAGTTAATTCAGCAGGACGGAACACCACGCCGGCTCGCCCAAAAACGATTCGTGCGTTAGCACAACATGACTATATTTTTCACAAAATACAAATAACCATAAAACGTTTCAGACGCTTATGTCTCGTATAAAAAGCAAGTCAAAAAATAGGACTTTTTTTATTCTGGTATCCCAACAATGAAATAACGCTGATGAAAAATTTAATGGACTTATTACCCGAAAGCGCTTACAAAAGGTGTACAATATTTAAGTTGACTTATGTAATCGGTTTCATAAGTGGGACGCATTTGAGATATTTTTTAATTGAGAAGGGGTAAGACGAGATGTTTACATTACTCGCTGGCCTAACTACTGATCCTAAGACAGGATTATTCCAATGGATGACAAACGGCTTTAACGTTTGGCCATTCTTGATTTTGGTAGTTGGTATTGCATTGTTGCTATTTTTGATTTTGAAGGCAAAGATTAACACATTCGTTGCGTTGATCATTACTTCAATTTTGGTCGCCTTGGGCTTGGGAATGAACCCATCCGGAATCGCTGATGCCTTAAAGAATGGTATCGGTGGTACGATGGGTGAGTTGGTCATTGTCTTTGGGTTTGGATCAATGATCGGTCGCTTGGTTTCGGATGCTGGTGGATCATACCGCATCGCCTCAACTTTGATTAACAAGTTTGGTAAGTCAAAGTTGCAATGGGCGGTTGCTGGTGCATCATTCATCATCGGAATTTCATTGCTATTTGAAGTTGGTTTGGTTGTTTTGATTCCTATCGTCTTCACAATCGCTTTGGAAGCCGGTGTGTCATTGCTTTACTTGGGAATCCCAATGGCCGCTGCCTTGTCAGCTGCGCAAGGATTCTTGCCACCACAGCCATCACCAACTGCAGTTACGAACGCATTGGGTGCTAACATCGGTGTCGTATTGATGTACGGTATCATCGTTGCCATCGTCGCAATGTTGGTTGCTGGACCTTTGTTTACACGTTTGATTCAAAAGGTTGAGCCAAAGGCATTTAAGATTACTAAGAAGCTTGATGCTATTGGTGAAGTTAAGACCTTTAAGTTGGAAGACACACCATCATTTGGTTTGTCACTTGTTACGTCATTGATGCCTGTGTTCTTCATGTTGATTTCAACGATTTACACGTTGGCTCACAACGGCGGAAAGCAAGTTTACAGTGGTATGGTTGGTGATGCAGCCTGGAAGGCTTTGACGCCTGCTGCACAACACGGTTACTTGACTGACCCAACGGTGCTTGATCGTATCATCGCCATGCTTGGTAACCCAGTTATCGCCATGGTTATCGCAATGGCCTTTGCTATCTGGTCAATGGGACCAAAGCAAGGACGTACGATGGGTGAAGTTGGTTCATCAATGTCAGAAGCTTTGAAGTCAATCGCTAACTTGTTGATGGTTATCGGTGGTGGAGCTGCCTTTAAGGGTATCTTGACTGCTGGTGGTATCTCAACTGCCATTGCTTCAGCATTCTCACACACGTCATTGTCACCAATCATCTTTGCATGGTTGATTGCCGTTATCTTGCGTGTCTCAGTTGGATCAGCTACGGTTGCTGGTTTGACGACTGCCGGAATCGTCGCACCATTGGTTGCTAACCAAATGGCTGTTAACCCAGCCTTCGTGGTATTGGCAATCGGTGCCGGTTCATTGGCTGCTTCACACGTTAACGATGCCGGATTCTGGATGTTCAAGGAATTCTTTGACTTGGATGTGCCACAAACGTTGAAGATTTGGACAGTGATTGAAACAATTATTTCAGTTGTTGGATTGATTGTTATCTTGATTTTGTCAGCATTGTTCTCATAAAATTTCACTTACTTCTGACGTCAATTCATAAAAAAGCGCAAACTTTAATCGAAGTTTGCGCTTTTTTATTTGTAAATATAAACATATTAAATATTTCACCCGGATTATTCATCAAGACAAACAAAAAACCGCTGAAACAGCAAGTTAATACCGTTTCAGCGGGTTTTGCGCTTTCACCCGTTGGGTGAAAACCATAGGAGCTCTTTTTTATGATATTTTGTTAGTGGAAAACAAACCAAATACTCAAAAATTGGAGCGTCTAAAATTATGACTCAAAAAGTATTACCTAGCAACCATTTAGTTGCAGTTTCAGACAATGGGGCACCAATTACCTCGGATGGCGGCAACGTGCTGCTTAGTATTTTTCTGAATTCGCCTGTAATTTCCAGGCTCTTTAATAACGTTGAATTCAACGATAATCGCAAAAATCCACGCTATGCTAAGGTAGAATTGTTATTGCAAATGCTCATTCAAGTTATCGAAGGTTATCGCAACGACGACGTTGCAGATTACTTGACCCAAGATATCGAACATCGACTTGTTTATGCGCAAAACATGGCATCTCAACCAACTATTTCCAGATTTCTATCACATCTCACGAACGAAGACATTGATGAGCTACAAGAATTAAATCGTCGTATTGTCTCTTTAATTGATGAAAGATCAGCCAATACTGAACTGGTGCTAGATTTGGATTCAACCTACTTTGAGACCTTTGGTCATCAAGAAAAAATTGGTTTTAATTATCACTACTTGAACGTCGGTTACCATCCGCTTATCATGACCGATGCTTTAACTGGAACCGT
>NZ_PVSN01000038.1 GCF_004766315.1 Weissella confusa | reverse complement strand
CCTTGGTTGTGCATCTCGACAAGAGACTGCTTAAATTCTGGTGAATATCGAATCATATAAAAAATGCTCCTCTGCTATTAGTTTACAGGGCAGAGAAAAATCTGTCCGTAAATCTAGCATAAGAGCACTTTCACTTGGCAGATCCGCTGGGAAAGTATGTCATTGTTGAAAAAGCAACTAATAAAATGATTGGTAGCATTGATATCCGACCAACTGAGAAAAATAACTCTGCTGAAATCGGATATGCCCTCAACCATGCTTATTGGGGCCAAGGGGTGATGACCGAGGCACTAAGGACGGTTATTACAATGGGGTTCGAACAACTAGAATTGCACCGTATTGAATCATTCCACGCGCCAGAAAACATCGGTTCAGGTCGTGTGATGGAAAAGGCCGGCATGCAGTACGAAGGCACACTGCGTGATTATGAGTTGCTGCCAAATGGCAAATACGTTGATAGCAAGGTATACAGCATCTTAGCAACTGATTATTTTAAATAGCGATTAAGCGACCAATCGTTGGATGGTCGCTTTTTTAACGTGATATGAAATTTCGTGCATTGTAACAAATGAAATCTGTACGTAACATTAAGTCATCGAGTTGACACGGAGCAACCGAAAGAAGGGGATTATTTATGAGTATTGTTAATGTTGGGAAGCGTTTGGTTGTCGGTGCGTTGGTTACAGTATCAGTTTTGTCATCGATGGGAACAGCAACACAAGTGGTTTCGGCTGATGGCCGCACGGGTTACGTTTACTCGCCGGAGGTTTCAAAAGCCAACGGCGGCTATAATTGGTTGGAAAATGGTCAGCCTTTTACAGGATTCCGCTATTATATGGGGACGTATTACTGGTTTGTAAATGGGATTCGTCAAAATGAAGGTTGGCGCGAAGCTTGGGGATATAAGTATTGGACTGATGCAATCGGACGTGCTGTACAAGGCAACGTTGTGATTGATGGTACGGCCTATAATTTTGGCGATAATGGCACATACTACCTACGTGGCAAAGGATCAGGTTACTTATATGATGGGGCCGCTGCAAACGGTGGTTACCGCTGGTATGAAAACGGCACGGTATATACTGGGTTCCGCTACTATATGGGCACATATTATTGGTTTGTAGACGGGGTTCGTCAGAATGCTGGGTGGCGTAATGCATGGGGCTACACCTATTTCACGGATAACAACGGACGAGCAGTCCAATACATTCAAAACATCGATGGTAAGAACTACTACTTCGGAAATAATGGTACTTACTATCTCCGAGATTACTTTACGGATAAAGCTTTGACTAAACAGGAAGCCGAACAACCAGAAATCAGTCAGGGAGCCGATGCCATCGCAAGTTTGGCGAAGTTGGTCCGAATAAACTCTGCAGAGCAATAAATATAAAAAACAAAATGATGGGCATCATGATAAATCCCAGCACGATTGTGTGCTGGGATTTTTGTCTGTAAAACGCTACGTTAGAAAAGAGTGCTTGAAGTCTGGCGATAAGATAATACTTGGTATAATGGCAGGTAAGTGGTAACAAATACATGTGATAGGGAGTAATAACATGGAAAATTGGAAAACAAGTCCTGATTTTGGTATGCAATTGAAGACACGATATTTTGACGCTTATACTGATCGAGATTTGATTGGTGTCTTCTTAACGACGTTGACTAAGGATCGCTACGTGGATAGTATGGTCATCCCCGGTAATGAGACCCGTAATCCGCAAATCGGTATTGTATACCTGGGCTAAAGGTTAGAGAGCATAAGATAACTGACGATGCCAGTACTGGAGGAATAAATGAAAACAGTTTTAATTTTGCTCCGTGGCATAAACGTCGGTGGCAAACGTAAAGTTACAATGGCTGAATTACGTGATTGGTTTGAACAACAAGGGTTTCAAAACGTTGTTACGTTCGGGAATACTGGTAACGCTATTGTTGACGTCAAATCTAGCATGGCTGATTTTTCCGGCCTTAGTATCGCTTTATCGGCATACAAAGGCTTTGAAATACAACTATTTTGGTTGTCGCTAGAAGATATTAACGACATAACAAATCATTCACCAGAATGGTGGGGCATTAAAGATGGTGGTCGACATGATTTGATAATTGCCAACTCGGAAGAAGAAGCTAAACAAGCTTTGGCTGAGTTCTCACCATACATTGGACCTGAGAATCACGTGGTACTGTACAAACGTTTTATATTCATGAGTGCAGGTCCAGAGTTACGTAACAAGACTAAGTTGTTAAGGATTAGTACAACAGCTGTGTTCTCTAGGATAACGGTTCGCAATGCCAATACAATGCATAAATTGACGGCACTAATGAACGACCGCCATCATGACTTGTGATTAGCCACAACAAACCGTAAGATGGATGTAGATATTATTCAGTTTAAAGGAAGTAATAATCATGTCGAAAACGTTAATTGTGACGCACACTGACTTAGATGGTGTTATGTCAGGTTTAGTTGCTAAGTATGCGACGTCAAATGAGTCGGATATTCGTTATGCGGATGCTGGTGCTGCTGGTATTGATGCTGTGTTGGAAGATATTTTGGCCGGGGATGAGCAATATACCCAAGCAATCTTCTTGGACAATACGCCATCAGCTGAAATGTTGGCGAAGTTTCACAACCAAACAAACTTAACGCCAACGGTTTATGATCACCACGTTTCTAATCAATCCGTCTGGGAATCAGCAACTGCGGATGCCACATTTGTTACGGATCAAACGGGGACATCTTCAGCGACTGAGTTGGCGTTTAATGACAATCAAGCGGCGCTTGCAACGTTGCTATTCTTACCTGTACTGGTTAAGCTAACTGACTTGTATGATACATGGACTTGGCAAGATGAACGCTATGCTGACGCCCAACAAACGGGTCAACATGCACAAGTATTCAACGAAGTGCTTAACTTCATTGGTCGTGACCGTTTCAGTGCTTTTATGGACGAGGCTACGACTAAGGCATTTGCCGAAGTTGACGTACCGAGCGCTGTGCTAGAAACAATCTTCTCAGATTTGATTATGGCGCTTGTATACGAACGCATTAAGTCTAACCAAGACTATGTTGCTAAGAAGGCAGAAAAGGCTGAATTTGCTGATTTGGTTTTGCCTGACAAGACTTATCACTATGCGTATACAACGGCATCTAGCCAAATGTCAGAAATCGGTAATGCGTTGACTAACTTACCAGACGTTGATTTCGGCTTGGTCATTAATAACGGCAAGTTGTCATTCCGCGTTGCGAAGGATAAGGATGTCGATGTCTCAGCTATTGCGGGTCACTTTAACGGTGGCGGTCACGCAAAGGCAGCCGGTGCCAAGTTAACGATGGATTGGCCAACGATTATTCAAAACAATTTGCAGTAAAACAAAACGCGAAGTACGGCCGTAATTGGCTTTACTTCGCGTTTCTGCTTATTTGATGTTGATGCCTAAACTTTGAATAAGCAAGGCTGATTGATACGTATTAATTGTCATGCCAGCAGCCAGCGCTGGATCAAACAATAAGGTTTCAAAGTTGGCATTAGCTACATCGAGATTAGCCAGCTTACTACCAGCAAAATCACTGTTATCAAGGTCGCTTTCAATAAAACGGAGTGACTTTTTAATGCTGATGCCGTGGAAGAAACTGTCACGGACACGCGTGTTGTTGAAGGTGACACTTTGAAAGGTCGTACCGCTAACATTGATGAAATCAGCTAATGAGTTATTAACTTGTGTATCACGCCATTCGCTTTGCAGACCAGAGAAATTTACCCCAGTCAGTTGTGTGTTATTAAAGTTAGTGCGATAGAAAATTGCGTTGGCGAAATCAGTATTTGATAAATCGACGTGATCAAATACGACATCTGACCAAGTGCCATCTGAGAAATCGTCTTGGTCGAAAGTCACACGCTCAAACGCGACATCTTGGATGTTAATGGCACGACTAGAGTAGGTGAAGTGAACGTTGCGGTACGTGTTGTTTGGTGCGACATCATCCAAACTTAACGTGGTATCAGAAATTAACATGAAAAAGCTCCTTAAGACTTAAAATTTTAAACCATCCCCAGTTAAAGTAAAAGCCTCACATCAACTAAAGGTGTGAGGCTTCATTATTATTCAGCTGTTTCTGACAAGCCTTCGCTCAAGGCTTTAATCTTCTTAGTTGCGAACCACAATAGCAAGCCAGCAACGATAGTAATAATACCGATAATCAAGAAGTAGTTGATTTCAGTAGACTTTGAATAAAGTTGAACCAATTGTGCATTGGCCGCTTGCGCCGTGGCGTCAGACAGATTCCAGACCGTTAACATTTGGGCTTGGAAGGCAACGGGAGCCATCTTAGCAGATGCTGACAGACCAACTGGTGAAATCAACATTTCACCGACTTCAACCAACGCCCATGAGGCAACTAGCCACAATGGGTTGAATTGGTGGTTAACACCAAACATCATGCCCGGAACAGCCATCCAAACGAATGACAATCCGGCAAACGCCAAACCAAGTGAGAACTTAACACCAGTTGAAGGTTGCTTATCACGCAATTTCTTTGACCAAAGCCAAACGAAGAATGGTGTGAACAACATGATGAACAATGGATTCAATGATTGGAACCATGAAGCAGGCATACCATGCAAGGCAGTTTGATTTGAAGCAAACAAGGCCAAGACAACAGATCCTTGTTCTTCAATTGACCAGAACAACATGGCTGCAATGAACAAAGGAATGTAGGCCCAAACACGCTTACGCTCAGCCTTCGTTGTCTTCTTTGATGTCAGCATCACAACAAAGTAAATCACCGGTACTAGAATAGCGACAAACGTCAACAAGTTAATGACACTGTTAATCGTCAAACTGTGAGTACCGGCCATAATACCAATAATGGCGATGAATGCGATAACGATTCCGGCTAATTTCCACATCAATGGGGTGATTTCTTCGGGTTGCAATGGGGATGGGGCTTGGTGTGAGACATCCTTAAGGTGCTTACGACCATCCAATGAATATTGCACCAAACCAAAGAACATACCGATAGCGGCTAACGAGAAGGCCACGTGGAAGTTAACGTGTACTTGGAACCAACCAACTAGCAACGGTGCGATAAAGGCACCAAGGTTAATACCAAAGACTTAGATTGAGAACCCGGCATCACGACGTTCATCGTTAGCGTCATACAAGTTTCCAACCATCGTTGCAACGTTGGGCTTCAACAATCCAGTACCAAGTGTGATTAGGGCAATTGAACCAAACAAACCAACTTCATGGAATGGCATCGCCAAGGCAATGTGACCGAACATGATTAGGACACCACCATAGAACACAGTGCGCCATGGACCAAGGACACGGTCAGATAGATAACCACCAACAATTCCCGATAGGTAAACCATTGACCCGTAAATCGACATGATGGCGGCACCGGTGGCTTCGTTAAATCCCAAACCGCCTTTGTCGGCTGCATAAATCATGTAGAAAAGTAGAATGGCACGCATGCCGTAGTATGAAAATCGCTCCCACATTTCGGTGAAGAACAAGGTCATGAGGCCTCGAGGTTGGCCGAAGAAGGAGGTGTCGCGTTTCTGTTCCATCAGAAAAAAACCTCACTCTTACTGGTTATATTTTTGTATAGTGGAAAAAATGTTCCCACAATTCGTCATAACGATAGAAACTAGTATACGCCGATTATGAGCTGAAATCAAATAATAAATAAGTATTTTCTCATAGTGCAATAAAAAAATAGCGGTTGTCGCCTGACAAACCGATATTTTTGTTCTCATTAAACTATTAAAGTGTGATAGTTTCAGCTTCTGCAGGTGCAACCGCTGGTTGTGGCAAGATTTCTGCCGCAGCTTCACGATCCAACAACAATGTGAAGTTAGGGTGGGCTTGCAAGATAGAAGCAGGTACCTCTTCACTGATTGGGCCAAAGAAAGCTTCCTTAACGATTTGTGCCTTCTTCTTCCCGAAAGCAATCATCAAGATTTCCTTAGCACTCATGATTGTCTTAGGACCCATGGCAACGTATCCTTCAGGAGCCTTGTCTTCTGAACCAACTGTGTGAACCAAAGCAGCATAGACTTGGTCGTTAGCTTCAGAAGGAATGTAACGCGTACCATCTTCAAACTTCGTCACACCTGGCAAGTTACCGGCGTAGCGACCATCTGAACCAATTCCAAGCAACATAAAGTCCAAACCGTTCGCTTCAGCCAAACGCTCATCCAATGTGTCCCAGTTTGACAAGTCCAAACGGTGGTAAAGGTAAGCAGGCATTTCAGCAGGGTTCAAGAAGTACTTACGCAACGTTGACGTCGTTGTACCTTCTTCTGAACCAGCTTGTGGGACTTCGTCAAAGTTCCACATGTGCAACTTTGGCATGTTAGGGTCGTGGATACGCTCCGTGAACTTCTCCAAGCATTGCTCATATGAAGCAACCAGGCTAGTTCCAGCCGCCAAGGCAATGTTTTGTACCTTACGATCATAAATCTTGTTCAAAAGAATCTTTGATGTCTCGTTTGTGACATCTTGCTTTGTGTCTACAATTTCAATTCGCATATTTTTTAATTTCCTTCTCTTATTAACTGTCAGTTCGACTTAACACTAACTAGTCTATAGGGGAATTTTGAACAATGTTTGAATTAACCACCGGAAATTATGTGAATTGGTATACATTGGTATATGATGAAAGCGCAAACATTGCCGGAACAACGTTTGCGCTTTCGAGTGTCTTAATGCTTTTTTAATGAACTGAGTGCATTTTGGATGCGAGTTTGTGCTTCCGTGATACGTTCCAAGCGGGGCTTGTTCTTGAAATTCATCTTCTCAACTTGATTTTGAACATCTTTCACAAAGTCTTGTACGGCTGGCAATTCGGTTTGAACATTGGCAAGGGATGCCTTCACATCCTTAGTCGCTGAAACCGTGCGCTTGCTGTCAGTCGTGAAGTTTGTGACCTGTTGCTTCAAGTTGGTGAACCAATCCTTGAGTGCGTCCATACTTAGTCCTCCATGTGACTGGCAATGTTGGCAGCCAATGTCTTGTACGTGTCTTCGGCTGTTTGCTCACTGTGATCTGGCATTGGAATATCAAAGCCGTCATTTGCATAACGTGGAATCAAGTGGAAGTGAGAGTGGAAGACAGATTGTCCGGCAGCTTCACCGTTGTTTGACAAAATGTTCAAGCCAATAATGTTTTCGTCACTTGCCTTAATGGCACGGGCAATCTTTGGTAGCTTTGACAAAACACGTGCCGCCAATTCTTCGTCGTATTCAAAGATATCCGCGACGTGCGTCTTTGGCACAACCAATGTGTGGCCAGGCGTTACTTGGCTAAGGTCTAGAAAAGCCAACACGTCATCATCTTCATAAACCTTATAAGCAGGAATATCACCTGCAACAATCATATCAAATACATCTGCCATGGAAATGCCTCCTAAAAATCATCTGTTGTCTTTATTATACCCTGACTGGTGTAAACTGTCCGTGGTTAAATTTGGACAGAAATTTGCTATTATATAAGTACATTAAAAAATTGAGAGTGACATTATGACATTAGAAATCGAACACTTATCAGGTGGCTACGGCCAACTAACTGTTTTAAATGATGTCTCATTCACTGTACCAGAGGGTCATCTCACCGCCTTAGTGGGGTTGAACGGATCTGGTAAGTCAACGACAATCAACCATATCATTGGTTTGCTTGCGCCAAAGCAAGGATCAATTGTCTTGAATGGGGTAACACTACAAACGCAGCCAGAAGCATTTAAGCGTCAAATCGCCTATATTCCAGAACAACCGGTTCTATATGATGAATTGACGTTGCGTGAACACCTAGCTCTCACCATTTCAGTTTACCAACTGGATGAAAAGACGGCTTGGCAACGCGCTGAAGAATTGCTCACAACTTTCCGTTTGGATAATAAATTGGATTGGTTCCCGACGCATTTCTCAAAGGGAATGCGTCAAAAGGTGATGATTGTTATGGCATTCATTACAGATGCCCCATTCTTTATCATCGATGAGCCGTTCCTTGGTTTGGACGTGATTGCGGTTAATGACTTGTTGGCGTTGATTTACCAACGTAAGCATGCTGGCACAAGCTTCTTGCTAACCACCCACGTTTTGACGACACTGGCTGACCACGCAGATGAATTCGTTTATTTGCGTGATGGTGAAGTGGCAGCAACGGGGTGGGCAAGCGAGTTTGCTGAAAAGGTACCTGAATTACAACAAAAAGAGGTGTAAGGATGGTTATCGATCATTTATTTAAAGAACGCTGGCAGCAAGAGTGGCGTCAGTATAGTAAGTATTTACGTTACGTCTTTAATGACCATGCCATGTTAGCCTTATTGTTCTTACTAGGTGCTGCCGGATTGGCGTATCGACAATTATGGGAGAGCGCCCCAGTAACTTTTTGGACACGTAGCCTGCTACTGCTGGTGTTATTACTAACGCTTGCGCTATTTAAGACGCCGGCAAGTTTTGTTAAAGGTGCCGATCCGGTATTCTTTATGGGAAACGAAGGCGCCTTACGCCGTTTGTTTCACCAAGCAACCCTGTATAGTGCCATCTTTAACGGTGTTGTGCAACTAGTGCTAACGGTTATCTTGTGGCCGATGATGTTTCGCTTGTTAACACCGAGCTTCATTACGACACTATTGGTCACAGTGGCGTTGATGGCCGTAAAAATGTTGTTTACCTTCATGAAGGCACGACGTACGACGCTCTTCGATACGTCAGTAGGAAACAACTTAATTGACTGGCGTGCAGTCGTCGCTGCCGAAGATAAGCGACAGGCAACCATTTTAGGATTCTTTAATCTATTTATTGATGTGCCGGGCATGAAACCAGCCGTGCGTCGTCAACGTTGGGCTAATGGCTTGCTTAAGCACTGGCCAAACCAACAACGTAACCCGTTAGTACGCCTATTAGTCACGACGTTTGTTCGTCAGGGACAATACTGGGATGTCTGGGGACGTCTAAGCTTGATTGGCCTGTTAGTGGCTTTTGTCACGACGGGATGGTTACAGACAATCCTGTTTGTCATTTTGTTCTATTTATTGGTGTTGCAGTTATTGCCATTGGCCAGTTCACACCGGTCACTAGTTTTTGACCACTTGTATCCAGTGACCGTTAAACAACGGCAACAAGCATTCCGTTATGCTATGATGCCTTGGTTTATGGTTACGATGTTGATTTGGTCAATTGCTGGTGGCGCATTAGCTGGTTCTATCACACTCTTATTACAAAATGTCATAGGACTTGTCGTAGTAGGTGGTATTTTGTTATTCTGGTATACGAACCGCATTATTGCAAACACGTTTAGAAGGAGAAATTCACGTGCGTTTACGAAATAAAAAGTGGACTAGCCCATGGTTGGCGGATCACACGGACTTGGTAATTACACAAGACCGCGCGACAGGTCTACAAGGAAATTGGCAAAGCATCTTTGAAAAGGTGCAACCATTGTACGTAGAAATCGGTACAGGTAAGGGTCAATTTATCATTGGTATGGCAAAGAAGTACCCTGAAATTAACTTTATCGGTATGGAAATTCAAGAAGGGGCAGTTGCTGTTGCAGCGCGTAAGGCGGATGAAGATCCTGCTGATTTGCCTAACTTGAAGTTCATCTATGGTGATGGTGCTGGAGTTGAGACGTACTATACAAAGGGTGAGGTATCAAAGTTGTTCTTGAACTTCTCAGATCCTTGGCCAAAGTCACGTCACGAAACGCGTCGTTTGACGTACAAGTCATTCTTGGAAGGTTACCAAGCTATTTTGCCAGCTGGTGGTGAGCTAGAATTTAAGACTGACAACCGTGGCTTGTTTGAGTACTCTCTATACTCATTTGCTAACTTCGGCATTGAGTTCTACAAGGATGGTATCTCACTAAACTTGCACGAAGACGAAGAAAAGATGAAGGACAACGTTGAGACGGAATACGAGCAAAAGTTCGCGTCACAAGGTTTCCCAATTTACAAGTTTACGGGTGCTTTCAAGTAACCAACAAAAAACGCATGCTGACTAACCAAGTCAACATGCGTTTTTAATTATCTTTTATTCAGCTAGGGTTGCGGGTGCTTCTGTCATTACAGTCAAGGTAACGGCTTGCTTAGATGCTTCCCATTGTGCCTCTGCACCGAATCCAATTTGTTGTTGGGTTTGTTGGGCGATAAAGCCAGCTTCCAATGCAAAGCTAGCCGCTGCGTTCTCGCGCAAACGAGCTTCGACGATTGCCCCGTCTAGACGCCACTTTTGCATCGTTGGCTTTTGCGTCGTAAGTGTTAACGTTCCAAAACCAGCTTCTTGGAAAAAGGCTTCGATAGCTGAGATGCCGTGTAGTTCAACGTCTCGTGCTAACGTCTTGCCTGCCCAGTAGATAATTTCTGATTGATCATCTTGTAGTAATTCAGGTAACAAACGATCACGTAGCAAGGTTAACGCGAACACGTCAAGACCTGGCGTTTGTGCTGATTCCGTCATGATGAACTCCTTTTATTACAGTTTCATATTTTAATTATAGTGTATTTGGGGTTGGTTTGCCAATAATTTACGTTAGTGTTACAATTAAAACCTTGAAAGGATGGATTTTGGCATGACTTTACCTGATAATCCGTTAATAAATTGCACGCTAGGATTAATCAATGGTGACCTTTTTGCACAAAAAATCATCATGGGTGACGGTTCGCAGTGGGGCAGTGATTCATCGCTAACCCTTGCGACCATTGCAAGTCTTTCTAACGGCTATATATTAACCGACATCATGACTCAGTTCTCTTACTGGTACACGACCGGCGCTTATACCGCTGATGGCGCACCACAACCGGCTGGGGATGTAACAAGACTCGCAATCGAAAACTTCCGACAGACGCAAGATCCATTCACTTCTGGTGGCCGCGATGTGCAAGACAATGCCAATGGGTCATTGTTGCGCATCACACCGGTTGTATTGTTCTTGTATGCTAAGTATGGCTCAGACTTCATTCACGATGATCCAGCCATGTTAACGTTGCACCAAATTGGTGGTTTGACACACAACCACCCACGTTCGTTGATTGCATTGGGGATGTACGCCATGCTAATCAATGGTTTGTTGACTGGGATGAAGCTACCCGAAGCATTCGATTTTGCGATTAGCAATGCATACGAATACTACGCAAAGCACGCTGTGTTTGCTGATGAGCTTGAAGCGTTTGAATCATTGAATACGCCTGATTTTGAAAATATGCCAATCAGTGAGATTCATGCTTCTGGTTATGTCGTTGATACGTTTGCGGCAACCGTTTGGGTCTTGCTGAATAGCGATAACTTTGAGGATGCATTGACTTTGGCGTCGGGGATGCCAGGTGAGCCAATGCGTATCATGCCATTAGTTGGTGCGGTTGCTGGACTTATGTACGGCAAGGACGCGCTACCAACGGCCTGGTTAAATAACCACGAGAAGGATATCGTGACGCGTATTTTGGAAACGGCTGACCAAAGTGGTGAGTTCGTTTGCCCAACACCTGAAAATTAAATATTATAGAGGGGTTCTATCTTTTGGTAGGGCCTCTTCTTTTTAACCGCAGAAAGGAGTTTAACAATGGCGACGATTATACACAGTATCTCAGGAGTTTTAATGATTCTGGGCTTGGTAGCGGTCGGGTACGCATTACTCAAGCTACATATCTTTAATGATGACGATGGCCGATTGAGTAAATTTCTATCTGGCTTTGTCACAAAAATCGCTATTCCGGCGTACTTGATTGTTAGTATTCCGCAGGATTTCACACCAGCTAGTTTGGTAGCTTTGGGACCTAAGCTGATTTTGCCAGTTGGTAGTATGCTGGTGCTATTCATCTTGTCGTTTGTTGTTGTGCGCTTAATCCACGTGCAACCATCCCATAAAGGTTTGTTCCAGTCACTGCTATTTAATTCAAATACCGTGACAGTTGGATTACCAGTTAATATGGCGCTATTCGGTAAAGAAAGTCTGCCATACGTCCTGGTCTATTACATGGCTAATACCATCGTGTTCTGGACGCTGGGTGTTTATATGATTGAAAGTGATACGCAAACTGGCAAACACTTTGACTTTAAGAAAACGTTGAAGGGGGTGTTCACACCACCAATGATCGCGTTGCTGGTTGCTGTCGTTTTGGTCATCTTCCGCATCCAATTTCCTGAGTTCCTGATAACAGATTTAACGGATTTGGGGAATACAAACGTACCGCTATCACTTATTTTTATTGGTTTTTCAATCGCTAAAACGCAACGTGCTAATTTAATTCCTGATAAGGAAAATATCACGTTGGCCATCGGTCGATTTGTGATGGCACCTACGATCATGGCATTGATGATGATGCCGTTTGACTTACCTAAGTTGCTAAAGGCGGTGTTTATCATTCAATCTGCTATGCCTACGATGACGAACGCTGCAGTGATGGCGCGCGAACTTAATGGCGATTACAAATTCGCATCAGTATCGATTACACAAACTACGTTAATGATGTTGATTGTTATTCCAGTACTGATGGTAATTGTTAGCTAACTGAATACAAAATATGGACGTCACAGGTGCTGCCTGTGGCGTTTTTTACTGACCGAGAGTAAAGTTGAGATAAAGTAGACTGAGAATGTCGGAGATTTTTAATCTCCGACGTGACCAAGTCGCCCTTATCAGGTGCGCCTTTGGTTTTATGCCTGACTGAAGTCAGGCGTTTTAGACCAACAGCTGCTGTGATAAAAAGCAGGGGGAGAATATCATGGGATCACGATTAATGCACGCTGCGATTGCGACGTTGTTGATGGCAAAGTATGAACAGTTAGATACGGCATTCTTAATTGGCAACGAAGCACCGGATGTTGATAAGCTCAATCAAATGACGAAGGATGAAACACACTATTTAGTGCCTAGCGACCGTGGTACTAGACGTGTCGATTTACAGGCGTTTCTGCAGGCGCATCCGGAAACTTTAACAGATACATTCACCTTAGGTTATTACACGCATCTATTAGCTGATGAAGTTTGGCTAACCGATGTCTTTATGAAAGTTGTGCCACCAAAAGATGATCCAGGACGTCCGGCGGTGTTAGAGCGTTACTATGAGGATTTTAAAAAGCTTAATCCATATCTCGTTCATAAATATGGTCTGCAACCATTGCCGGTGTCAGCAACTGACGCTGTACCGGCGGATTTTGCAAATAAGTCGTGTGTTGAAAAGCTAATTCAAGACTATAATGCTGATTTTACGGGAGAAACAATTGGTGATCTTGCCGTGCTTAGCATTACTCAAATAGATGTCTACATTGCAAATGTGGTCAACTTAATGGCTAAGGTCATCGACACTGGCGTATTTGTTGAATAATCAACTTTTTGACGAATCGTTAAAAAAACAATCTAAAATTAATCGTAAGACTGATTTTTCATACGCGTTACTATGTAATAATAAGTAAACGGAGGTGGCGTATGAAAGCAGCAATAATTAACCAATTTGGGTCTAGTAATGAACTAACGGTCGTTGATAACTATGATGAACCAGACATTGCAGACAACGAAGTACTGATTGAAACGTTCGCAACAAGTGTTAATCCAATTGACTATAAGGCCCGTCAAGGCGCTTTGCGAGGCATGTTTAATTGGACTTTCCCGGTTGTGTTAGGCTGGGATATCGCAGGAGTGATTACCAAAGCTGGCGCAAATGTTACAGAATTTTCGGTTGGTGATCGTGTTTTTGCGCGTCCAGACATGGATGCTACCGGTAAATTCGGCTCATATGCAACGCTTATGGCAGTAAATGTCGACAAAGTAGCACTGATGCCAGACAAAATGACATTTGCTGAGGCTGCAGCATTACCGTTAGCGGGCGAAACAGCTTTACAGATGTTGCGTACACTACAAGTGACGGCTGGTTCGAAAGTACTAATTCAAGCTGGTGCTGGTGGTGTCGGTATCGTTGCGATTCAGTTAGCTAAATTGATGGGGTCAACTGTTGCAACGACTGCAGGACATGCAAATACCGAATTTGTCCGTCAACTCGGGGCTGACATTGTCATTGACTATCACGAACGAGCAATTACCGATGTGATCAGCAAGTATGATGCTGTGCTAGACAGTGTTGGTGATATTGATGCAGGACTTGATGTGTTAGCGCCAGGCGGTCGATTAGTGACAATTTCTGCCAATCCAACTGAAGAACAATTAGCAATCGCTGAAAAGATGCACAAAACGTTAACGGCTGGTTGGCTACAACCAAGTGGCAAGGATTTAGCCGAATTAGCATCGTATTATCAAAACGACCGATTGCGAGTCGTGATTGATTCAAAGTTCCCGTTTACGACGGATGGTGTTCGATCAGCGCATGAACGAGTTGAATCACACCATGCGCGTGGTAAAGTCGTGATTGAAATGAAACCCGAATAGATATGCTGAACACAATGATAGTCCACCGGATGTCGTTGTGTTTTTTGGTGTCTGAAGACATTTGTTAGCCGATTAAAAAGAATAAAATTGGTGGTTGAATTAAAGTGATATACTTACCATTGATAAATGGTCAAGAGGGGGATTAAACATGGTCAGGATTATTTTTAGACCACATGATTTAGTAGCACTACCGTACGTGGTCTTTATGGCCGCAATTATTTTGTTGATGTTCATTGATAGTGCTGCAGGACATATTCTTTGGGGTGGTATCGGCTTGTTTGTTGGTCTGATTAGTTTAATTAGTGTTAACGCGATGGTACGTAATCATCCAACCAACGAGTTTGATGAGCATATCTAGATTACCGGCAACCGTTATGAGGTATCAAAATGTTTGGTAAAAAAACAGATGTGAACCGGCTTGAGACGTTAATTGCTGATGCTTTGGCAGTTGAAAAAAATTCAGCAGTTTCCATGGAGTTGCACAAGTTAGCAAACAACTTGCAAAACACGACCAAAATTCGAGAAACTGAGAAAACTGGCTATTTAGCAATCACAAAACTTACGAATACGTCGGGATTCAGAATCAGCACGGCGTTGTTTACGTTGGTTGAACAGTTAAGCTTAGACGTATATGGATCGGCTCATCAATTCAATGTGTTTTAAAGATAATAGTTAACGCTGCAAAGACTAGTTCGGTTTTTGCAGCGTTTTTAATTAGTAGGTGTGTGATTGGTTTTAAGGACTCGGGTTTACATTTATTCTAGTTTACATAATATATATTATCGTGAGTTGTTATTTTTAGGCACATGTCAAGAGTAAATTTTACAATTGTTTGTATTCCACCCAAATCAGAACGAAATTAACGGCTAAGAACATTGTGCTACCAACGTTTTTAGCCGTTTTTTACATTTTGTTTACAATTTCGAATTTTAACGAGTTAGACTTCTTAATTATGACCCTGGTATTGGATTAGTTGAAAAATAAAACTGTAATTGATACTTTTATATTTTTTTATTTCTGGGTTTATTTTGTCGATTCTTAGCTTTGTTGAATTCGTGATTTGGCGTTCTATAGCTATGCAATTTTAGTGGCCAATTATTCATTTTTTCAGTAGCAGCATTTAGTTCAGCCTGCGTGGTTTTTTTAAAATCCGTGCCTTTTGGAAAATATCTCCTAAGACGGCGATTCGCATTCTCATTAGAGCCACGTTCCCATGCTGAATAAGCGTGCGCTACATACTGTTTGATCTTGTACCGGGAAAATAACAAACTTACTTGGTTGTTTAAGAATTCGGCACCACGGTCATGTGTTATGCTGTGGCGTTGATCACCGTACATGCTAATAAATGATTCGATGGCTCGCGCTATATCAGCGGAACGTTTAGATTTTGTCCTGATAGCTACCGTAAACCGTGTTTTACGCTCCACAAACGTGAGTACAAGGTAATTTGATTGCTTCGATTCAACACCATCCATTTCCCAATGAAATGGTGTTTTACGGCTGTTTATTGACTCTGGACGCTTGTTAATTGAAATCCAATTGTGTTTTGCTGATAGTTGTGCAGTTTCTTTGTCACGAGCCCGTTTTAGCGCAGCTTTGCGGCTCTTTTTGCTCAAACTGCGTCGATGTCTGCGCCCTGCCATCGGTAAATGCGTTTCCGGCGTCACACCTGGAATCTTGTAATAGTTTATCCAGTTATAGATTGTTCGAGTTGTCACATGCATCGTTGGTGATGTATTAGAGATCATTTCTGGTGTCATACCCCGCTCTAAATCCTTTCGGATTTGCCGCTTTTTAGCCTCTGTAAGCTTTGTAGAGCGACCTACTGAATAATGTGACCGGTTAGCTAGATCCTGTGCTTGAAGAGCGTTATATGGCTTGCTGTACTTAAAATCTTCACTAAAGGTAATTGTTTGTGTGTGACGGTTAATCTCCTGGTATATTGCACTGCGTGAGTACCCCAAATAATCTGCAATTGATTTTATACTCGCCTTTTCTGCAAGCATACGTTGAATGACAGCACGATCAGCTTGTGATAAATGCTTGAAACGTCTCATGTTATGAACCTCCATATACCCAAAATTTGAAAATGAGTTCAAGCATTATTTTATACTTACATAAAATTAGACATCGCTTTAATATATTTTGGCATATCAATAAATTATTCTTATAAGATTTATTTAATGCTGTTTAATGAAGTGTTAATGAGCAGAAGAACAATATACTTTATGTTATGTGATTGCGTATACTTTCGAGTATGTCACATGTTATACGTTTGGGTATACTTGTGAGTATAATGTTGAATATACGTAACCGTATACGAGTGCGTATACCTATAAATATGTTTATAGGTATAATATGCAACATACGCAGAAAAAAGCCGATGCAAAATATATCTGCATCGGCTTTTATTTAGATATTAGCAATTTAGTAAATTCAGTTTATGCTGCGTCATCATCCTTACGACGCTTCAATGCAACACTACCGATTCCGGCAATCAACATACCCAATTCAAGCAATCCCAATTCAAGCAATCCCAATGACCAGTGAGTCTTTCCGGTTGCGGCCGTTTCAGGCAACATTGCGGCTGTAGAAACAGTCGTAGCTGGTTGAATCGTAGTTTGTGGGGAGGCCGGTGCGACCGTCTTAACGGGCGTTGCTGGCGTAACATGGTTGACTGGTGTGTCTGTCGCACTTGGCGTTTCTGGTGTGTCCGGTGTTTCTGGAGTGAATGGTGTGTTTGTGTGAACGGTATTCGTTTCATACTCGACATCATTGTAGCTAAAGATACCCTTGTTCAACTGATCCTTAGACCAAGATGTTTTAAAAATACCGTTATTAATAATTGCTCTTATGCTAGATTTACGGACAGATTTTTCTCTGCCCTGTAAACTAATAGCAGAGGAGCATTTTTTATATGATTCGATATTCACCAGAATTTAAGCAATCTCTTGTCGAGATGCACAACCAAGGGCGTTCTTACATTGAACTAGCCGCTGAATACGGTCCTTCGGCCGATTCAATCCGTAACTGGGTCAAATTGTACACAGTCCACGAAGTGGACGGCGAAAAATGGACGCAAGCTGATGTAAACGCATTACAAAAGGAAAACGCCAAACTTCGCGAAGAACTTGAGATTTTAAAACGAGCCGCGGTGTTGCTTTCGAAGT
>NZ_PVSN01000014.1 GCF_004766315.1 Weissella confusa | reverse complement strand
CCAACACATCGGGCAATCTCACGAGAGATTGTCGAAGCGCTTCTACCAATTTCTTTTGCAATGCTACGCATTGACAACCCTTCTCTGAGTAAAACTTCTATACGTCCGCGATCAAATGCGGTAAGCTGATGATAATGACTCATAATGTTTCCTCGCGTTCTGTATGTTCTAGACAAACTACATTTTACGCTGGTTCATTATGAGTCAGCTTTTATTTAGCTTAGTGTTGCACTTGAATTGTAAATTCAAGAACATAAAAAGGCCACACAACTACGTGTGGCCTTTCGATTGCAATATTCATTAATGTGTCGTTTGACTACCTGCCAAGCTCAACTCAGTTTGCAATGGTTGCACGCCCGTCAACGCGATTGAGCGCGCATCTGGTTGGCTAACACCAACTGAGATTTCAAAACGGTCACTATCAATAAAGTTACGTCCTTGCGCATCAAACACTTCAAAGTCTTGTGGACGCAAATCAAACGTGATTGTTTGCTTCGCTCCCTTACCCAAGTAAACGCGCTTGAATCCCTTCAACTGTGCGTTTGGCACCGCGAATTCTGATTCCAAATCCTTCACGTAAACTTGAACAACTTCATCCGTGTCAAAATTACCGATGTTTTGAATCGTTGCCGTCACTGTTGCCGTATCTTCATATGACTTCACTTGCAAATCTGACAACGCAACTGATGAGTACGTCAAACCATAACCAAATGGATACAATGCCTCATCCGTCATGTAACGGTATGTGCGTCCCGCCATGTTGTAATCTTCAAAGGCTGGCAAGTTATCTGTATTCTTGTAGAACGTTACAGGCAACTTTCCTGATGGACTCACCGCACCAAACAAGACGTCCGCAACAGCCAAGCCACCACGAGCACCTGGGTACCAAATTTGCATAATGGCGCGCAAGTTAGGGTGGTTTTCCAAACCATCCAATTGCAATGATGATCCTGAAGCCAATAGAACGACCACAGGCTTACCAACAGCCAACAAACGCTCCAACAATTGACGTTGACGACCTGGCAATGACAAGTTTGGCTTATCACCAGCACCCTGTGAGTTACCTGCGTCCCCTTCTTCGCCTTCAATCGTTGAATCAAGTCCCAAGACTACCACAATGACATCTGAGTGCTCGGCCGCAATAACCGCTTCTGACTCACGCTCATCAGCCTTGGCCAATGGCTCAGCGGCGTGGTCTTGGAACAATCCTGACCCATTGCTGTAGTGGACACGTACGTCATCGCCAAGGCGCTCTTGAATACCTTCCAAGATAGTGTATGAACGTGATGGTGTCCCGAAGTAGTTACCCAACAAAGCGATTTCTGAGTGCGCATTTGGCCCAACAACGGCAATCGCTTCCATCGTTTCCTTGCGAAGTGGCAAAACGCCATCATTCTTCAACAAAACAAATGACTTCTCAGCCGCAAGTTCTGACAAATTATTGTGTGCTTTTGTATCGTTCGCTTCGTATGGAATAGCATCATACTCATTATCATTTGCAAACATTCCTAGACGAACGCGCGTTGCGTACAGTGAAATCACCGCATTGGTAATCTCTTCTTCAGTTACCAAATCACGATCCAATGCCTCATGCAAAGATTGTTCAATATGTCCAGCGACCAAGTTCAATCCTGCCTTGATGGCCAAGCCCATCGTTTCAGCGGCATCCTTCGTATACTTATGGTTTTCATGCACATCTTCTGGGGCCATGTAGTCTGAGACAACGTGTCCTTCGAACGACCACTTATCATGCAAGATGTCCTTCAACAACATTTCGCTAACTGAGGCTGGTACGCCATCAACTGCGTTATACGCTGTCATGATACTTTCAACATCAGCCTCTTCAACGGCGGCCTTGAAAGCTGGCAAGTACGTCTCATACAAGTCCTTGTCTGACACAACGGCATCAAATCCGTGACGCAAACCTTCCGGACCTGAGTGAACAGCAAAGTGCTTTGCCGTTGCAGCTAACTTCAAGTACTTCGCTTGTCCTTGCAATCCCTTGATGAATGCCACGCCAAACTTTGACGTCAAGAATGGATCTTCACCATACGTTTCGTGACCACGACCCCAACGTGGGTCACGGAAAATGTTCACGTTAGGAGACCAGAACGTCAATCCCTTGTAGATGTCACGGTCTTCATGCTTCGTAAATTCGTTATACTTTGCACGTACTTCTGTTCCAATGACATCGGCAATTTCATTAATCAAGTGATCATCAAACGTTGCTGCAAGTCCAATTGCTTGTGGGAAAACCGTCGCCACACCAGCACGCGCCACACCGTGCAACGCTTCGTTCCAGTAGTTGTATTCCGGAATGTTCAAACGGTCAATGGCTGGTGCTTCATACTTAATTTGGCCAATCTTTTCATCGATCGTCATTTGGTCGACAATCACCTTAGCTTGGCGGCGGGCTTCTTCGTGCGTGAGTTGCTGGGTCATATCAATACTCCTAAACATAAATCATTTCAATTAATAGTAATTTTGAAAGCGCTTTCTAACACCGTTATTTATACCATGTGTTATGTTTTTCGACAAACCGCCTAAATGCTTACCAAATATGAATAGGACGATAAACAATATACAAGCAACATACCCTGAACATACGTTAATCGATTTTACTTTATTTGACTTGTGATACATTTCACACATTGTGAATGAACTATGCACAAAAATTGATTAACATAACCGTAATATTGAACCAACAAAAAAAGGCCAACCATATCTTGTAAAGAATTTAGTTGAACTTTGTAGCTGCGCCCAATGCCATGATGATCAACCACCGAAACCCCAGACCCACGAATCCTATCTAGCATTCCTGTAAAAAATCCCAGATATCACCCCAAAATAAAAAGGCTTTATCAGCCCTTTATCTTTTATCTCCATAAATCAACAATTGAAAGTACAAGCAACAACGAGATTGCCACATTGAACACCTTATAATGCTTTTTATACACACCATTAATCGCTTGTCCCAAAATCGTCCACGTAAATGTTCCAAGACTTCCAATCAAGACCATTAACACCAGTCGAACTGAAATGTGACCCCAAATCCCGGCCAACGTGAACGCACCCAAACCAGTAATGAAATACAAATACACTTTAACGTTTGTCATTTGAATCAAAAAGCCGGTCATAAAGCCACCCGCTTCTTCATCTTCACTGCCAGGCACGCTAATAAGTACGTGATACGTCAGATATGCCAAATACAAACTTCCAACGACCTTCATCACTAATACGAACGTTTCATTAGACTGGATCCAGCTCGCAAAAATGGATGCGAGCGCCCCAATAACAACCAAGCCACCTAGCATACCCAAGTTTAAGGGAACACTCTTTTTAATGCCATGATTCTGACCTGAAACCATCGCCATAATTGTATTAGGCCCCGGGGTAAACGACATCACAAAAACAAATATCAAAAATGAAATCATAATAGCTCCTCTAATCTAATTGCAAATGCAATAAGTTTCCTAACATATTATCAGAAGATAATTGCAAATGCAACTTGTTTATCATAAACTAATTTAAAGGAGGAACGGCATGTTTAATACAATCAGACTTATTGGTACTATCACTAGATCAATTCAAGTTCAAAGCAATAAGAAGTTCTCACCACTTGGACTAGGAAATAACGCATTTTTGTATATTATTCGAGCTATTGAAAATCCAGGTATGTTTCTCGGCGAACTCGCTGACGCACTGAGCATCGACCGTTCAACTGCATTCCGCAGCATAAAAAAACTAGCAAAGAACGGGTACCTCGACTTGAAATCAGACGTTCACGACGGTCGCCTACAGCGGGTATTCCCAACACAACTCGCGAAAGATATTTACCCAGAACTATTCGAGTTTGAAAAATCACAATCAAAACATTTATTGGAAAAATTATCTGAAGATGAACAAGCAGAACTGTTACGTCTACTCGAAAAAACCCAGCATTAATACTTTACTAAGTTGGTCGAATTGACCATCATTTATATTAAGCACCACTAAAGTTCACAATTCGAAGCATTCTTAATCAAGAACGTTAGTCTCATCCATACTTGCAGTAGCCATCAAGGGACACATGGCCTCACTGATTTGTCCATTAACAGACAAAGTCGTGATGAAATAGAATGCCAGATTAATACAAAAAGCTCGTAATACTGATCAAATCAGCATTACGAGCTTTTTTCAGTCATTAAACTGTTTTTGTTATCACGTAAAATGATTACTTAGCAATGATTTGCTTGTATTCTTCACGAGTAACAACTGATACTTGGCGACGGTCACGGCCCAAACGACCGAACTTTACGACACCATCAGTCAAAGCGTACAACGTGTCATCGTTTCCACGACCAACGTTTACACCTGGGTAGATGTGCGTACCGCGTTGACGGTAAATGATTGATCCAGCCTTGATGTCTTGACCATCAGCACGCTTCGTTCCTAGACGACGACCTGCTGAGTCACGACCGTTGGCAGAAGATCCGCCTCCCTTGTGGTGGGCAAGCATCGTCAAGTTGTTCAAATTCAATTGCATGATTTAAATCCTCTTCTTTCCGATGTCTTAGGCAATAGAGTCGATGACAACCTTAGTGTATGGTTGACGGTGACCTTGCTTCTTGTGTGAGTGCTTCTTTGGCTTGTACTTGAAAGTAACAACCTTCTTTTCCTTACCTTGCTTCTCAACAGTACCTGATACAGTAACACCTTCAACGTAAGGTGCACCGATCTTGCCGTCAGCGAAGACAACCTTGTCGAATACGACCTTGTCTCCTTCAGCGGCGTCCATCTTTTCGACGTAGATTACGTCACCGGCAGAAACCTTGTATTGCTTTCCGCCGTTCTCAATGATTGCATATGTTGCCATGAGTTTGCAGACCTCCATAAAATATTTTTCTAAAAAAACTTAGACTCACCGAGTCCGCGAGCTCCGAGGAACTACTTAATACAGACCACGAGTGGTTGCAGTTTGTGGATTCCACAAACACAACGTAGATAATTATAAAACAAGTTCTAACTAAATACAATAAAATCCCCCACAAAACGTGGAGGACTTCTAAATTTTTCATGCAGCTGGTGGGACTCGAACCCACAACCGCTCGGGTAGAAACCGAGTGCACTATCCAGTTGTGCTACAGCTGCAAAAAAAGATGAGTTGGCATCTTTTACCAACTCATCTATTGTACGTTTAAAACGCTGGTGAATCAAGGTCAGAAGCGTCCAAAACCGCACGAACTTCTTGATCGATTTCATCTTGTGTCAACTTTAGTTCGACTAGACCGAGCTTCAAAAATGAACGCCAGGCATGTGAAAAATCCGCTTGACGCTTTTGGTGATATGAATTTAGCAACATGGTCTTAATCCCAATAAATTGGTGGGCCAAACGCATTTGTGGGAAACGCGCAAACTTGGCTAAATCCTCATCCTCAAGCACCATCAAGTGCGTCCATTGTTGCTTCAAACTAATCAACAAGAATTGGGCGAAAGCCGTTGCGTACAGTGCCTTCACTTCACTATTGCTAGCGTCCACTGCATTATGTGGCACGTCGTTGTTGATAGCTTCAACACGGCGCATCAAGGCACTCATTGATACATCTAGGTTCAAATAATCATTCAACAAGACATCCTTAGGTCCGATTGGATTTTCCCAATCAGCCACAACTGCGCGATATGACTCGCGTGCTTCACGCAAGTAACCTGCAATATCCATCGTCATTATTCCGCCTCGTCTGATGCCTGTGGTTGTAGCACTTCGACTTGTGGCGCTTCAGAGGCAACTGATTCAGCAGCTGCTTCAACTGGCGTGCCATATGAAATCAAGCCTTCACGTTGCAAGACAAAGACAAGCTCATCACTCTCGATTACCAAGTATCGGCGTTCTGTCAAATACCAGGCACCGATAAAGTCATAATCCAACAAGACATCCAACCATGAAATGGCATCACGACCATCGATGACTTGGAAGTGCCAACGTTGGGCCCCGATGGCCGTTGCATCGTTAACGTAGAAGATACGGACTTCAACGCCGTGCTCCAACATCAAACCAGCACCATTTGGAATGCTTTGCAAGAAGTAATCTGAATCAGCTGACAAAACAAACAAACGGTCCAACATTCCCGCTGGCATTTCAGTTTGTACCAATGGATACAAGAAATCATCGCGGGTTTCAAGAATGTTGTAGTCCACTTGGTAACCGAACTCGCGCTCCATGTAACGACCAAATTCCGTTAACAACGTTGCTAGCGTGCGAATGCGGGCTGCCGTCGTCTTCTTACGGAAGTTTTCAACCATCAAATCAGTAATAGCTTCTGCGTTAAACAAAATTTGCTTACGTTCTAGTGACCAGTAGAATAGACGCGCCTCAGTACCTAGCTCAACAAAGTAAGCCCCACCGTTGTTATCGTCGTTTACAACGAATTCAAAGGTCGCTGGCACATCCAAATCAGTCATCACCAACGTCAACTCTTCACGCTCAGCTGGCGTCAAAACATCATAGGCTGGCATCCCCGCAAATGAAAGGAAACGATCCATCGCCATCAAGTACCAATCTGCCTTCGCATATTGACGTGGTACTGTCACCCATTCTGTATCAAGGTGCGCATTGGTTAGGCGTTGTGCCAACAAGTGGACTTTCTTTGGATCGTTCGTTTCAGCAAGCTCACGAACTTGCGCTAAGGTTTGTTGAATTTGACCAATATCATCACTCAACAAATCAACGTATGAAACAACGCGTTCACGTAGGTGTTCTGTCATGCTTACTCACCTCCCTGTTCGGCAACCAATGATGAGACATAGTCTACATACAATGAGCCGACGGCATTTTGGAAATCAGTAAATGAACCAAATGCATCATTAATCGCACGTTGCTCATAAATCAAAATCGTATCTTCCTTTGAGTAGTTCAAGATTTGCGCATTGTTCTCAGCAATCAAATCAGGAACCGTCGCAGCCTTCGCATCAGCAGCATCCAATTGCGCCAAACGGCTACGCAAAACTTCGCGTTGCTCTGCTTGGGCACTCCTGTTAAACAAACCGCTACGTTCTTCTGTGGCAGCCAATTGCGCCATCAATTGTGTACGCTCGGCATCACGTGCATTTTGGTCGTTAACAATCTTTTGCAAAGCTTCATTAGCACGCGTCGTATCTTCAATAACTTGCGCATTAAAACGTTGACCTGACTCAGCCAATTCAACGGCACGAGCCAACTTTTCGTATTCTTCATCGTTAAAAATGAACTTTACTGATAGTGGATCCAAAATACCGAAGTGGCGACGATCCCACCAGTTTCCAAAGAACAGTTGGAAGACGCCAAGTTGTGACTCTTCATAGTAAAAGAAGGGGAACTTTTCTGATAGGTACGCAATCAACTTTTGTCCCAAATGGTGACTCAACTCATCTTGCATATCATCAACCAAAACTGACAAAGCACGATTTGACTCGGCTTGTGGTGCTTGGCGAATTTGCGTGTTGTACTTTTGGCTATCTAGTAATTCATAAACACGGCGATCATTCCCCTCTGCCACAGCAGTTTGAATATCACCAATGTAGTTTAATTTTGCTTGTAATTTTCCATTTAATACGGATTGATTTGACGGTAAATCCGTCGTCAAGTATGGCGTGTTCTCCATCTCAGCCCCTCCTGTTTGTGGTTGCAATCTAACTTCTCAACTTATTATATCTACATAATATATATATCATACAACCTAAACTTAAAGAAAAACGCCGACCACGGACTGGACGGCGTTGTTTTTAAGAAGTTTTTACGAAATTTTAGTATTGCTCCAAATAAGTTTCCAATTCCCATTGTGAAACTTCTTGGCGATATGCTTGGTATTCCAAACGCTTAGCATCCACGAATGTGCGTGCCATGTGTGAACCAAGGGCTGCCTTAATAACTTCATCCGTATCCAAATCGTTCACGGCTGCCAACAATGTATCAGGCAAATCAGTGATACCCGCCTTCTTACGCTCAGCCTCGTCCATCAAGTAGATGTTACGATCAACCGCGTGGTTTGGCTCCATTTCACCGGCCACACCATCCAAACCAGCTGCCAAGATAACAGCAAAGGCCAAGTATGGGTTAGCAGTTGGGTCAACTGAACGCAATTCCAAACGCGTTGAGTTACCACGTGAAGCTGGGACGCGGACCATTGGTGAACGGTTTGAACCAGACCAAGCCACGTAAACCGGTGCTTCGAATCCAGGCGTCAAACGCTTGTATGAGTTAACCGTTGGGTTTGTGATTGCCGTAAAGTTAGCTGCGTGCGCCAAGACACCACCCAAGAAGTTGTAAGCCGTCTTTGACAATTGCAAATCACCAGCTTCGTAGTAGAAGACGTTACCAGCTTCATTGAACAATGACATGTTCGTGTGCATACCGTTACCGTTGATACCAGAAATTGGCTTTGGCATAAACGTTGCGTACAAACCGTGCTTACGTGCAATCGTCTTAACAATCAACTTGAACGTTTGAATGTTATCAGCTGCATCCAACGCATCGGCATACTTAAAGTCAACTTCGTGTTGTCCAGGGGCAACTTCGTGGTGGGCTGCTTCCACTTCAAAGCCCATCTTTTCCATTTCCAAAACAATTTCACGACGTGTGTTTTCACCCAAATCAAGTGGGGCCAAATCGAAGTAGCCACCCTTATCGTTTAGGTTCATCGTTGGGTTACCGTGCTCATCAAGCTTGAACAAGAAGAATTCTGGCTCAGTCCCAATGTTAAAGTTCTTGAAACCAGCGTCTTCCATTTGCTTCAAAACACGCTTCAAGTTATTACGAGGATCCCCTGCAAATGGCTCGCGGTCGGCCGTGTAAATATCTGCAATCAAACGTGCAACCTTACCACCGTGTGAGTCAGTCGCCCATGGGAAAATCATGAACGTTGAAAGGTCAGGGTACAAGTACATGTCTGACTCTTCAATACGAACGAATCCTTCGATTGAAGAACCGTCAAACATCAAATTGTTGTCCAATACCTTTTCAAGTTGTGAAACAGGTACTTCGACGTTCTTAATTGTGCCGAAAACATCTGAGAACTGCAAACGTAGGAATTCCACGTTTTCCTCAGCAATCATGTTGCGAATATCATCCTTGGTATAAGCCTTGCGAACCATTGTAATCTCCTTTTACTTTATCCCAAAACACATCATCTAAAACTTCCGTTGACCGTTATTAAAACGACCAATCTTAAGCAACTCATCAGCCAACATGTGACGCATATTAATTTCATCCGGATTAACCTTTTCTGCTTCACGACGTTGCTTTTTAGCATCAACCTCATGAATTTCAGAAATCGAATATCCCGCATCTAGATAATCTGCAATCTCCAATAAACGATCGACGTCATCTAATGAAAAACGTCGCTGCTTACCGGCCCCTCTATGTGGCTCAATGAGTCCCTGCTGATCATAGTACCGAATCTGACGATCTGATAAGCCCGTCAATTCGCGCACTACGCTCATTGGCAACACTGCCAAATCGCGACGTAACTCTCGTCTTACCATACGTCCGACCCCCTATGAGTAGCATGTTACCACCTATTTTAGAAGATTTTTCTATTCATGTCAGCTATTCTGACACAAACCCCGCGACGTCACTTTCAATCGTCTTTAGTGTCGCGATGTTTTGTACCAAGTCATACCAATGAATGTCAGTGAACTGGTTATTGAACCATGTCATTTGACGCTTTGCATAACGACGTGAGGCTTGCTTCAACGCTTCACTCGCTTGCTCAAGTGTTTCGACACCGTCTAAGTAACCAAACAATTCCTTATACCCAATTGCTTTCTTAGCCGTACTATCTTCTGGCAACGTTGCCGCAATCCGCGCTTCTTCAAGCAAGCCATTCGCAATCATCGCATCCACACGGGTATTAATCCGTTCGTACAAAACTGGTCGATCCGTCGTTAACCCGATGATATAGGCATCATACAAACGCTTTGGCTCAGGCTGCTGTTCTGAAAAAGGCTTGCCAGTGTGATCACTAACTAAGAGCGCTCTGACTAGACGGCGAATTTGTCCTGGCAGAATGCGCGCTTCACTAACCGGATCCAATTCACGTAAAGCATCACGCACAACTGCTTCGCCCTGCTCATGAGCAATTGCCGTCCACTTCTCGATAAACGCCTCATCCGTAATGTCATCCACCTCAGCCAGCGGACGGTCACCTAGCAACGCTTGGACATAAAAGCCAGTACCACCAACCAAAATTGGCATTTTGCCACGAGCTGTAATATCCGCAATCGCAGCCTGTGCTTCACGCACAAAGCGCGCCGCTGAATAATGTTCAGCAGGGTCAGCAATATCAATCATATGATGTGGTGCGACCGCTTGTTCTTCGGACGTCGCCTTGGCTGTCCCAATATCTAATTGACGATAAATTTGCATCGAATCACCCGATACAATTTCACCGTTAAATTTCTTTGCTAGTTCTAGTGATAAAGCGGTTTTCCCAACCGCAGTCGGACCGACAATCACAATCAACTTATCCATACTACTTTCCATCTCTATCTCTAATTTGTTGGGCCAAACGTACATTGTCCGTAATCACACCAGCAACCCGCCCGATGAACATCAATCGCAACGCCCAAGCCATTGTCGGCGTCCACCAATACGTGACCGCTTTCCGAGCACGTGCAACGACAAACGGTAAATAACGGTAATCCAAATTGTTATTTTGAATTACACCGTCGTGAAACAGTTGACGACTTAAACGGTTAGGCCGATGTTGCAACAGCCCTAACGGCATCGTTGCGTCAAGATGGCGCCACGTTTTAACAGCATTCACTTGGAATGATTGCAACATTACTGGTGCGTCTATTTCAGCTGATTGCAACTCACGGTACAATTCTGTTGCGCCCCGCTTGCCCTTCAACTCAATCAACAATAGGCCTTGGTAATTCGTTTCTTTTACCAACGCCAAAAATGATGCAAAATCATCCACAACTGGTGGCATCTCGTCATCAATATCATGTTTTAGGATTAAGCGACCCTCATATAATTGCACATCAACCTCTAAGCCATCTGCGCCTAATTGAATTGCAGAAGCAAAAGCTGGTAATGAATTTTCAAGGCGGCCAGCCGTGTGATCACCCCGATGGGCGATAATTAATGATTTGTTCATCTGCATTTCAAGAAACCCCAGTTATTAAACTCAATTAAAATATGTTAAACTTATCTTAACAAATATATGGAGGAACCACATCATGAAGAAGTTTGGTTTGGGGATCTTGACTGGTGTTGCTGGTACGCTAGCAACTGCTGCCGCTGCGGCCTTCACGTTCCACAAGGTTGCTGTTAAGCCTTTGGAAGAAGAAGAGGCTAAGTTTGAGGAGACTGAGCGCAAGGCTGCTCGTAAGGCTGCTCACTCTCACGGCGCACGATTCTAATCTAAAGATATAAACAAATACCCACTTACATGAGCCGGCGTAACATCGTCAGTTAATGTAAGTGGGTATTTTTTTAATTAATCTTAGTCTTACCAGTGTAAGAACCAAAACCGTTCTTTAAGACGTAGATATCGTTGTATCCCGCCTTCTTCAACTTACGCGCCATACGCGCAGCCATTTGCATGTTTTCATCATACAAAAAGACTGGCTTGTCTTGACGCAAAGCACTGTGGTTTTCATTCAACATAGCGTATTGAATGTTACGTGCACCAAGCACGTGCTTTGCCTTAAACTTAGCTGGCTCACGCAAATCGATCAATTGGTGACCGCGACTTTGTGCTTCGAATTCTTCAGAGTTCAAAAGTGATGCCGCACGCTTCAACGTTACGCGCGTCCATACCAATGTACCAACCGTCCAAAGAATCCAAAGCAATACAATGACAAACAATGCTTGCAACATACTACTAAATTCCCCATTTCGTTTTTCAGTCAAGTACTATTCTATCAAACCTAAAATAAAAAGTCTGCCAACCTTAGGCAGACTTTGATTTTTCTTCAATTATTGCGCTTCAGCAACGAACGTACCAGTAGCAGCGTTGTAACCGAAACCAACACGTGAGTATGAACCCAATACCCAACGCGTGTGTGGGTGTGAACCGTTGTCGATCATACCAGTTTCAGCATACCAAGCGTTAACAGCGGCTGAACCAGCACCGAAGCCAATAGCAACAACTTCGTGACCGTATGATTGTGCAAAGTGCGCAGCGTCAACGTTTCCTGCCATCATGTCGGCACGGTATTGTGCAGTTGCTGACAATGAAGCATCGTATGAAACTGGTGACAAACCAGCAGCCGTACGGATTGCGTTCAATGCGTTAACGGCATCAGCGAATGAACCCGTTGAAACAGGTGCAGTTGCAACTGACGTTTGTGCAGGCGCTGCAGAAGCAACTGGTGCTGATGACGCAGCAGATGAAGCTTGTGATTGAGCTGGTTCTGCTGCAGCACTTGATTGTGCAGGTGCAACTGAACCGTTCAAGCGAATCTCTTCACCAACGATGATCAAGTTAGGGTTCGTGATGTTGTTCATCTTTACGATGTCATCAACCTTCAAGCCAGTTGCTTGTGCGATTGTGTCAATCGTATCACCTTCTTGAATCTTGTAAGTCGTACCAGCAGTCTTAACGGCTTCCTTAACGTCGTCAACCGTCTTTGCACGCCATGAAGCAGCGTCCGTAGCTGGCTTTGCGTTATCGTCGGCTGATACAGCAGTGTTTGAGTTCGTCATTGGCAAAATCGCAGCAGCGGCAACCAAAGCGGCAGCTCCCATTCCCTTAGCCATAGCATTCATCTTAGAGTTAATCATATTGTTTATATTCCCTTTTTGTACGTTTTTGGCCAGTCCAACGACTGAGCCTCGTATGCTTTCTATAATAGCAAGTACGTATATCAAGTAAGTTACATCACGATAACAAAAAAACGGGACATTGATGACAATGTCCCGTATGCAATACATTTCAAATTAGTGGATGAACAAAACACCTGCTGCAGGGATAGTACGTGATGAAACCACGAATTCACCCTTAGCGTTCATTTCTGAGATTGTGATCATGTCACCGTTAACACCCGTAACAACAGCCACGTGTCCGTATGATGAAGCGTAAGCGACACCTGGCATCATAACAGCAACCGTACCAACAGCTGGGTTCGTGTCAACTACACGGCCAGCGTAAGTTGCGTTGTTAGCCCATTCTGCGGCGTTACCCCAGAAGTTACCAACCCATGGCAATTGGTTCTTAACGTACCACGTGCATTGTCCAGCGTAGTATGAGTTACCTGGTACAGCAGTGTAGTCAGCGTTGTATGAAGGCGCTGCTGGTTGTGCTTCTTGGGCAACTGGTGCCTCTTCAACGGCAACTTCTTCAGTAGCAACAGGTGCTGCTTCTTCAACAACTGGCGCTACTTCAACTGCAGCTTCTTCGGCAACTGGTGCTTCTGAAGCAACAACTTCTTCAGCAACTTCCTTCGTCAAGTTGATTTCTTGACCGATAACAATGAAGTTAGCGTCGTTGATGTTGTTTGCTGCAGCGATTTCTTCTGCAGTCAATTCAGTAGCTGAAGCAATCATTGACAACGTATCACCAGCTTGAACCGTGTACTTTTGACCTGCGGCTTGAACGGCTTCAACCACTTGATCAACCGTCTTTGCACGCCATGATGAAGTCGTTTGTGCCACTTCTTCGTTAGCGTATGCTGATTCAGTTGAAATCATTGGTACGATGGCAGCAGCTGCAGCAACAACCGTTGCGGCTACCCAGTTCTTACCTGACTTGTACATCTTCTTGCGTGAATTTACGTTTTGCATGATTAACTCCCCAATTATCTGTCGCTCATATAAGCGTTTGTTTCTTTGTTTTAATAAGATTTAATTTGTATTAGTTATGCGTTGCCCTAGCAACATGATTAATAATACCGACGGGGCGTAACAGTTATATAACAGCGACTAAACAACGTGTAACGCACAAATTGGTCATATTTGATTTGCATATAAACAGCGTCATTTCGGCACAACTGTTCCGGTGTTCACATTTACTTCAAAAACAGTCCCCACTCTGAAAATAACTTTTTTCGTGTTTTCATTACTTTTCAGGCTGTTTGTTACAACTATTACATCGTTTTCTGGGAAGTTTGTTACAGATCAGCTTAGTTTGTGGTTAGTGTCCGTCCTGACGGCCGGAGTGCTTGGCCCCTTCTAGGGCACGCTAACACGTCCAGACCATGACCTGCAGGGAGCGGAGTCCACGCCGTTGGCGCGTGCTCCTTTACCTCCCGTTGCTCTAAGCGGAAACCCGCTAAGAACCCACACCTGCGGGTCAAGGTCTGCACGTGTCTATACGCGTGGCGGGGCCAAGCACAGCAGCCAAGTAATACTCTGATTGTTTGAGTTACATCCACCACTTTACCGCAGGTTGAACTGTTCGCCCATTTGGTTTCTGGTGCATGATTATCTTAGACAGGATAGAACATCTTAGCTGCTGGCATGGGATTTGGTTGGGGTGGTGGTGCGGAGCTCCTGCGATATTAGCCGGTGACCAAGCGAGGACAGGAGCACCAATTATCACTTAGCAGCAGTGGATTTCGAGCCGACAGGCGCGGAAATACGCTGAGGCTTAGTGAGAATGGGACTCCGTCGCCACCAGCTTATATTGCAGGACGGAGCACCGCCACCCCAACCAAATCCCATGCCTCGGCGCAACGCGTCGACACACACACGGCCACTCCAAAACCACGACAAAAAAAGACGAGAACCATCGCTGATTCTCGTCTATATTTTTGCTCTATTTAATTAGGCAATAACGCGGTCTGAGTTACGGGCCAATGAAGCAGCACCGTAAGCACCAGCATCGTTACCCAACTCAGCCAACTTAACTTCAGTCACGTCACGCGTTGACTTGAAGGCAAATTGCTTAAAGTTCTTCTCAACACGATCCAACAAGAACTTTCCTGCGGCTGAAACACCACCACCGATAACAACAGAAGATGGGTTCAAGATGTTTGAGATGTTAGCTGAAGCCAATCCAAGGTAGTAAGCAACCTTGTCTACAACTTCGTTTGCCAAGTAGTCACCTTCCTTGGCCAAGTCAAAGACAATCTTTGACGTTACTTCTTCACCGTTGTCGACCATAGCCTTCAACTTTGAGTTACCAACGTAGGCTTCTGCAAAGTCTTGAGCCAAGTGAACAACACCAGTAGCTGAAGCGTATTGCTCCAAGCAACCATAGTTACCGCATGTGCACAAGTATCCACCTGGCTCGACGATCATGTGACCGACCTCACCACCGGCTCCAGCAACACCGTGGATCAACTTACCATCGTTAATCAATCCACCACCAACACCAGTTCCCAACGTAATGAAGGCAACGTCTGGTTGGTTGTTTCCGGCACCACGCCATTGCTCACCCAATGCGGCAGCGTTGGCGTCGTTGTCCATCGTCAATGGCAAACCAGTTCCAGCTTCGATTTGCTCACGAACGTTTTGTGTTTCCTTCCAGTTCAAGTTGAAGGCACCCTTAACAGTACCGTTCTCAAGATCAACCGTTCCTGGTGTACCCATTCCGATACCAATGATGCGATCCTTGTCCAATTGGTACAAGTCCAAGTGGTGGTTAATTGAATCAATGATATCAGGTACGATGTGTGACCCTTCATCCAAAATGTTTGTACGGATTGACCACTTTTGTTGGATTTCTCCTTCAGCAGTCAAAATGGCGAACTTGATAGTCGTACCACCAAGGTCAACACCAATTAGCTTATCTTTAGCCATGATTTTTCCTCGTCATTCTCACAAAAATATTTTGTAATCGCTTTCTTATCTTTCAACATTATTTATTATAACGAATTTCTGAATTAAAACAAGTGTTTTATTGAAAACGTTTTCAATACTATTATAGCAGTCTTTCTTGCTTCTCTTCTAACTCGTGCTCATGCCTTAATACCAACTTGATTTGCGCATATTCCTTCGCATCAAGTAGGCCAGCTTTATACATATTGTCGATTTCAATTGCTGCTAACTCAATATCCCATAGGCGTTTTCCAACGTGAATGTAGATATCATATTTCTTCAACAAGTTTAGGACGTCTAAAAATGTTTGCATATCTATCCCCTACTTTCGTAACAGTGCAATACCGACCAATACGGCAATCAACACCAAGTACACCAACAATGCTAGTGCTCGTCGGCCACCACCGATCTTGAACAGGCCTGAATAGTGAAAACCTGAAATAAGTACCGGCACAATTAAGAATCCACCAACTAGTCCGCCGATGTGGGCTGCCAGATCAATCCCTGGCGTAAATAGCGCTGAGATGACTGACAACAACACAAAGGTGGTCATCAGTTTCGCCTGACTACGCCAATAGGCTCGTCGTTTGTCCATCAAGCCCAGTCTAACAATGGCGCCAAATAAGCCAAACACACCACCAGATGCACCAGCTGAAATAACATTCATCGCACCAAACGCTAAGCTCATCAAGTTTCCACTAATGACCGTTGCGAGGAAAAGAATTAGAAAACGCCAATGACCGATTTCCAATTCCAATAAGCGTCCGATGAAGTACAACGTAATCATATTGAAGATTAAGTGCGAAGCGGTTACGTGTAAAAAGCCTGCCGTCAGCAACCGCCACCATTCACCATAATGAAGAACGATTGGTCCGAACTGCGCACCTGTTTCATATAAAACACGGGAGCTAATGGTAAAACTCTGCGAAATCAAAGCTTCCCAGAGGTACACCACGACCATAAATGCCACCAAGGCACTGGTTGCGGGTGTCGCATTAAAAGCGCGTTTAAATTCTGCTATCATACTTTTCTTCCTTAAGCAGGTGGCAAAACAATCACTTCATCCACCTGTTGATCTGTTTTTTCAATGTCCCAAGTTGGGGTTGGTACGTAATTATCTGGAATCGTCACCGCAATTTTTGCGCCGGTCGTTTTTGGAATCCAACGGTCATAGTAACCACCGCCGAACCCAAGTCGATCGCCAGCTGCTGAAAAAGCCAAACCGGGGACCAAGATAAAATCGAGCGTCGAAACATCCCCAAGCGGTTCCCCAATTGGTTCTAGCATACCAAATCTGTGGCGTTCATACTCGGTTGACTCATCGATTTGAATAAATGTGAGTTGTCGCTGTGGTGCGACCTTTGGCAAATACACCGTTTTACCTTGTAATAAGGCGGTCTGAATCAAGAGTTGCGTTGGCAATTCAACATCTTGCGACAAGGTTAAAGCGACCGATGACGCTTCCTGCCAAGCCGGCAACGCAGTCACTGCACGCGTTAACTGTTGCATCACCGCTGCTCGTTGCATGTCAGACAACTTCGCCAAATTGGCCTTAGCCATCTCACGCGCTTCATTCTTATCAATCATTTTGCCACCCTCTTCCCTAACAAAAAACTGACACCTATTAATAGGTATCAGTTTAGCATAGTTACTTTGTTGCTGAACCAGAATCTTGAACGTCCTTCCAGAACGCTTCATAGATTTGGATAGCAATTTGTTGGTTAACGTTTTCGTCTGATTCGTAAACCGATGGCACAACGATGGCCACGGCAACATCAGAGTTAGGTACGAATGAAATCAATGAACTGGTATAAGTTGATACACCATTCGTTGTCGTTTCGGCCGTTCCAGTCTTGGCATAAATACCAGGTTGCACATTCTTCATACGCGTACCAGTGGCATAACCAGAACTACTGTGAACAACTTCTTCCATACCCTTCCAAATCAAGTTACGCTCAGCTTCAGTCCAGCCAACCGTTCCCAACACTTCTGTTGGCACAGTCGTCTGCGTCTTAACGCGGTTCGATTCGTCACGTTGTTCAATAGAAGCAACGATGTGCGGACGAACGCGGTAACCACCGTTTGCAACGGTTGCAGCGTATTGCGCAAGTTGCATTGTCGTAAACGTGTCGTACTGTCCAAATGATTCGTCCAGCGCCTTACCAATATCTTCACGGGCCGTTGAACCCTTCACACCAGTAATTTCACCTGGCAAATCAATACCAGTCTTAACACCCAAACCGAAGCGGGCAAGTCCATCACGCATTGTTTGGAACACGCTAGTTGGCAAAGCCCCCAAACTCATACCTGGATAGTAATTCAAACCACCCATCTTCAACATCAATTGCATAACGTATGAGTTAGATGACACCATCAAGGCCGTGTCAGCCGTCAACGGCATGCTACCGCTTCCGTTACGGTTAAACCATGATGACTTCGTTGCCGTACCGGCAACCGTGATTGGTTGGTCGACAATGGTATTGTTTTCAGCTGTGATTGTGCCGTTCAAGAAGCCAGTTGTAATCATCGCTGGCTTAACTACAGATCCCACAACGTTCGCTTGGTTAACAGTCGAAAGGGCATCCGGCGTCGTCTTACCCGTTTCGTTATCGCGGTTAACACCGGCCGTGGCGTAAACACCACCCGTCTTTGGATTGATAACAACCGCATACGCACCTGTCGTCATACCACCTGGAATGTTGTTTTCCAAAATGCTTTGCACATCATTTTGGAACTTTGAGTTAATGGTCAACGTCAAACTGTCACCAGCTTGACCGGCGTAAGTCGTCTTTTCAGTCGTCTTACCGTCCTTGTCGGTGCGAACTTCGACTTGACCCTTCGTACCCTTTAGTGTGTCTTCATATTGCTTTTCTAGGTATGACGTTCCAACAATATCGTCACGTGAATACCCTTCCGTCAGCAACTTATTAACACTATCTTCTGGCAAACCAGACTTAGAAGTTGACGTTGAACCAACCAGCGCCTTAATCGAATCACCTTGTGGATAGTCACGTGTGTAGTAAATACCGACACGCACACCAGGCATCTTTGACTGACGCTCACCAATGTTGGCGATTTCTTCTTGCGTGACACCAGTCTCTTTAATGTAGACCGTTGACAAAGAATACGCATTAGCCATCTTTTGGAAAATCATGGCGGCATTCTTTTGCTTATCGCTCAATGGGAACTTAGCCTCATGCTTTTGCACGTAAGACTTCAAAGCATCAACATAATCATCTGTCCCTGGAACCGTCTTCGTACCACTTGCCTTAACGACCTTCGCAGCTCGCTTCGCGTCTTGAATGTAGTACGTTGCATAATTTCCGGATGACAATTGATCAGTATCAATTGAAATATACTTGGCAACTTCATTGGCAATATCGTACATCTCAGCTTCGGTAACACCCTTTGGCTTCGTATACGTAATCGCTTGTGATCCCTTGTTTGCAACTAACACTTGACCAGTACTGTCGTATATCATGCCTCGTTGCACGTTTACTTTTTCAGTACTTGATTCAGCATTATTAACGGCTGCCTTATACGTTTCACTATCTGTAACTTGTAGGGTAACCAATCGCCAGCCCAATAATCCGAGCATCAAAACCACGATACCCATCAGCACATTCAAACGTGCTGGAATTCGAGCTAATGATCCATTCTTTGACCGACGATTGCCACGTCGCTTTGGTGACTGCATAACTTGACCCTTTCTTCCATAATCTAATTGTTTAATTGTAGCATAAAACCGGACCAACAAACCTTAACCCTTGTCGGATTTTAACCAAAAGCAACCCTAATAAACGACTGCAGAATATGGTTTAATAGAACTATCTGAATTTCGGGGAGAAAACAATCATGTTCGCACGTTTTAATCCATTGAAATGGCGGTCATCAACACAAGCATTGTGGGTTAGTTTCTTACTACCACTCTTGATTATGACTAGCTATTTCGGCTTTCGTCACATGGCACCGTTCGGTTCAAGTTCAATCTTAACCGTCGATTTAGGCCAACAATATATTGATTTTTTTGAAAATTTCCGTCAAACCATTCTCCACAACCCAACCAATATTTTCTATAGCTTCGCCAAGGGGCTGGGTGGTGAAACATATGGTGACTGGACTTACTATTTATTCAGCCCAACAAATCTGCTTCTCCTACCATTTCCGAATACAATGTTGCCAACCGCAATTTTGTTGATTACGGTTCTAAAATACGGCTTGGCCGGTTGGAGTTTTAGCTATGCGCTGCGCGTGATGCGCTGGCAAAACGGTTGGCGTTTACCACTTTTTGGTGTCACATACGCCATGATGGGCTGGTTTGTCGCGAATGATTTAAACCTGCTTTGGTTGGACGCAGCGATTTTGCTACCGTTAATCATCGCCGGCTTTGAACGCTACTTGGATGGTAAATCATCGTGGCTATTTATCGCCCCACTCACAGCCATCTTTATTATTAACTACTATATGGCCTACATGATCGGCCTATTCCTAGTGTTGTACGTATTCTGGCGTTTATTCTGGCAACCATACACGTTGCGTGAACGTTGGACCATCGCTAGCAAGTTCATTTTTGGCAGCATCATTAGCATTGGCCTCTCAACCATTGTTTGGTTACCCACTGGTTATACTTTGCTCAACAGTAAGGGCCAACACATGCTGGATAATCTGAGCTGGAAGTTCGAATATCAAGCGCCCGATATTCTTGGAAAGCTGTTCTTGGGGACATTTAATTTCGAACAAATGCCTTCAGGACTGCCAAATATTTTTATCGGTAGTTTGCCAATTATCATTCTCTGGTTCTTCTTTACGTACCGTTTGATTCGCTGGCAAACGCGACTCACTGCTCTGCTTGTGACTGCTTTCCTAGTTGTTTCAATGATGTACGCACCGTTGGATTTGATGTGGCACGGGTTCCAATTCCCAGTTTGGTATCCATACCGTTTCTCATACGTCTTTAGTTTTTGGGTGCTATGGTTAGCAGCCTCGGTCTGGTCACCAACCCTACGCTTCTCGTGGACACAAATCGGCACACTCGTTATCTTGGCAATCGCCACCGATGTGTACCTTTACTACCGTCTCGACAGTCTAAACTTTTTGACATTTAACCAACTCTTAGTTGGTAATGCGTTCTTTATCATGATTTTGGCATTGCATGCCTTATCACGTCGTTCGCGTTGGTGGTTAGCAATCTTGAGTCTACTTGTGATTGGTGAAATGACCGTCAGCACCGTTTGGACGTTGAATAATTTCAGCTACCTGACAAATACTGAGTATCAAACTTACATCAAGAGCTTAAACAAGATTACCAAGCACTTGCCTAGCGAGCAGGATAATTTCTATCGTGTTGCCCAATCATTCCAACGCACCAAGGGTGATCCGCTACAAGGACATTACAATGGCGCCTCAACTTTCAGTTCTGCCTTGGAACACCAACAAAGTGATTTCATGGCAGCGATTGGCCAGCCAGAAGGCGATAATTACATTGCCTACAGCAGTGGTACCTTGTTGACTGATAGTTTGCTGGACATGCGTTACCTATTGCAGCCATCTGGCGTAGAACCAAATACGCCAGGTACGCCTACTAATATGCAAACCTACCAGCGTACCGACACCAACGGTACTTATCAAATGACTAAGTACACTGGGACGGCGATTTTGTCTGAGAACCCATACGCGCTACCGATTGCATTTGCTGCGAACACAAATGCACTTAACGTGACGTTCAAAGACAACGATCCCCTTCGCAATCAAAACGATTTTTGGAACGCCTTAATCGGTTACCAACACGACGATATCTTTAAAAGCGAAAACTTCGATAGCTCAACCGCTGCTAATGTGCCTGCGCCAGCAACGATTACCGGCGCCTATCTGAAGAAGGAAAACAAAAAACAAGTTGCGTCACTGACCCTAACTTACACGCCAACGACTGATAATCCTTACTATCTAACGCTTGGTGATGCCGTGAATAATGACAATGTCGAAATTCAATTGAACGGTAAGGCATTGCCGACGATGCCAAGTCATCGCCACACAATTATTGTGCCGCTTCCGGCTTATCAAAAGGGTCAAAAGCAAACCCTAACGTTCGTTCTAAAGAAGGATGATTTGTGGTTACAAAATGTCTCACTCTACAGCGCTGACAAGGATTTGATCAAGTCACAAGCGCAATCACTTCAGGAACACGGTCTGCAAGTTAAGAAAGAGTCTGAAACTGAAATCAGCGGTAAAATCAATATGCCAAAGGGACAAGGTTTGCTAATGACCACCATTCCTAATGCCGATGGTTGGCATGTTATGGTGGACGGCAAAGAAACCGAAACCGTAACGGTCGGAAAGTTCTTTATTGGTGTACCATTGAAACCAGGTGAGCATACAGTCACGTTTAAGTTTGCCGCCCCATACTTCAAGATAAGCGCAATCGTTAGCTTAGGCTTCTTGCTCTTTATGCTTGGATTGGGTTGGTCAGAGAAAGAAAAGCGACGTCACTCATTGCATTACTAACTCTTAGCGTTGTGAACCTTTACACACGCGTATACCCGTGGTAATGTAGCATTTGAAACCTTCGGGTATACACACTTATTAAACTAATAAAATTTACTTGCATAGGAGGCCAGAAACATGGCTGAAGAAAAGACATTTCCAATGACGGTCGAAGGAAAGGCCAAGATTGAAGAAGAACTAAACACGTTGATTACTGAGACGCGTGCTGAGATTACTGGACGTATTCAAATCGCCCGTAGCTTCGGTGACTTGTCAGAAAACTCAGAATACCAATCAGCTAAGGACGAACAAGCCTTCGTTGAAGGACGTATCAACACGTTGCAAAACATGCTTGATAACGCCATCATCATCGACTCATCAGAAATTGCTGACGATGAAGTTTCAGTTGGTAAGAAGGTTACGTTTAAGGAATTGCCTGACGAAGAGCCTGAAACTTACGCGATTGTTGGTGCCGTTGAAGCTAACCCACTTGAGGGTAAGATTTCTAACGAATCACCTATCGCAGTTGCTTTGATGGGTAAGAAGGTCGGCGACCAAGTTGAAGTACCACTTCCAAACGGTGCTTCAATGGAAGTTGAAATCATCGCTGTTGAAGTTGCTTAATCATTAAAAATAAAGGGTCGCCTAGACTTGCGTGTTGCAAAGTCTAGGCGACCCTTTTTATTTTCTATTTGCTTTCAGCAATGACACGCAATACATCAGTGCCATAGCGCTCTGCTTTTGCTTCACCAATTCCTGAAACAGCCATCAGTTCCGCATCGTTAAGCGGTTGTTGTTTGGCTAATTCCACCAAAGTACGATCATTAAAAATGATGAACGGCGGAATTTCCGTCACACGCGCCAACTCCAAACGCCATTGACGCAACGCTTCGAAGACGCCGCGTTGTTGCTCGTCCAAATCATCACGTGTACTTGGTGAGCCAGCTCGCACACGATCACCAATTGAGCGGATGTCTTGACGACGCATCACCTTACGTTCGCCCTTCAAAACAGCCATTGCATCAGGCGCTAACGTCAACCCTGCATATTGGCCAGTGACACGTAGGTACCCTTCTGCAATCAAATAATCAATCAAACTAATGATGTGCACGCGTGGGGTTCCACGCAAAATGCCAAACGTTGGCAATTGATCCAGGTTCGCCCACGCAAAGTTATCAGGCACCTTACCACGAAGCGTTTCAGCTGTAACCGTCTTACCAAAGCCATTCTCACCGCCACGTGACTTCAACATGCGAACAACGTGACTCAAAACCTTTTGTGCATCAGTTGTGATATCCACCGCTTCACGCGTATCCAAGCAGTTTGAGCAACGACCGCAATCCGGCGTATCTTCACCAAAATAACGGGTAATATAACGTTGCAAACACATTTGTGTGGCACCGTAGTTAGCCATTTCCTGAAATTTTACACGCTGCAAGTTTTGATATTCTGGCGTTTGATTATCACTATTATCAATAAAGAAACGTTGCGTCTGCAAATCAGCCGCAGCATATAGCAAAATCGCTTCAGACGGCAAGCCATCACGACCCGCACGACCAATTTCTTGATAATACGCTTCAACTGAACCCGGAATACCATAGTGAATGACATAGCGTACATTCGACTTGTTGATCCCCATACCAAACGCATTAGTTGCAACCACGACATCGGTGCGATCGTAGATGAAATCGTCCTGAGCTTGCGCACGCTTTTCATCCGACATCCCTGCGTGATAACCAACTGCATTGATGCCAACAGCCGTTAGCGATTCAGTAAGTGCATCAACCGTTTTACGCGTTGGGGCATAAATAATCCCCGATTCGCCACGGTGCTCCTTGATATAAGTCTTAATGAAGTCTTCTTTGCCCTTCTTATTCAACCCTTTTTCCATACGAATGGTTAGGTTATCACGCACCACGCTTGTTCGGACGGTGTGCTGAATGTGAAGCATCTCTTCCAAGTCGGCCTGAACACGCTCAGTCGCCGTGGCCGTTAACGCCATCACACGTGGCGCTGACTCCAGATTGTTAATCAAGCCAACTGCTGCCAGATAACTTGGTCGAAAATCATGACCCCATTGCGAAAGTACGTGTACTTCATCAATCACAACCAGTGAAATCGGCAAGCGGTTCAACAAGTTGTACGTTCCTTCGCTGCCGAGACGTTCAGGTGCCATGTACAGCAACTTTGCATCTTCATTCAACAAGCTGTTCATTGCGGCGCGGTACTCGTCGTCATTTTGTGTCGAATTCAACGTCACCGCTGGCACACCAGCCTCGTGAAGCTCATCAACCTGATTTTTCATCAATGATAGCAACGGTGAAATGACAATTGTTATCCCTGGTAGCATCAAAGCTGGAATTTGGTAAGTCAGTGACTTTCCGCCACCCGTCGGCATAATTCCCAGTGTTCGTTCGCCGTTCATTACGGCATTAATGATTTCTTCTTGACCATCACGAAAGGACTCATAGCCAAACGTTTGTTTCAAGGTTTCTAGCGCTGTCGCCACTCAGGTTGCCTCCTTTAAATCTCTTCGAAAACAATTTTCTCTATCTGCCATTATGGTCAGCTTTACCTTACTTTGTAAAGCACGAAAAAAGGATGAATCTCACTTAGTTACTAGTGGATTCACCCCTTTCATTTACATCATGCGATTAATCATTCTTCTTACGTAGACCAAACCAAGCACCCAAGGCCAAGGCGAGCAAGCTTGCTGAGATTTCGGCAGCCATTGCAGCCTTAGAAAAATCAGCTTCGTTGTTGTCACCCGTACCTGTTGTTGGGTTATCTTCATCGATACCAACTGGCACTGACTGCAAATCTACAATGCGTTGACCGGCATATGGCAAAGACAATGGTGTTGTTTGTCCGCTGGTTGAGCCAAGCGTTGTGTCAGCACCCGTCACCATACCAGCGCCTGTTATCGCACCGGTTACATCGTAGGCTGTTGACGTGACTGTTCCACCATCTTGACCATCGGATACCACAACGGTTCTAACCACCGTATTTGCACCAGTTGTTTCTGCTGGAGCAACCGTGTTAGTTGTTGTTGTATTCGTCTGACAGGTTGCATTATCAGCTGCCGTCGCAGCTGAAGCCATTGCGGCCTTATCAGCAGCGCTGGCAGCTTCACTTGCAACCTCGGCGGCGCTTGTGGCAGCGGTCATCGCTTGGTCGGCTGCCGTGCTTGCTGATGTAGCGGCGGCGCTGGCCTGCTCAGCTATCTTGGCAGCACTGGCAGCCTTAGCAGCGAGTTGGTCAGCGACAGCCGTGGCACTTGACGCAACGGCAGCTAACGAATCGGCTGCTGTTTGAGCCTCACTGGCTGTCGTCGCATATGATGCAGCCGTTGCTGCAGCTGACGTTGCTTGATCACCTAAGCTCTTAGCAGCGGCGGCATATGAAGCGGCGGCACTTTGGTCACCACTTGCAGCCGCACTTGAAGCAGCGCTTGAAGCAGCCGTCTTAGCTGTTTCAGCTGCCTTAGAAACGACAGCTGTTAATGCAGCAACTGATGACGCCTTATCGGCAGCTGACTTCGTTGCTGAATTTGCCTTGGCAGCATCACTGGCACCACTCGCAGCCGTTGAAGAACCAGCAGCTGCACTTGAATTCGTTTGGGTTGCAACAGCATCATTAACTGCACTGGCAGCGCTTGATGCGGCTGAACTAGCAGCTGCAACTGTATCAGCAGCGGAGCTAACAACTGCAGCTGCACTACTTGCTGTTGCGTTAGCCTGCGTCGCGTTGCTGTTCGCAGTTGCGGCGGCAGCGGCCGCCGAACTTGCCAACTTCGCATACGAGGCGGCAGCAGCTTGATTACCTGCTGACATAGCTGACTGCGCAGCTTCAGCCAATGACGATGCAGTTGCTGAATCGCTTGCAGCAGCACTCGCATATGAACTTGCTGCTACAGCGGCGCTTGAAGCAACCGTATTTGCTGAAGAAGCAACCGAAGCGGCTGAATTAGCAGCCGCAACTGCTGATGACGCCACAGCGCTGGCAGATTGAGCCGTTACGTTAGCGCTTGAAGCAACCTTAGCGGCACTTTGCGCAATCGCAGCTTCTGATGATGCAATGGCATTTTGCTTAGCAGCCTCTGATGCACCACTTTGAGCCACTTGGTTGTCAGGGTACAACTCACTCGCCGCCTTAGCAGCTGAAGTAGCGGCTGACGCTGTCTTAGCAGCACTCGTCGCTTCTGATGCAGAAGACGATGCAGCTGAAGCGTAACTTGCTGTATTAGTTGCGCCCTCACTTGCAGTGGCCGCATCAGACTGCGTGCCGGCTTGATCAGCAGTAGCTTGTTCATTCTTCGCGTTTGCAGAATCCGCCGTCTCACCTGCTTCACTTGCTTGTGTTGCGGCGTTAGACGTTGCGTCTGCTGCATTACTTGTCGCAGCAGTAACCATGTCACCGGCTTGTCCAGCAACTGCGGCATTCACAGCATCAGTAGCTGTAGCAGCGGCGGCGGCGGCTGAAGAGGCAATCGCCGCATATGATGCAGCGGTACTTTGATCTCCGGCAGCAGCAGCACTACTTGCAGATGTTTCGGCACTGGCAGCCTTAGCTGCTTCTGATGCCGCAGTGTTTGCAGCTTCTGATGCGGTGGCATTATCTGCGTATTCAGCGGCTGCGCTTCGAGCTTCGGCTGCATCCGCGGCAGCCTGTGTTGCTGTTGTTGCAGCACTAGCAGCGGTGCTTGCAGCCGTTGCTGAATCGGCAGCGGCGTTCGCTGCTGAGTTAGCAGCTGAAACAGTCGCGTTCATTTCACTGGCAGCGCTAGCCACAGAACTAGCAACCGTCGCGGCGCTACTTGCCGTTGCGGCTTGTGAACTTGCCATTGATGCAGCGGATTGAACCGCACTGTCATCTGGATACTGCGATGCTAGTGAGGCAGCCTTTGTGGCATTTTCAGTAGCATTGGCTGCAGCAGTTGAAGCGACATCAGCTTGACTGTTGATGTTTGTTACCGCTTCAGCAGCTTGACTAGATGCGGCTGTCGTTGTTGCCAAAGCAGCATTTGTATCAATCTCATCTGCAGCGGCTTGTGCAGCTTCTTGTGCAAGTGTTGCCGTTGATGCTGCTGAGCTAGCTGTATCAGCGGCAGTTGAAGCCGTTGATGCTGCTGTCGAAGCATTCTCACTAGCAGTCGTTGCAGCGGCGCTTTGCTGAGCAGCGGCAACTGAAGCGGTTGATGCTAATGCGGCATATGATGAGGCAGCACTGGCATCACCAGCCGATGCAGCACTCGCAGTTTCTGATGCGTATGAAGCTGCTAAGCTTGCCACAGCAGTCGCGTTTGAAGCGGCAGTCGATGCAGCAGTCGCATAACTAGCCGCATCGCTAGCAGCGCTAACAGCCGTCGACTTAGCATCTGACGCAACCGTTGCTAAACTTGCCACAGCACTAGCAGCACTCTTAATTATTGCATCTGATGCATATGACGCATCAGATGCCAACTTATCAATATTTGTCTTAGTTTGATCAACTGACTCACTTGCTGTTGTGGCCCGTTCGACGGCGTCATTAGCATCTGACGCTGCTGTTTGGGCGCCTGCAGCATCACTTGATGCACCAGCTGCATCACTAGCAGCATTTTCGGCATCTTGACCAGCTTGGTCACCAGTTGCGGCAGTTGACGCTGCACTCATCGCAGTTGACGCTGCTTGAGAAGCTGAACTTGCCGTTTCATTAGCCGTTGAAGCCGTTGATGCTGCGTCGCTGGCAGCCTTGGCGGCATTGCTTGCGGCCTCACCCGCTGCGGTTGCAGCGGCGGCAGCTGAACTAGCGGCAGCGAAGGCACTCGCCGCGGCAGCTGAATCTCCAGCGGCAGCAGCGCTACTTGCTGCGGCAGCGGCCGATTGGGCAGCTGATGCTGCGTCGCTGGCAGCCTTAGCTTGCGTAGCAGCATCTGATGAATCCGACTGAGCGACGGCGTTAGCTGAACTAGCAACTGCAGCAGCCGAACTAGCAACTGCGGCTTCACTAGCGGCAGTACTTGCGGCCTCAGAAACCTTAGCATTATCAGCATACTGAGAAACTAATGACGCAGCCGTGCTTGCAGCCTCACTGGCGGCACTGGCATCTTGCGCAGCAGCAGCACTGTCGGCTGAAGCTGCTTCCTTATTCGCAACGGCCGTCAATGAAGTTGCTTGATCAGCTTGCGATTGTGCAGTTGCGGCGGCGGTTGACGCAGTTGCGGCAGCCTTGGCAGCACTTTGGGCAGCAGCATCAGCGGCAACTGCTGCTTCACTAGCAGCCTTGGCAGCTGACGAAACAGTCGCAGAATCCGCACCAGATGAGGCGGCCAATTCTGCAGCAAGACTTGCGGCTTCTGATGCCGTTGACGCTGCATTAGCAGCATCATTAGCCAATGATGCTGCGGCTTCGCTTTGTGCCTTCGCAACTTCAGCAGCACTACTTGCAGCTGATGAGGCGCTTGCAGCGGCTGTGGCAGCTGATTGGGCGGCACTCGCAGCTGATTGGACATCAGCGTTATCTGCATATGGTGAATCACTAACAGCCAATGAATTTGCTGTTGATGCAGCCACTGCCGCATTTGAAGCAGCATCTGACGCGTCAGTCGTTGCTTGGTTGGCGGCTGTAACGGCATCTGCAGCTGATTGGCTGGCCTCATTAGCTTCATTTACTGAAGCATTTGCAGCCATTGAATCTACTGTTGCTTTAGCTGCATCATTAACGATTTGCGCTGTTGATGCAGCGTTCGAAGCGACCGTTGCTGCCGACGTCGCAACGTCAGCAGCTGACTTAGCCAATTCTGCAGCCGTTGAAGCTGCTGAATTTTGTGCATCCGCAGCACTAGCAGCTGATGACGCCTTGGCCGCAAGATCAGCGGCTGATGATGTCAAACCGGCTGCAGCGGCACTACTTGCGGCGGCTGCGTATTCGGCAGCATCACTCGCGTAACTTGATGCCAAGTCAGCAGCATTTGAGGCAGCAGTGCTTTGCGCATTTGCTTCACTGGCGGCTGATTGTGCCGCCGTATTAGCTGATGATGTTTCACTTGCCAATGAATTTGCAGCAGCTGCGGTTGATTCAAGAACCGCATTACTTGCGTATTGTGAATCACTCGTCAAAGAAGCCAAGGCGTCAGCAATGCTTGTCGCCGTTGTATTGGCTGATGACGTTACTGCAGCCGCTGACGTTGCAGTCTTAGCAGCTGATGATGCTTCGCTAGCATAACTTGAAGCTGACGTTGCAGCACTACCTGCATTCTCAGCATCTTGGCCCGCTTGATCAGCACCGGCTGCATTTGACGCTTGTTCGGCCGCTTCACTGGCGGCGGTTGACGCTGTTTGAGCAGCAGTTGACGCTACTGCAGCATCGCTAGCTGCGTTTGAAGCTGTTGTGGCGGCATTACTTGCGGCAACTGAGCCACCGGCAGCCGCAGCACTACTTGCAATGGCAAGTTCGCTGGCAGCCGTGCTTGCAGCACTGGCTGCAGCGGCTGATTGATCTGCGGCTTCCTTAGCAGCACTGGCTGCGGTTGAAGCTTGTTCAGAAGCAACAGTTGCTTGACTTGCAGCAACACTGGCCGCACTTGATGCAGCACTAGCAGCAGATGCAACGGCTGCATTGTCAGGATACTTAGCCGCTTGGTCAGCGGCAACTTGCGCTGCGGTTGAGGCGTTATCAGCCGTTTCCTGAGCGCTTGATGCAGCATCCGATGCGTCAGTATTAGCTGTTTGTGCTGAAGTAACTGCGGTACTTGTTGTACCCGCAACAGCGTTTGCAGTTGATGTTGCAACTGCTGCAGCAGCCACTGAGGCAGCCATATCGGCTTGTGACGCCAAACTAGTTGCTGAAGTCAACGCATTTGAAGCAGCCGTTGAGGCGCTCGACGCATTCGTCAACGCTGTTGCTGCGGCCGTTGATTCAGCGGCTGCTGTACTCTTGAAGTTTGCAGCTGCGGTTGCAGCTTCAGAGGCCGTCGTCAAGGCAGCTGACGCTGAGTCATACAACCCGGCTGCGGCCAATGAACTTGCGGCTGCAGCGGCACTTGATGCAAGACTAGCTTGCGTTGCCGCTTGTGAGGCAGCTGAACTTGCTGCGGCTGAAGCACTTGATGCATCAGCGGCGTAACTACTTGCATTTGAAGCATCTGTTGCAGCTGTTGAAGCCAAATCATTTGCAGCACTAGCGGCACTGCTTGCCGTGGTTGCGGCTGAAACAGCTGTCGCATCCCCACTAGCAGCTAATGAACTTGCTTTGGCAGCGGCTGCTGTTGCACTCTCGGCTGTGGTTGCAACTGCGGCTGCACTTGATCCAGCTGTATCAGCCATTGTGGCCGCAGATGTCGCTGCGCTACTTGCGCCGTTCGCTGCTGTCTTAGCATCGGCTGCTGCGCTTGAAGCAACAGCTGAGTATGAAGTTGCGTCTGATTGATCAGCCGCGGTTTGTGTGGCAGCTGATGACGCAGTTGATAATTGTGATTGTGCATCAGCTAGTGCACTAGCGGCCGTCGTTTGAGCAGCAGAGGCTTGCGCCAATGCACTTGCTGCGGCCGTTGACTGTACTAACGCACCAGCGCCAGCAGAACTAGCCAAACTAGCGGCGGTTGATGCACTAGCGGCAGCGGTCGATGCGGCGACGGCTGCATTATATGCAGCTGAAGCATCCCCAGCGCTGGCGACACTTGATGCAACCGCAGCATATGAGGCAGCCAAGCTACTTTGCTTTGCAGCATCGGCATTAGCAGTCGATGCAACACCTGCTAGTGACGTGGCGTTTGTCTTAGCCGTCGTCGCAGCGACAACGGCAGCTGATGCAGCTTCTGATGCTGACTTAGCCTTAGTTAAATCACCTGCAGCGGCTGCAACCGCTGAACTAATCACCGCATTTGAAGCGTTGGCAGATGACAAAGCAGACAAACTGTTCACAACCACTTGCGCTTGGGCAACGGCTGAAGAAACAGCTGAGCTGCTTGCTGCCACACTACTCAAAACCGTTGCAGTTGAACTTGCAACTGATGTGGCTACGCTACTTGCTGAACTAGCACTTGAAACCGCCGTTGATGTACTACTTGCGGTACTTGCAGCTGATGTTGCAGCTGAGCTAGCTGCACTTGAAGTTGCCTTATTGAAATCAGCAGTGGCCGTGCTCAAATTAGCCGTAGCGACCGACGCAGCACTAGCCGCTGTCGATGCTGCTGTCGAAGCAGCAAACGCAGCTGAAGTGTATGAAGCGGCGGCGGTTGCATCCCCAGCCTTAGCAGCTGATGCGGCATTTGAAGCGGCAACGGCTGCAGCTGTCGATGCTGACAAGATAGCCGCACTAGCTGAATTGATAATTGTTGTTGCTGACGTCGTGGCCGTCTGATATGACGTCACGGCTGATGAATATGACCCATTCGATCCGACTGCAGTTGCCGCAATTGACGCTGCAATCGAAGCAGCTGTTGAAGCAGTGGCAGACTCTGGTGCCACACTCGTTGCGTTCGTGCCAATGCCTGATGACAATACAGCAGCATCGGCCGTGTAGATAAGCGTCATCGACGTTGCCGTGGCATTCAAACGGGTAGTTGGTGCGTTAGCTACGTAACTTGAAACTGCTGGTGCAGCCATATTAATCGCAGCGGTCGTATCGTTCACACCAAATGAATCACCAACGTTTCCAGTCAATACCGTGCTAGCCATTGATGATGGCATACCCGTATAGTTAACCGTCATGGTTTGCTGAGCGGCCGTGAAACTACCAGCTTGCACACCGGCCTTCGTGGTTGACCATGCCCAACCAGTCTTTTCGTTCAGTCCCAACGCTTGATTACGTGGTAGGGTTTGCGTCGTTGACACAGTTCCCAACTTCGTACCATCTGCCGCAACCATTGTGTACGTCATCGTACCAGTTGCTGATGTTGATGTCGTTGTAGTTGGTGTCCACGCCATCGTCCATGTAATCGCATTACCAGCCAATGATTGTCCCGCTGTTGTCGCATAGTTTCCGGCACCCAGGTAACTCAACGACATTGGTGTAACAGAAGTTGTCGTCAGGTTACTTCCGGCTGCATCAGTTGTTTGGACGGCCATTGACTTTGTCGCGTAACCATCACGTTGATCACCAGTAGTGATTTTGCCATCACAGTCCCACATCCACCAACCCATCCAGGTTGCTTGTACACCAAGGCCGGCAGCCGTTCCATTCAACTGTGCCAAACTTGCTGGGTCGGCAGCCGCAAACGTAATTCCAAGTGCGTTACCGGCAGCTTGCACAGCTCCCGAATCCGTCGTATTACCACCGGCCCCGTTACTTTGGGTAGCGACACCAATCGTAACGGTTCCAGTCATCGAAATCGGGTGTGTCATATTAAATTGCTTATTCATCGCAATCGTTCCATTCGTACCCGGTCCTGGAATCAAAGTCGTTGCACCACTAGTAGTTGGTCCAACTTCGGCACCATTTTGGTAAACTGTAAAGTTGCTGTCAATCTGATCTGTTGTTGTAAGATTCATATTTGGATCAGCAACCGTCGCTGCAGAACCGGCGACCAATTGATAAGCACTTGTCGCAGCCGTATCAGCCGATGCTGAGCCGAGATGCACCATATTACTAACGGCCTCCATTGCATCGTCTGCAAACTCAGCAACACCCGTCTTAAGATCACCGGTGTCAGTGGCAACTGCGGCACTACCAGCAATCATCGAGACCATTGTCAAACCGGCAAACATCCACTTTTTACCGGCCTTATACATCTTGTAGTGCGTCTTTGCACTATTTTATTCGTTATCTTTAGCCATGTTAGTTGCCCTTTCTTTCCCGTGTTTCCGCGTTTTTTATTCGGAATAATTGGGATTCACCCAACTCTCTTAATCTCGCAAATCTATCTTTTGTCCGATATTTCCTACTCTAAGTAAAGTATAAAGATATTACTCAGAAAAAACTCATTTCGCGACTTGGAATTGCAACGTTTATGTCATAAAGAAGCAATAAAAAAGACACCCTAAGCAAACGCTTAAGATGTCTTGATATCTGTAATTACTTTGATGATGAAGATGCTGATGAATTTGATGCATTCTTAGCATCTGCTTCATTTCCAACTGATTGGTTTGTTGCTTCCAAATCACCTGACTTGCCCAAGTGCTCGTCATAGTCCTTTGAGTAGTAAACCTTACCAGTCTTCAAGTTAGCTACGAAGTACAAGTAACCCTTATCACGGTCAGAAGGGTTCAAAACCGCATCAACTGATTGTGATGATGGGTTGTTGAATGGTCCAGGACCGTAACCTGAGAACTTATACAAATTGTATGGATTGTCTGATGAAACATCATCGTTCGTCAAGTTCGTCTTGTTCGTATCCAACGCGTACTTCGTTGCAATATCTGATTGCAATGGCATGTTAATAGCCAAACGGTTTTCAAAGACACCTGCAATTGTCTTACGACTTGCTTCGTCAATTCCTTCACGCTCAACCAATGACGCCAACGTCAACACTTGGTGCACGGTCATGCCTGACTTCTTAATGGCGTCAAACTTGTCCTTCATTTGCACGTAGTCTTGGTAAACCATTTGGTTGATCAACTCGTTAACAGTCTTAGCCGTCTTCCAGTCATAAGTTGCTGGGTACAAGTATCCCTCCAACTTGTAACGGATGTCACCTGCTTGTTGGCTATCCACTTCAGAATCCAACAAACCAGGGTAAGCTTCCTTCAAGCGGTTGAAGAAGTCTTGGTCGTTAACGGCCTTCAAGAACTCATCCTTCGTGAAGTTTGTCTTCTCACCAACCTCAGTCGCAATGTTTTCAATCGTCTCACCTTCGCGAACGGTAATCGTATCCTTACCGTTCAATGGGTAAGCAGCTCCACCTTGACGCAATGACTTTACAATTGTCTTCACATCATCAGCTGGGCTAAACAAGTAGTACCCTGCCTTCAAATCTGAGACATTGTTCACCGTCACATAGTTCATGAAAGCACGTTCTGAACGCAAAACCTTTGCCTTGCTCAATTCAGATGTAATTTCTGATGCTGTGGCACCAGACTTAACTTGCACTTGAACATCCTTCTTATTCTTAACATTCAATGCTGAATAATCCGTCTTATCCTTTTGAATGGTGTAGTATTGGTACCCACCAACACCAGCGCCGATAAGCAGAATCACAATCACAACCAACGAAATCCAAAGTCCTTTGCGAGACTTTTTGCCGTTGATGCGGGCTAAATCTTCCATTTCTATCGTTCTCCTTAAAATGCAATGACAGCAAAAAGCCATCCGTTACTAGTTAGTATACCAGTAACGGATGGCTTTTAAATAATTGATTGACAATTTTTAACGAATTTCGGCGCTAAATTGGTCAGCCAACGCAGCGGTAATGTTTTCAACAGCTGCGTTAATGTCTTCATCAACTAACGTCTTTTCAACGTCAACGAATGTCAATGCGTAAGCCAATGACTTCTTGTCATCAGCCACGTTTTCACCTGTGTAAACGTCAAATAGTTCAACATCGTGCAACAACTCACCACCAGCGGCGACGATGGCAGCGCGCAATTCAGCGGCTGGCACATCGCGATCAACCAAGATGGCCAAGTCACGAGAAACGGCTGGGAAGCGTGATACCACTTCATAACCGTCCTTCACCTTTGGCAAGTCGAAGATGGCATCCAAGTTCAACTCAAAGGCGTACGTTTCGTTAACCTTGTAAGCCTTAGCCGTCAATGGGTGTACTTGACCGATAAATCCGATCAACGTCTCGCCAACGTAGATGTCAGCCGTACGACCTGGGTGCATTTCAGCACGCTCAGTCGTTGGCACAAAGCGCACCTCTTCAGCCAAAGCGTAGTTAGCCAATAGACGCTCAACAATGCCCTTCAAAGCGAAGAAGTCAGCCTTTTGTGCACCTTCTGCCCAAGTACGTAGCAAGACGTTACCTGTGATAACACCGGCAACGTGCTCGATTTCAGCTGGCAATTGGTTGGCATCCCCATTAGAAACGAAGACACGACCTTGCTCATACAAAGCCACATCAGCTTGCTTACGAGCAACGTTGTACGCAACGTCATCAAGCAAACCAGTCAACAAGCTACCACGCGTTTGTTGGCGGTCTTGTGACATTGGGTAGTCCAATTGAATTGGTTGCCCATCATGCAATTGGAAGTTGTTAGCCTTCTCAGGTGTCGTCAACACGTATGAAATCGCTTGGTTCAATCCCAAACCTTCCAAGTCGTGGCGCGTTGCACGAATCAAGGCTTGCTTTGGCGTCAACTTACCTGGTGTCGTTTCACCAGTTGGCAATGTTGCTGGCAAGTTGTCGTAACCGTACAAACGGGCGATTTCTTCTACCAAGTCAGATTCAATCGTGATGTCCCAACGACGGGCTGGCACAGTCACAGTGAATTCACCATCGTTCAACTCGTAGTCGAAGAACAAGCGATCAAAGATAGCTGAGATTTCAGCATCCGTGATTTCCGTTCCCAATACGTGGTTAACGTGGGCAGTCGTCACCTTAACAACTGGTGCTTCGTAATCAAAGTCTTGTGCAACAACACGACCTTCAGTCACATCACCACCAGCGATTTCAGCAATCAAAGCTGCCGCGTGATCCAATGCCGTAAACGTATCTTCAACGTTCACACCACGTTCGAAACGCGTTGATGCTTCTGAGTGCAAGTTTTGGTCACGAGCAGCGTGACGGATGGCCTTAGGCTCAAAGATAGCCCCTTCCAAAACGATGTTGGTCGTCTTAGCAGTAACTTCAGTTGACTCACCACCCATAACACCAGCAAACATCAATGCTTCATCACCAGCGGCAATCACAATGTCACCTTCTGATGCTTCACGCTCAACGCCGTCCAATGTCTTAATCTTTTCAGCAGGCTTAGCCGTACGAACCGTAATATCCTTGCTTGGCAAGGTATCCAAGTCAAAGGCGTGCAATGGTTGACCGTACGTCAACAACATCAAGTTCGTCACGTCGACAACGTTAGAAATTGGACGAATTCCCATCGTCCACAAACGGCGTTGCAACCACAATGGTGAATCCTTGACTTCAACGTTCTTAACCACACGCAAGGCGTACTTAGGGGCCAAGTCAGCTGGTGCCGTAGCTGAAATCAAGTCTGCCGTCTTCTCTGACGTTTCCGTCAATTCGAACGTTGGCAACGTTGGCTCTTCTGACAAGATGGCTGCAACTTCCCAAGCTGTACCGTTCATTGAGAACAAGTCAGCACGGTTAGGCGTAATACCCGTCTCAAGCACGTCATCATCCATACCCAAAACATGCAAGGCATTCTCACCGGGTGTCAATTCAGCTGCATCAACGTCGTTAAAGACCCAGATACCTTCTTCAAAGTCCTTAGGGGCAACCTTGTCGTCAAAGCCAAGCTCTTGCAAAGCCGTCAACATACCGTTTGAGACTTCACCACGTAGCTTACCCTTCTTAATCTTTTGGCCACCGCCAACGATTGAGTTGTGCTTAGCCAAAATAACCGTTTGACCCTCGGCAACGTTTGGGGCACCCGTCACGATTTGGATAGGCTCATCCTCACCAGCATCCACTTGGGTAATCACCATGTGGTCTGAATCTGGGTGAGGCACAACTGACAATACCTTGGCAATCACGATATTCTTCATGTTTGCTTGTGGTTGGTATTGTCCTTCAATTTCAACAGTCGTACGTGAAATCTTCTCGGCCAACTCGTCAGCTGGCAACTCGATTGGCAAGTAATCACGCAACCAATTTACAGAAACCTTCATTTTGTTTGCTTATCCTTTCTGGTCAAATTGCGTCAAGAAACGCACGTCGTTCAAGTAGAAGTTACGGATGTCTTCGACACCATACTTCAACATTGCAAAACGGTCAGGTCCCAAGCCAAAGGCGAATCCGCCGTAAACTTCCGGGTCAACACCGGCCATGCGCAAAACGTTAGGGTGCACCATACCAGCACCAAGCACTTCGATCCACTCGATGTCTTCAGGGGCCATGTCTGGTGTCACAGCGTTCCATGACACGTCAACTTCAACTGAAGGCTCCGTGAATGGGAAGTATGAAGGACGCAAACGAATTTCGTGGTCCTCACCGAACAACTTACGGGCAACTGCCAAAAGCGTTCCCTTCAAGTCACCCATCGTGATGTGCTTGTCGATAACCAATCCTTCCATTTGGTGGAATTGGTGTGAGTGCGTGGCATCGTCTGTGTCACGACGGTAAACGCGACCTGGTGAAACCATCTTCAAAGGTCCAGCATTAAAGTCGTGTGACTCCAATGTACGAGCTTGCACAGGAGACGTTTGCGTACGCATCAAGATTTCAGGCGTGACGTAGAACGTATCTTGCATATCACGGGCTGGGTGATCCTTTGGCAAGTTCATCATCTCAAAGTTGTACTTATCTTGCTCAACTTCAGGACCTTCAATGACTTGGTAACCCATGCCAAGGAATTGATCTTCCAATGACTCAATGATTTGTTGCAACACGTGTGGTTGACCTTGTACAGTCGCACGACCTGGCAACGTAACATCCAACGTTTCAGCTGCCAATTGGGTATTCAAAGCTGCCTCTTCCAATGACGTTTGACGTGTCGCAATGGCCTCAGTCAAGGCATCGCGTACCTCGTTAGCCAAAGCTCCCACAACAGGGCGCTCTTCTGGCGTCAAATCCTTCATACCGCGCAACACTTCAGTCAACGGTCCCTTTTTACCAAGCCAGTTAACACGCACTTGGTTCAAAGCCTTCAAGTCAGTCGTTGCTTCAATCTCGCCCAATGCTTGATCGCGCAATTGCGTGAGCTCGTCTTGTAAACTCATGGTTTGTCTCCTTAGAAAATAAAATCAAAATAAAAAGTCCCTGCGACAAATAACTTGTCACAGGGACGCTCATTAACGTGGTACCACCCTACTTTAGTCGTCACTTAAGACGGCCCTCGGACATCCGTTAACGGTGATGAACCGCAAAGGCCTTGCAACCAATGAACTCCTGACTGAAATTCAGTTTTAATGTCGATGGGATTTTCACCAGCGCCCACTCTCTAAAACGACATACCAACTTACTAGGTCATTCAAAGTTTCTTATATTATTGTACAACATTATCAGTCATTCGCAACCGGTATGCAAAAAACCAGCGAACGCGTTCCCCCTTGTTCACTGGTTTTAATGTCACTGATTAATTAGGCGTTCCAGTTGTCTGACCATTCGTGAATGGCAGCCATCATAGGACGCATTGACTCACCATGCTCAGTCAAAGCGTATTCAATCAATGATGAGTCTTCATATGTACGACGCTCAACGATTCCAGCTGCTTCCAATTCCTTCAAACGCTCAACCAAAACACGGTCTGAGCACTTCGCCACAGCTTGCGCCAAATCCTTGAAACGACGTGGGCCGTTGTTCAACAATACTTCGATGATCAAGCCATTCCACTTACGTCCCAAGATATCAAACGTTGCGATAAACTTGTCGCACAATGTGTTTGCTACTACTTCATGTGATGCTACTGCCATAATTACTGTCTCCTAATACTCTAGTTCTAATCGGATTTTTATTTATATTTTATAAGTTATTTAATTGTAACGCTCTTCACAAATTAAGTCACGTTTCCGTACTCGGAAAAAGGACAACTTGTGCGACACGTTTCTGTTTTTTTCTCACTTTTGATACTTACATTATAAAACCAGAATTGTGATTTTTTTACGAATAAACTCTGCACGAAATAAAGACAAACTATGCACGAGCCTTGATTTACATAGGGTTAAACGTTTTAAACGGTTGTCGAATTGACGTTTTTCAATACAAAAATTGTCCTTCTAAAACGATTAACTATGAAGACGATTTTTTTGAGGTGTATACTAAAAATTTGTTTTTTATAGAAAGTTAGGTGTTTATTACGTCTCAAAAATCAGATTCCCGTATCTTTAATGCAACGTTTATCCAGCTCTTTGTTATTCAAATTTTGGGCATGGTAACGTTCTATAGTCTTTTTGTCATTATCGGCCCCTACACTGTGGCAACGTATCATGTCAGCAATGCCATGGCTGGTCTGGTGACCGGTATGACAATTATTGGTACGATGATTGCTCGCTTTTCAGCTGGTATCTTAACCACCAAGTTCAGTGCGCGCCAATTGACCATCATTAGTATGGCAATTTTGGTTCCTGTGCTACTGGCCTATCAGCTACAAGGCAGTTTGATTTATTTGCTTGTTGTCCGTTTCATCCAAGGATTGTCAGTCGGGATTACCGGTACTGTGACAAACACAGCTGTCATCAACGTCATTCCAACCGAGCGACGCGCTGAAGGAATTGCCTATTTCTCTTTGGCCACAATCCTTGGTACGGCGTTCGGTCCTTTCTTGGCTTTGTTGATCACGCAACACGCTTCATATAGTACGCTATTCTGGCTTGAGTTCTTGACTGGTTTGGTCGCTTTAATCGCATCCCTATTCGTCAAGTCAGACAAGGTTTACATTGAAACCAAGCCGGTCGCTAAGCAAGCCAACCAACGTTTCGACATTCGTACCTTGATGGAACCACGTGTATTGCCAATTTCATTGACCCTTGGTTTCGTGACAATTGGTTACGCTGCTTTGCAAGCCGACTTGGACTTCTTCGCAAGTCAATTACACTTGGTGACGTTCGCGTCATACTTCTTCTTGGTTTACGCTTTCGTCATCTTGCTATCTCGTCCGCTCGTCGGTCGCTTGATGGATCGCAAGAACGAAAACTACGTCATTTATCCGTCATTGGTTATTCTAGCGATTGGATTGCTACTATTGGCCACAATGGTAAACGGTTGGATGATGTTGCTAGCTGCCATCTTCATCGGTGTCGGTTTCGGTAACTTCCAGTCTGCGGTCCAATCAACCACCTCACAAATGATTCCGGCTGATCGTTTGACGCAGGCCACAGCAACCTACTTCATCGCCTATGAAGCATCACTTGGTTTCGGTCCTTCAATTATCGGACTTTTCGAACCTTACCTTGGTTATCGTCACCTCTTTATGGTCATGGTCGCCATTACGGTAATCGGCTTGGTTGTTTACCACTTGGTACACGGCCGCCGTGTGAAAGCATAATAAAAGAGCGCATCGTTGGATGCGCTCTTTTATTATGCTTTAATGTGCATGGAACAGTCGCTTGACGCGGGCTGATGCCGGTGAGAAAAACTCAGCGACCGCCATATAATCATCGACCAAATCCAGCAAAAAGCTTTCGCGATAATGTGGTAGCGCAGCCGTTGCGCCCCACATATGCTTCAGGATAATATCCTTTTCCATCGGTGATAGCTGCGTAATCTTCTCAGCGTTTCTTAGTGAAACACGGGGATGAATAAACGCATGCGTTCCTAGCTCGAACTTCGTGGTACGCCAATCATAAAAGAAGAGATCGTGCAAAATACCAGCTCGTGCGACCGCAGTTGCATTCAAGCCAAGACGTAATGCCCACTTGTAGCTTACATATGAAACCGCAATTGAATGGGTTAGCCGATCCGAGTGGTGGTGTTGGGTGTAATTAGCCAACTCTTGCACTTGGGGATGGGCCAACAAATCTTTCACGATATTATAATACGCGGTATCGCGTTGCCAATCTTGCATATAAAAGCCCCCTCTTTGCATGATTAACAGTACCTTATCAACCTCAAACTAGGCTTTAGCGTGCCTTCAACGCGAACATCGCAATACCAGCTGCCACACCAACGTTTAGTGATTCAGCTTGGCCAGAAATTGGGATGTAAAGATTCTTCGTTGTCATCTTGGCCAATTCAGGATTCATACCTTGACCTTCGTTTCCCATAATCAACGCAAATTGTGTTTGCGCTGGAATAGTGAACAAGTCGGCGGCTTCTGGATCCAATTGTGTACCATAGACGTTCATGTCGTTTTGCGTAAATGCTGCCGTCCACTCTTGCAAGTTTCCAGTCGTCAACGTCATGTGGAATTGTGATCCTTGCATAGCACGCAATGCCTTTGGTGAATAAGGATCAACTGATCCATCCCCAAACACAACACCGGCAAAGCCAGCTGCGTCTGCCGTACGAATCATTGTCCCAACATTACCCGGATCTTGAATCGCATCTAAGAACAACCAAGCCCCGTCGTGAATAAATTGTGGCTCACGCGTTGCTGTTGGCAATGAGACTTCCGCAAAGATACCTTGTGGCGTTACCAAGTCTGATAGCTTCTTAGCGATATCGGCCGTAATTTCAAATACCGGTACCCCAATTGGCAAGTCATCTTGGTGTTCTGCCAATTGTTCTGGTGTTGCCATAATTGCGTGCAACTTACCATCGTGTTGAATGGCCTCTTGGACCAAATGCCAGCCATCAAGCAAATATGTCTTACTTGCTTGGCGACCCTTCTTCGTTTGCAACTTTTGCCATGACTTAACACGGCCATTTTGTACTGATGTAATAGTTTCCATAAGAGTTATTATACTCTGAAACTGGTAAACTTGCCTATGTTATAATTTACTCAGATTGAATGAGACTGTTTTTCAGTTAGAAAGAAGGAAAAACAATGCCAGTTTTGGATATGAATGATGCAGCTGCTGTTGAACGTTTTACGACGTTTGTCCGCAACTCAAAGTTCGGCCAAGTGACACAAGACTTGGGCTGGGCACACGTTAAGAACAATTGGGAGCCACGCCACGCGTACGTTGAAGACGCTGACGGCAACATCATCGCTGCCATTTCACTATTGTTGACACAAACGCCAACCGGTAAGAAGTTTGCCTACGCATCAAAGGGACCAGTGATGGACGTTACTGACCTTGATTTGTTGGATAAGTTGGTTGCAGAAGCTAAGCTCGCTGTAGCCGATGATGATGTGTACGTCATTCGTATGGATCCTGAGGTGCCTTACTCAGATGAATTTAACGACGCTTTGCGTGCCCGCGGTTACGAAACACGTAACCGTAACGTGGCTGACCAAGGGATGCACGCCACAATCCAACCACGTTTGAACATGGTGATTGATTTGACGGCTAAGCCAGATGCCAAGGAAACGTTGGATTTGTACCCTTCTAAGACGAAGTCAAAGTTGAAGCGTCCCGTACGCGATGGCGTGACTGTTCGTTGGGCCAACGACGAAGCTGCCGTTGATGCCTTCTTCGAGACATACGCCGGTATGGCCCAACGTCACGGTATCTCACACCGCCCAAAGGAATACTTTGAGCGTATGCGTGAAGCCTTTGCTGATGATGATATCATGCGTATCTACATTGCCGAACGTGAAGGCGAATTGCTTTCAACTGGCATGGGCTTTAAGTATGGTGACAAGATTTGGTACATGTATGCCGGTTCATTCGACGGTAACATCTACTACGCACCATACGCTGTTCAAACGGCTATGATTCAATGGGCCATGGATTCAGGTGTTCCATTGTACGACATGGGTGGTATTGAAGAAGCGTCAGATCAAGATGGTTTGTTCGTCTTCAAGCGTACATTCGTTAAGGATGACCCACGTGAATACATCGGTGAAATCGACGTCGTTGTTGACGAAGACGCCTACACAGAATTAGTTCGCAAATAAACAAAATGCAGTCTGCCAAAATCGGTAGACTGCATTTTTTGTTTTATAGCGCATCCATTGCGATACGAATAATTTTCGTCATCCCCGCGTTTGGTGTCACTTGAATATTTTGTCCGGCTCGTTGCGCTTCCCACGCAGCCTTAACCGTATGGTGATGTGAGCCGTTAATCAAGACGATGCCGACATCATATCGGTTCGCTTGAATTTCATCAATCACCTTACTCTCCGTGTACTTAGAACCATCTAGCCAGGTTGCTTGTCCGCCAACTTCATTAATCTTGTTGGCGGCATTCTTGGCACTGGCACCAAACCAAGACACAATCAACACACGCTGACCAAACAGACTTCGCTCGAGCTCACTGTCAGTGGTACTCTTTTCATCTTCGGTAACCTTTATTTCTGGCAACTTACCAAGACTGCGCAACAGTTGTACAGCATGCATGTCTGTTCGAACTCGTGCTGAATACGTCTCTTCCGCATTCAAGCTCGCTTCATCAAGGCCGTTGGTATCAATTTGATCCATGCCAGCCAAGTGACCTTGCGTATCAATAAAGTAGCGATCATCATCTTCAACATAGAAGCGTCCCTGAACCGGCATCCACAAAGCAACATCATCGTTCGTCAAATCGTTATATGTTTGGACAAGCAACGGCAACTTGCGGTAGGCCGCTAAATTATCACGGGTTAAGTGCGCAATCAGCTGTGATAGGGCTTCTGAATCCGTCACTGGTACAGTCTTGGTCATCACAACCGGTTCAGCTTGTTTCGTGACAATTCGTACCGGTTGCGGTGTCTCAACCGGCGTTTCCTGTACCGGCATTGCAGGCTGTTGCTCCAATTCAGCAATACGCACCGCCAATGTTCGAATCACAGTATCCTTGTAATCCGTATTGACTGGCACTGTTTGTGCCTTTGCCTGTTGCGTGGCATGTATTTGCGCCAATGATTCATTCGCTTCATGCAACGCTTCTTCAAGCTCAGTAATCCGACCACTTTCATTGCGATGCAAATTTTCGTATTCCGCAACCTGATTCTTCAGCTCTTCAAGTCGGGTTGCTTGATGTTCCAAATCCAATTGACGTTGGTGAGAAAGCTGTTGCGTCGCTTGTTGCGTTGCTTGTGCAGTCTCCAGTTGATTTGATAATGCAGCCGTCTCTTGGGTCGTGACTGCATTCGCCTGCTTTAGTTCACGCTCAAGTTCTTGGACGCGTTCACTTGCCGCAACATTTTTGGCCTTCAACGTTTTATTTGCCTTTTCCAATCGGTCAATTTGGCTCTTCAATGCTGCGACATCCTCACTTGGATCTTGTGGTTCAGCTGACTTAGCTTGCGGTGTCGCAGTCATTCTAGTTCGTGGCACTCTAGCCTCGGTGAGCGCATCCCGAAACAGCTGGAGTCCATCCCCTTCATCGCGAACCTGATAGGCAAAGCCATAGACACGGCGGGATGACACAACATTTTTTGAATTCTCCCAAACATAAACCAGTTCTGGTTTTGAGGTTAATGTCAGCCGAATGGTTATCTCAGCCAACAACTCGTTTACATCATCCTCAGAGGCACGCAAAGCTTCTGCCAATGGTGATGCCAGTGTCTTTTTAACTTCATTTTGGTCAGCCGCCGGTATGGCATAATGATATCTTTTTATCAGTTTATCTGTTTCTTTGGCCAACTCTAAATTATCGACAAAAAATTTTTCACCACTTGATAAACCAGGATTGCGGTTCATTTGTTTGCGTATCTTTTTTGCTAGCTTATTTCTGTCCATTTTCGTCACCCCATTTAGAACGCGTTTGCCCTCTTTATACCATAAACTGCATTGTAAAAGGTTGTACGCTGTCTCAGGTGGCCAAAACTTAAAATTCACGGCCAAATTAGCCCCTAGGTTCATGAAAAAAAGGATTCGGAAAATGTCTTCCCGAATCCTTTAGTCTTTAATCATTAAATTAGCGAACTTCGATATCGTTGTTCAAGAATGGCAACTTTGAACGCAAGAATGGCGTTACCCAGTGGTCCAAACCGATACGTGCTGAGTTGAAGCCACCCATCAAGATGAACATCTCGATGAAGATGAACGTTGGGTTAACTGACACAACGCCGGCACCCAAGTATGAGAAGTTCATGATCATTCCGAAGAAGGCAGCTACCAAAGTCAACGTACCAAAGATCAATCCCAAACCAACAAACAACTCACCCCATGCAACGGCGAATGAGAAGAAACCAGTTGCGTGACCGTGGTTCGTTGCTAGGTTCAAGAACCAGTCGTACCATGGGAAAGCCTTCGTTTGTGCTGGTGTCATAACTGGCTTAGCAATTGCCATGTTAATCATACCTGAAGCATCGAAGCCACCCTTAGTAGTAACCTTCTCAAAACCATCCATTACCCATTGGAATCCCAAGTAAACACGAGCAATCGTCAATACCCACATTGCAACCTTGCTGTTACGTAGCCATGAAATCATAATAATATCTCCTAAAAAATAAATAATCTTATTTAAAATATGTGAATCAATTAACATATATTACCTTAATCTACTTACATAAGTTTAGCAACACAATATTCACAATTTATTCACACTCGATGTTCCGTATTTGAAACAAAAAAAGACGAACGCCTAATTTTAGGCGTTCGTCTTATAGTTAACAATGTGAACAATGACACATTTTAAAACGCAGTCATCAGTCTCAACGTCTGCTTTTTATGCTAATTGTGCTTTATTCCCATGCGGCTTTAACGAATTTCTCCGTATCGCCGTGCACAGCAATATGATGTTCATTCATAACCGTATCAACAGCATTTCGAATACCGTCGCCGTTCTGTAACACTTCGGCCACCTCAATCAAGAGATCAGCCAAACCGGTTTGCCAAGTCATCTTGGGTTCATAATCGTATTGAACCCATTGGCTGTCCATCGTCGCATCATCCCAACCGCTGGCCCCGTGGTATGGTCGATCATCAACCAAAATAGCCCCCCGGTGTGCGTGCTAAGCTTTTATCGTGCGCCATAATCACCCGCTTGTAAAACGGGCTCTTCTCATCTTCACCGAAATGATGTTGCAACCAAATCAACTTATCTTGCCAAGCACTCGCATTTTGCCAAGGTGCTGTCGACAAAATGTATAGCTCATAATAGTCGTTCAACTTATTGACCGCGTCAATCGCCCCTGGCACCGGTGGTAAATATCGAAAAATGCCTGGAATCTGATCTGGCTTAGCGACCGTCTCACCAGCCATATCAATCGCGTTCAAAATAAGTAACGTATCAACAAGGACATTGTCCATGTCCAAAAACAATTTAGGCTTATTCATCTTTCCCCTCACAGAAATCGGCATTACGCCTTTGTTAGTGTTACTTGTGCCTTGTTAGCTGACCCAAGCATTTGAATCATTTCTTCGGCAGCTTGTTGGGCAGCGTCGACACCCGAACGAAGCAACTTACGTGGATCATAGTTAGTGCCTTCCAAATCACGGTCTGACACAATGAAATCACGCAATGCGTTGTGGAACGCCCATTGCAATTGAGAATTAATGTTAATCTTTGCAACACCAAGTGTAATGGCCGTCTGAATTTCGTCCTCAGGCAAACCAGAAGCGCCGTGCAAGACAAACGGCATCTCATGGCGAGTAGCAGCTTCAAACTCTGTCAACGCGCCCAAATCTAAGCCAGCAAAGTCTTCTGGATAGGCGCCGTGAATGTTACCAATGCCAGCAGCTAGCATATCGATTCCCGTGTTGGCCATCTCAACAACTTGCTGCTTGTCAGCAATCTCACCCAGTCCAACAATACCGTCTTCAACACCGCCAATTGACCCAACTTCTGCTTCAACGCTGACGCCCAATTCAGCAGCCTTCGCCACCAAAGCCTTGGTCTCACGCAAGTTTTCTTCAAATGGCAAATCAGAACCGTCAAACATAACTGATGTGAAACCATCGTTCATGGCTTGGTACGCCATCTCTAAATTACCGTGATCCAAGTGAATCGCTACGGCACCGTAATCGCCATACTCTCATATAAATCGCGGACCATGTCGGCGACCATCTTCGTGCCACCCATGTACTTAATAGCACCCATTGATGCTGCGATAATCACCGGCGCCTTTTGGCTTTCAGCCGCACGCAAGATTGCTTGCGTCCATTCCAAATTGTTCGTGTTGAAATGCGCAACTGCATATCCTTGTGCGTGTGCTTGTACAATCATTTCTGATGCATTTACAATTCCCATTTTTTATCCCCCCATGGTTAAAAATGTCATTTTCAAGTAATAAGTTGACTTAATCCAGCCGTTCCCCCGAACATTCTCGATTAAATGCTAAACAATGTACGAATAATACCACGATGAGCGTCGCTTTGCCACCAACTTCATGAATCCATGTTAAACAACTCGTAAATTCGCCACAAACATTTCGACAAATTCCAAATTTCGTCATTTCTACAGAAAAGGACCGCCAAACACGAGTTTGGCGGTCCTTTTGTTTAATCTGGGTTTTGTTCAGCTAGCTTCCAACGTAGGTATGAATTAATGAATGGATCCAAATCACCATCCATTACACCTTGTGGGTTACCTGATTCAAAGTTCGTACGGTGATCCTTAACCATGCGGTATGGTTGGAAAACGTACGAGCGGATTTGTGATCCCCAACCATTTTCCAATTGCTCGCCGGCAATCGATGCACGTTCCTTTTCTTTCTTATCCATTTCCAATTGATACAACTTGGCACGCAACATAGCGTAGGCCGTATCCTTGTTTTGGAACTGTGAACGCTGTTGTTGTGAGGCAACAACGATACCCGTTGGAATGTGTGTCAAACGCACAGCTGATGACGTCTTATTGATGTGCTGTCCACCAGCACCAGAGGCGCGGTACACGTCCATCTTCACGTCAGCTGGGTTAATATCAACTTCAACCGAGTCATCCAGTTCCGGCATCACGTCGATTGAAACGAATGACGTGTGACGACGGCCAGCTGAATCAAATGGTGAAATACGGACAAAACGGTGTACCCCACGCTCTGAACGTAGGTAACCATAAGCGTTGTGCCCCGTAATCATCAATGTTGCTGAATCGATACCGGCCACATCACCAGGGTGATAATCCATGATTTCGACCTTAAAGCCGTGACGCTCAGCCCAACGTGTGTACATACGTTGCAAGTTGGCACCCCAGTCGGCAGACTCTGTTCCACCAGAACCTGGGTGAATTTCCAAGATAGCATTGTTCTTGTCATACGGCTCGTTCAATAATTGCGCCAAACGGTAACTTTCCAAATCATCTGACAACTTTTGCAAGTCCGCTTCCATCTCGGCTTGCATGTCTTCATCAGGCAATTCAGCCAATAGTTCAAGCGCCGTCTCAACATTCTCTACGCCAGCCGTCAAGTTCAAGTAGTCATCACGGCGGCCCTTCAAGATATTGTTGGCATCAATCACCTTTTGCGCCGCAACGTTGTCATTCCAGAAATCTGGGTGGACCATTTCATCTTCATTGGCCGCGATTTCATCGTTCAAAGCATCCAAGTCCAGAGACTCACCAAACTTCGTAATCTCTTCTGACATCTCAGCTAATGAGCGACGTGCTTCTGATAGCTCCATTTTCTCTATAACCTCAACTCTCTAATGCGAAAAAGGAAAGCCAGTCGCAACTAACTTTCCCCTCCAATAACATTTTTAGGCACGTAGGTTTTGACGGATTTCTGACTTCATGAATAGACGCGTTGCATCATACTCAATACCAGCAATCATTTCTTCAAACATACGGAAACCTTCGTTTTGATACTCAATCAATGGGTTCAATTGACCATAACCACGCAATTGGATAGCATCACGCAATTGGTTCATGGCGTCCATGTGGTCCGTCCATTGTGAGTCAACCACACGCAAGATAACAACACGCGTGAATTGTAGCATTTGCTCATCATCAACCAAAGCAGAACGCTTGTCTTCGTAGACTTCCTTGGCACGGCCATACAAGTAATCCTTGATTTCTTGTTGGCTCTTGCCTTCAAGGTCAGCAACCGTAATTGAATCCTCGGGAATCAAAACAGCACCGGCGAAGTCGACGATTGATTGCAAGTCCCATTCTTCAGTCTTACCCAAAGCATGACGATCAACAACACGTCCGATAGTACGCTCAACCATTGGCAAAATAACATTGCGCAATGACTTGTCTTCATCGATAACTTGGTTACGGTTTGCATAGAACGTGTTACGTTGTTGCGACATAACATCATCGTATTGCAAAACGTTCTTACGTGAATCGTAGTTGTTACCTTCGACACGCTTTTGTGCTGACTCAACAGAGCGTGTAATCAAGCGGTTCTTGATCACAGCGTCTTCATCAGCCAAATTCATGCGTTCCATCATCGTCTTGATACGCTCACCACCGAAACGAATCATCAAATCATCTTCCAATGACAAGAAGAATTGTGAGTATCCCTTGTCACCTTGACGACCAGCACGTCCACGCAACTGGTTGTCGATACGACGAGATTCGTGACGCTCAGTTCCGATAACGGCCAAACCGCCCAAATCAGAAACACCAGGGCCAAGCTTGATGTCAGTTCCACGACCGGCCATGTTAGTGGCGATTGTAACGGCACCACGTTGACCAGCGTTGGCAACAATTTCAGCTTCCTTGGCGTGGTTCTTGGCGTTCAACACGTTGTGTGGAATGCCTTCACGGTCCAACAATTGTGACAACAATTCTGATGTCTCAACGGCAACTGTACCAATCAAAATTGGTTGACCCTTGGCGTGCAATTCCTTAACCAATTCAACAACGGCCAAGAACTTTGAGCGCAAGTTAGGGTACAACAAATCTGGTTCGTCGACACGTTGAATTGGACGGTTCGTTGGGATTTCAACAATTTCCATGTTGTAGATCTCACGGAACTCTTCCGCTTCAGTCTTGGCCGTTCCAGTCATACCTGACAACTTCTTGTAACGACGGAACAAGTTTTGGTACGTGATTGAAGCCATCGCACGGTTATCTTCTTGGATTTGAACTTGTTCCTTGGCTTCCAAGGCTTGGTGCAATCCGTCAGAGAATCGACGACCTTCTTGAATACGTCCTGAGAACGCATCAACCAACACGACTTCACCATCACGGACAACGTAGTCCTTGTTGTTAAACATCGTGTAGTTGGCACGCAATGATTGATCAATGTGGTGAGTCAAAGCCGTGTTGCCTGAATCGTACAAGTTTTCAAGGTTGAAGTAACGCTCAGCCTTCTTGATACCTTCGTCTTGCAACAACACCGTCTTTGATTCTTCGTCGACCGTAAAGTCTTCTTCCTTCGTCAATGACTTAACGAAGCGGTCCGCACGAATGTACAATTGCGTGCTTTCTTGTGCTGGTGCACCAGAAATAATCAATGGCGTACGAGCTTCGTCAATCAAGATTGAGTCGGTTTCGTCGACCAATGCGAAGTTCAATGGACGTTGTACACGATCTTCCTTACGGGCAACCATGTTGTCACGCAAGTAGTCAAACCCGATTTCTGAGTTAGTCGTGTACGTAATATCTGCGTTGTACGCGGCACGCTTCTCATCTGGTGACATCTCTGAACCGTTGATACCAACCGTCAAACCAAGCCACTTGTACAATTCACCCATTTCCTCACCGTCACGAGCAGACAAGTACTCGTTAACCGTGACAACGTGAACACCTTCTTGTAGCAACGCGTTCAAATAAACCGCCATTGTGGCCGTCAACGTCTTACCTTCACCGGTACGCATTTCGGCGATGTTTCCACCGTGCAACACAGCAGATCCCATGATTTGCACACGGAATGGGTACAATCCCAAGACACGGCGTGCACCTTCACGGACAACCGCGAATGCTTCTGGCAAAATATCGTCCAACGTCTTACCTTGCTTCAACAAGTCACGCAAGTAAGGCGTCTTTGCTTGTAGTTCTTCATCAGAAAGGGCTGCCATCTCATCGGCATGTGCTTCAACTTGATCCGCAAGGCGGTTCAAGCGACGCATTGTCCCCTTATCACTCTCAATAATTTTACGTAATGGATTAGCCATCTTTTACCTATTCCCTCTTGTCTTCACTAGCTGCTACAGCTAATGGTACTAATAAATATTTTAACACACTCGTAACGCCGATTGTGTGCATTATTTTTGAATATGTGGTAAGTGGCACCAGTTCGGACACACACCAACAACAAAAAATCCAGCACCCAAACGGGTACTGGACTTAATTTGTTGTTTGATTTTACAAGAATTCGCGGATGTTTGCGATCGTTTGCTCACGTCCTAGCAACTCTAGCAATTCACCAAGGTTTGGACCTTGCTCCTCACGCGTCGTTGCAATACGCAATGGGTTCCACAAAGCACGGGCCTTGACGTCCATTTCGTTTTGAATCTCGCGGATTGCGTTCAAGATTGCAGCAGCCGTGAACAATGGCATTGCTTCCAACTTCTCGATGAACAAGTTCAACATAGCTGGTACGTTTTCAGCAGCCATCCATTCCTTAGCTGAATCAGTAATCTCATCAGCTGCAGGCATTTCGAAGAAGACAGGCTTTACCAAAGGCACAATTTGTGACGTGTATGATACACCATCCATGTAAACGTTCATCACTGAACGCAACCATTGCATCTTCTCAGCCGTCAATTCAGCTGGGTTAACCAAGTCAGCCTTAACAAGTTGTTGCATCATCTTGTCGAAGACCATGTTTTGGTCAGCCGTCTTAATCCATTGGTTGTTGATCCATTCAAGCTTCTTGTTATCGAACTTGGCTGGTGACTTTGACAAGCGATCCTCGTCAAACATCTTAACCAATTGGTTCTTGTTGAAGATTTCCTTCTCACCAACTGGAGACCATCCCAACAATACGATGAAGTTCAACATTGCCTCTGGCAAGTATCCCAACTCACGGTATTGCTCGATAAATTGCAAGATTGACTCGTCACGCTTTGACAACTTCTTACCCGTCTCAGCGTTGATGATCAACGTCATGTGACCAAAGATTGGGGCTTCCCAACCAAAGGCTTCGTAAATCATCAATTGCTTTGGCGTGTTTGACACGTGGTCATCCCCACGCAAAACGTGTGAGATTTCCATCATGTGGTCGTCAACAACAACGGCGAAGTTATACGTTGGCATGCCATCAGCCTTTTGGATAACCCAGTCACCACCGATAGTGTTTGAGTTAATCTCAACGTGACCCTTAACGATGTCATCCCATGCGTATGGCTTGTCTTCAGGCACATGGAAACGAACAACGGCTGGCAAGCCCTTAGCTTCTGCTTCAGCTTGGGCAGCGGCGATTTCCTCGTCGTTCATGCCTTCGTATTCGTAAACGTAGTGTGGAGCTTGCTTAGCAGCAATTTGTGCCTCACGCTCTGCTTCCAATTCTTCAGATGTCTTGTATGACTTGTATGCCAAACCACGATCCAACAAATCTTGAATCAATGGCTTGTAGATGTCCAAACGTTCTGATTGACGGTATGGACCATACTTTCCTGGGTTTGCTGGAGACTCGTCCCAGTCCAATCCCAACCATGCCAAGTTATCCAACTGTGACTTCTCTCCATCCGCAATGTTACGTGCTTGGTCAGTGTCCTCAATACGGATAACAAATTCACCCTTGTGGTGACGTGCGTACAACCAGTTAAACAATGCCGTACGTGCGTTTCCGATGTGTAGGTGCCCAGTTGGAGATGGAGCGTATCGAACACGAATCTTCTTCTCAGTAGTCTCAGCCATTCTGTCTATTCCTTCTTTTCTGTTTATAATACCGCTTACTAATATACCGCGGTTTTTCATGGGTTTCAATGTTAATTACTTAATCCACCACAATACCGAAGATCATACGTCCAGCATCGGTTTGCAGAGCGGACGTTACTTCAACAGTAACCGTTTCTTGTAAGTGGTCGCGACCTTCTTCAGCGACAACCATCGTCCCGTCATCTAGGTAACCAACCGCTTGTTGGCGCTCAGTTCCATTCTTAACCAATGTCACCGTCAAACGATCACCAACCGCCACACGTGGACGCAAAGCCCCCGCCAACTCATTAATGTTCAAGACTTCAACGTTTTGGAACTTCGTTACCTTGTTCAAGTTGTAATCGTTCGTTACCAAGATACCGTTAACATCTTGTGCAAGGCGAATCAGCTTTTCATCAACTTCTTTGATGTCTTCGTAATCACCTTCCCACATTTCAAGTGGAATGGCGTCCGTTTCACGCAATTCATTCAAAATGTCCAAACCACGACGGCCACGGACACGCTTGATTGATTCACCAGCATCAGCAATGTATTGCAACTCATACAAGACAAAGTTCGGTACCAACAAGGTTCCCTCGATAAAGCCAGTTTGCACCAAATCAGCAATGCGGCCATCAATCAAGATGTTGGTGTCCAAGATCTTGTAGTGGTGATAGTTCGTCTCTTCATCAGACAACACATCGCTTTGATTTGCTGATCGACGTGGACGAACACGCTTTGTCATATTGTTGAAGTTAGGAACCAACGTACGCCACTCATCAATACGCGTTGTTCCAAGACGGAAACCAAGGTACCCAAATAGCAACATCACAAAAACTGGAATAACTGCACTTAAAAAGAAATTACCTGTGCGTTGCAATGGGACAGTTACCAAAACAGCCAACGCCAATCCAATCAAGGTTGACACTGAACCAATCAACAAAACAACTGGCGACTGTTGATTCAAGTAGGCTTCAATCTTGCGAATGCCTTGATCAACTGGACGCCATAGTGCCAAACTCAATAACCAAAAAATAACGGCACCAATAATAAAGTTCACGATGGCATTGTTTAGCCAAATTTGATCATGTTGATTCATAATCCGCCAAACAATCGGCATTAACGTCACCGCCAAGCTACCACCAGCAACAAAGAATGCTGCTTGAATAATTCGTTTTCGCATAAGCTTCCTCACTAATCCAGTGCCAAACGTAGCGCATCCGTTAACGTTGCGACACCGATAACTTGAATACCAGAAATTTCTTTCATCGTATCAACTGCATGCTTTGGGACAAATACGCGCTTAAAGCCCAATTTCTTAGCTTCAAGAATACGGTCAACAACATTAGGCACGCGACGAATCTCACCAGTCAATCCAATTTCACCCACAAAGGCATCCGTTGGACGAGTACCCTTGTCACGGTAACTTGAGGCAATTGCAATGGCAATCGCCAAATCAATGGCCGGCTCATCTAATTTTACGCCTCCAGCAGCACGAACGTACGCATCTTGATTTTGCAATAGCAAATTGGCACGCTTTTCCAAGACTGCCATCAACAATGAAATACGATTACGATCAATACCTGAAGCGGTACGTTGTGCGTTACCAAAGACCGTTGGCGTCACCAATGCTTGAACTTCAACCAAAATTGGACGTGATCCTTCCATCGCAATCACAACCGCTGAACCACTAGCATCATCTAGACGTTCTTCCAAGAAAAGACCAGATGGGTTGGTCACTTCAGCCAAACCACTCTCGTTCATTTCAAAGACACCCAACTCATTCGTTGAACCGAAACGATTCTTGACGGCACGCAACAAACGGAAACTACGTTGGTTATCACCTTCGAAGTACAACACGGTATCAACCATGTGTTCCAAAATCTTAGGACCAGCGATAGCGCCGTCCTTCGTCACGTGCCCGACAATGAAGATGGTAATCCCATTCGTCTTGGCAATTTGTAGCAACTCAGCCGTCGTTTCACGTATTTGGGCAACCGATCCAACCGCTGAAGACACATCAGGTTGTTGCATCGTTTGAATTGAGTCAATGATGACGTAATCTGGCTTCGTCTCGTCAATCGCCTTGCGAATCTGCGTCATATCCGTTTCAGGATAAAGGAAGAAATCAGCATCCCCCTTCACGCCCAAACGTTCAGCTCGCAGCTTGATTTGTGACGCACTTTCTTCACCAGCGACGTACAAAATCGTGCCACCATGGTTTGCCAATTGACTTGAAACTTGTAGAAGCAATGTTGACTTACCAATTCCAGGATCACCACCGATTAGCACCATTGAACCAGGTACAACACCACCACCTAAGACACGGTTGAATTCATCAATCGACGTGTCGACACGTGGCGTTTCTTCGATGCTAACCTCGCCCAAACGTTCAACGCGAGCGATTTGACCAGCCAAGTTAACGCGTGACTTACGGTCTGCCTTTTCTGGTTGTACAACTTCTTCAACGAACGTGCCCCAGGCCCCACAGTTAGCACATCGTCCCATATAGCGTTGTGATACATATCCACAATTCGAACATACAAATTGTGTTTTCGTTTTAGCCATAGCCTACACCTCTCTAATTAACGCCGGAGCTACCAAAACCTCCCGTGCGTTCTTTTTTCTCTTGCAACTTATCATTATCTGTTACTAGGAATGGCATAAAGATACCTTGACCGATGCGTTCGCCCTTTTTAATGTGAACATCGCGCAATCCCCAGTTAGTCATTTGGATAAAAATTTCACCTTCATTTTTATCATTATCAACGTAATCGGCATCAATAATGCCCACACCGTTTGGCAAAATCATGCCACGCTTTAGTGGGTTTGATGAACGATTCGCAATCATTAAGTACTCATTTTCGCCCATGTAGGCTTTAATACCCGTCGGTACTAGGAGGGGCTTTAGAACCGCGTTTGCTTCCTCATAGTCGGTCGCCGTCAATTCTTGCTTCGTCGTCAAATGCACCAAAATTTTGACAAATGGTAACTTCCAAATTGATGGTAAAACAAAATCCTCTGCCGCTTCAAAATCATAACCGGCTGCACGGCGTGTTGCACGCTGTGGCAAATTCAAATTGGCATCAGCATATTTTTTAACTACTGCAAATCCACGTTCCATATAGTTTGCCCCCATTTTATTAAAACTATCTCAAGTATAACGAAAAATGACTCAAATTAAAAAGCACACCGGCCTAAAACCGCGTGCTTTCAAATAAGTCTTAACCTTTTGCCTGAATTTTCTGATACTCAGGATTCATAAAGAACGCCTTTCGGGCATATGAACAAACCGGGCGCAATGTCACCCCGGCTTCTTCAGCCATCGAAACAACCTCCGCTAACATTTGTCCCGCAATTCCCTGGCCGCGTAAACTTGGATTCACATACGTGTGATCAATCGACCATGTTTGGCCATCGTTAATTTCGGGAAACAAGATTTCAGCATCTAGCTCCCCATCAGTCTCGTGAAATAGTCGACCTGGTTCCTTCGTAAATTCCATTGTAATCCCCCATATTAACGTACTGACAACACCATATCAGGTTGCCAATTATAATCAATCGTGCGCTGTACAACTTTCCCCGTCATCAAGTCAGCCGTGATATAGCGGCCACCTCCAATGTAAATGCCTACACTGGTTGGCATCATTTTACCACCCCAGACTAACATATCCCCTAGAATTGCTTGATCAGCCGGTACTTCATTGAAAATATCGATTTGCTTGGTGATGTCGCCAGGCAAAGACAAGCCATACACATGATTATAGAAATAAATGTTTAACCCCGTCGCATCAAAACCAGTCGCCAGATTAATCCCCCCATTTTGGTATGGCACACCGGCAACGCGGTTAATCACTGGCCAGAAGTTTTGGCGCAACTTATCCATAATCATTTCCATCAATGTCTGCTGAACGCGTGCCCCCTGCATACGTTGTGCAAAGAAAGAATTTGTGATGCGGAACAACGTTTCCTCGCCCGGCATGGCAAATTGCAATTCAGCATCCACTTTACCCATATCATTTAGGTGTCTAACGTTTGTCTCTGAAATTTCGTATGGCATAACTAACCTCTCGTTTTACAAAAAAAGAGCCCCCAAAGAGCTCTTTTAACCTGTTTACTTGTGGATGAACAAGTGACCAGCAGGTGAAATCGTACGTTGGTGGTACAACATTCCTGGGGCGTAGTTACCTTCAGAAATCGTAATTGTACCATCGGCGTTAACTGATTCTACGACACCAACGTGACCGTAAACTGAAACACCACCAACACCTGGTGTAAACCAGATAACAGATCCTGCGCTTGGCGTTGAATCAACGTGGTGACCGGCGTTAACAGCTGACGTTGTCCAGTCAGCTGCGTTACCCCACCAGTTACCAACCCAGTCCAAGTGACCCTTGGCGTACCACGTGCATTGTCCGTATGGGTATGTGTTGTTTGTCGTTGAAACAGAACCTGAGTTTGTGTAGTCGTTGTTGTTCGCTTCATCATTGTTTTGTGAAGCTGATGCGTTGTTATCAGTGTTTGCTGATGAAGCATCACCTGACACACGCAAAATGTCGCCTGGGTGAATCATTGACGTTGCTTGCAAACCGTTCAAGTTCAACAAATCAGTCAAAGACATACCGTGGCTGTTTGCGATGGCCCACAATGAATCCCCTGCCTTAACCGTGTATTGGCCGTTTGATGCAGGTGCTTGCGTGTTTGCTGAAGAATCAGCTTGGCTATCGTTTGCCGTTTGGTTGTTGTTATCAGTAGCTGGTTGACCAGACAACTTCAACGTATCACCTGGGTGAATTGTTGATGACATTTGCAAACCATTCAATGAAAGCAATTCTGAAAGATTCATACCGTGGTTGTTCGCAATGACCCACAATGAGTCCCCTGCCTTAACCGTGTACGTTCCCGTTGCTGCTGGGTTCGCTGCGTTGTTGTTGGCATTGTTTGATGCTGCGTTGTTATTGTTTGAGCCAGGCAATTGCAATTGTTGACCAACAAAGATCATGTTGGCATTTGACAAGCCGTTAGCTGAAACCAAATCTGCAACCGTCGTGTTGTGAGCCGCAGCTAGTGCGTACAACGTATCCCCCGCCTTAACCGTGATTGAGTCAGCTGATACAGCAACCGCTGATCCAGCCAACGTCGCTGCGGCACCGGCCGTAACTAGTAATGTATTCTTTACAGATGCATTCATTCGTTCATACTCCCTTGCATTAAGTACTATTCGTCTTTTTAGACTTTTAATAATTTCTTTACTTTTAGTACATCAATTATTGTACGTGAAAGAAGTTACATTCAAATGCATTTATTGTTGTCTTATTATGACTTTTGTTACATTTTCTTTACATGTTCACAATTAGAATCAAAGCCTTATATAAAGGGCTTAACAACTTCTTAGTCAACTTAAAAATTTCTAATTTCGCGAAAAAACTGTTAGGTGTGACACCTTTGATACATAAATGAAATATATAGTCCGGACGCCTTGTTCTCAACGGTTTCATAATTCCGTTTTGCCTGTTACACATATAACAAAAAAGGCTCGGTTTTCACCAAGCCTTTTTTGTTATTAAAATACAATCGCTAGCTTTCCATTTACGGCCCCAGCAGCAACCCTTTTCTTGCGCAGCGAGAATATTTTCTGCTGTCATACCATTCATCGTTTCCGTCAACGTTGAACGGAGCGTTCCCTTGTCTGCCAATTGCGCAGCTAGTGCCAACGCATCACCTTGTGACGCCATATCAACATTGTAGCTAGCCTTTGCGAACATGAACTCCCAGTCCAATGAAGCTGCTTTGTTCTTAATCAACCCAACTGGCATTGGGTCAACTGACTCAACAATCGCCCCGATGTGTCCAAATGCCCCGATAAGCTCAGCTGCTTGTTCAAAGTGTGGCTCTGGTGCGTGCAAAATGGCAATGTAAGGCACTGTATCAAAGCCCAACATGTGCATTTCAGCGACATAATCATCGCGGTGGTTAACTACATAATCTGCACCAAGGGACTTTACCCATGTCACCGTTTCTTCGCGTGACGCTGAGGCAATCACAGTCATGCCCATCCACTTGGCCAATTGAATCATGATTGATCCAACACCACCAGCACCGTTAATCACAAGCAACGCCTTACCTGAGGCAGCGTTCTCAGCTACCTCAAGGCCAAACTTATCTGCAAGTAGCTCGTATGCGGTTAGGAAAGTCAAAGGCAATGCAGCAGCTTCTGCATCAGCCATCTTTTCAGGTGCCAATGCCGCCAAATCCTCATTAACCGCTTGGAACGTCGCATTAGACCCAACACGACCCAATTGTCCGGCGTAGAAAATGCGGTCACCCACCTTAAACTTCGTTGCCTTTTCACCCACAGCAACCACTTCACCAACTGCATCGAAACCAAGTACACGTGTTGCATTGCTTGCAACGGCAGCATCACGTTGCTTAGCGTCAACTGGGTTAACCGCAACCGCAGCCACCTTGACCAGTACATCCTTCTCGGCCAATTCTGGCACTGGAATATTCATTACAGCCAATGGCGCGTTTTCATTAGCTGTCGTAACGACAGCGTCCATAAATTCAGTCATGATTTCTCTCTTTGCTCCCAATATAAAATTCACTCAACGTCTATTTTACGCTACAAAACAGAAAAAGACAGATGCTAGTCGCATATGTCTACCATTCGATTAATCCTTCTTGTTACCCTCAGCTGCGTGAATCGCATCATCTAGGCCATTCATATCAAGGTTGTGTTCACGAAAGGCTTGGTCTTCAATTGGCAAATGCAATTCGTAATCAGCGAAGATCGTGAGCTCACCTGACAATTCCTTGGCGTTAAATTCCAAGACGTGGCCACCAAACTCGCGATCATCACTTAGGAAGTGCACGTGCCATCCAGCGGCAACCACACCATGATACAACTCTGGTGAGTAGTAGCCGACAAGCGTACCAGACACATTGTCACGGTCAAACACCGGTTGATTTTCTGATAGCTCAAGCAATGATGGGAACGGCTCAGATGCCTTTGGTGCCACACGAACCTTCACGTGTTCAAAATCACCACGCAAGACAATGGCCGAAAAGTTATTGGCCAATTTACGCTCATCAATCACGTCAATGTGATCCATATCGACGTTTTGCAACGTCACGGTTTCAGTTGCATCGTTATTGTTGTGCACCGTTGCAAATGGAATCATCGCATCCATATCTGTGATGTGATTAACCTTTCCCGTTTGGTCAGCTTGATACACTTCACCATCGAGGATGATGACTTCACCATCGACACCGTGCAACGTACCAATTCCCGTATCACCATGCTCAAGCAAATCCCCAGCACGCATCGTACCGCCCAAAAGACCGGCCATAAGTGCTGCTAATGTACTGCGTTGAAAAACGACTGCCATTGTATCCTCCTTATTTTGCAAAAAAGGTGCCCAAGCGGACACCTTTTCGACGATTAAATTTCTGATTCAATCAATTGTGACATCAACTCGTAGTTGTGTGAGTAATCAACAGGAACTTCCACAACAACTGGTCCTTCAGCCGCAAATGATTCATCCAAAACAGCATCCAATTGGTCAGGCGTGTCAACACGCAATCCCTTGGCACCAGCTGCTTCAGCAAACTTCACGATGTCGATATCCGCAATCTTAATACCAGCTGACTTACCGTCGTACTTCATTTCTTCTTGGAACTTAACCATGTCATAGTGGTGGTTATCTTGCCAAACAATGTGAACCGTGTTCAAGTTCATTTGTACGGCCGTAGCCAACTCAACACCAGAGAAGAAGAATCCACCGTCTCCAGAAACAGACACAGCCTTAGCGTTAGGACGAACCATTGCGGCAACCATGGCCCATGGCAATCCAACACCAAGCGTTTGCATACCGTTTGAAATCAAGAAGTGACGTGGCACGTATGACTTAAAGTGACGTCCCAACCACAAGTAGTGTGATCCAATATCTGACGTCAACGTCATTTCATCCGTCATGTGGTTTTGCAATGACTTGATAACGTTCAATGGGTGGTTCAAACCGGCATCGGCTGGCGTGTACTTTGGCTCGTCCGCGGCACGCAAAGCAGCCTTCAATTCAGCCAACTTGTTTTGTGAGGCAACTGGCAACTCGTAACCAGCAACCTTATCCTTCAAAACTGACAACGTATCAGCCAAGGCACCAACCAATTGACGCTCTGGCGTGAAGTTGTTATCAATTTGAACAGCCGCCGTATCCAAAGCAACGATGCGCAAGTTAGCATCCTTGTTCCAGTTACGTGGCTCGTATTCAATGGCATCATAACCAACCGTCACAACCAAGTCTGATTGTGCCAACAATTGGTCACCCACTTGGTTACGGAAGAATCCGATACGTCCAAAGAACGTCTTCTCTTCCAAATCACGTGAGATAACACCAGCACCTTGATACGTCTCAACAACTGGCAAAGTCGTTTGCGTTAACAAGTCGTGCAAAGCATCCGTCGTTGCATCGTCAAAACCATGGGCACCGACCAACAAAACAGGCATTTCGGCTTGCTTGATTTGCTCAGCCAACCAAGCAATGTCATCAATCGCAGCTGAACCCATACGGGCAGGAGCTACTTGTGGCAATGCCTTGGCGTCAACAACCGCATCATCAACGTCTTGTGGCAATGAAACGAAAGCTGCTCCTGGCTTTGGACCATTAGCTTGTGCAATCGCATTAGACAAGATTTCTGAAATGTTGTTTGGGTCTTGAATTTCAACAGAGTAATTCGTAATTGGCTCAAACAAAGCAGCTGCTGGCGTGCTTTGGTGCGTCAAACGGTACAAATCCTTACGTGGCACTTGACCACCAATGGCCAAAACGGGATCGTTTTCAGCACTGGCCGTCATCAAACCTGATGCCAAGTTTCCAACTCCAGGACCTGACGTTGCGATAACAACACCAGTCTTACCAGTAATACGGGCAAAACCTTGAGCCATAAAGGCAGCGCTTTGTTCGTGACGCGTAACAACCAACTTTGGTGAAACTGCGCCTTCAGCTGGGTGCTCCAAAGTCTCAAACAAACGGTCAATCTTGGCACCTGGAATACCAAATACCAAATCAACGCCGTGGTTGTTCAAACTGTCGACAACTAAGTCGGCACCGTACTTCTTAATCTCAGACATGCGTTTTTGTACCTCTTCAAATAATTGCTTACATACTTAATAATTTGTATTGTACGCTTTCTTTTTGGAAATGAGTAGTCATAAACCTTCTTGTGAAATTAAGCATAAGAAACTAGCCCCAGTTTAATAACGATAAGCATTTTAGAGTTTTTGAGTTTGTGAAATTTCGGCAAGCGGTACAAAAAAATGGCGAGCCCAAGCGGATTCACCATTTCTAATGTTTACTTATTAAGCTTCCAAACGTGCGAAGCCACCTTCAGCGACTTCCTTCAACGTCTTAGCTGAAGCAGCCATCTTAGCAGCTTCTTCTTCTGACAACGTTGCTTCAACAACAGCTTCAACACCGTTTGCACCGATAACGGCTGGCGTTCCGATGTAGATGTCGTTCAAACCGTATTGACCGTCCATCCAAGCACCAACAGGCAATACCATCTTCTCATCACGGAAGATAGCACGCGTGATGCGAGCCAATGACGTTCCGATTCCGTAGAACGTTGCACCCTTACGGTTGATGATTTCGTATGCCTTGTGGGCAGTCTCGTACAAGATTTGGTCCAAATCTTCGTCTGAGATACCTGCTTCTGCAGCCCAAACCTTCAAAGGACGTCCACCGATTTGCGCTTCGTCAAAGTTAGCGAACTCTGAGTCACCGTGCTCACCCAAGATGTAAGCATCAACGGCTTCTGGAGAAACGTTGAACTTCTTAGCCAATGCCATACGCAAACGTGCAGTGTCCAATGACGTACCTGATCCGAATACACGGTTCTTTGGGAAACCAGAGAACTTTTGTACGGCCATCGTCAAGATGTCAACTGGGTTAGCGGCAACCAAGAAGATACCGTTAAATCCTGATTCAACGATTGGTGACACGATTGACTTGATGATCTTCAAGTTCTTGTCAACCAAGTCCAAACGCGTCTCACCTGGCTTTTGTGGGGCACCGGCCGTAATAACAACCAAATCGGCGTCCTTAGCATCGTCGTATGAACCTGAGTAAACGTTCTTGTTGAACGTCCAAGGAGCAGCATCCTCCAAGTCCAATGCGTCACCTTCAGTGCGCTCCTTCATAATGTCAACGATAACCAATTCCTCGGCGATACCTTGTTGCATCAAAGCAAATGCGTATGATGATCCAACCGCACCGTCTCCGACAAGAACAACCTTTTGGTGGTGTTGTGCCATGATTATATTCCTCCACGTACCTGATATAAGTTTTAATTCTTATTAAGTTTATCACAAACAACAAAGGTTGTGAATGTTTTGTGAAAACTAGGTGTCCCGTAAATGGTGCGGTCCAAAATCGTGATAAAAAAGCGCTTGTGAAACAATTATTCACAAGCGCTTTCAAGCATTAAATTGTATTTGGACTGTATTCCTTGGCTTAGTTATCCTCAGATGCCCAAACCTTGTCGATTTCATCGTAGTAGAGATTATCCGTTGGCTTAACCACAATGTGTTGTGCCTTGGTATCACCATTCACTTGGAAAGTTTCTTCTACAAAGAGACGCTTCTCGTAAACGTCGTGCAAGTGTGCCACGCACTCTTGCTCTTCGTTATCATACGTGAACATGTTGGCATTAATTTGATTGCGAACAATGAAGCTAACACCAATTGTCAACGCAAGCATCGACAAAATGACCGTTGCTAAATTAGCGATCAACACTGGCCAGTAGCCACTCACTGCCAAGAAGTGATACTTAGAATTTGGCGTCAATACCAAGTAAACTTGGAACAGCAAAATCAAAAATGGCACTGCCGTAATCGTCCAAGCTAGAACCATCATCAATGTTTGGCGCACACGCAACCACGTGCGACGCTTCTTTTCCAAACTAGTCTCTTTTGTATCTTTATCTAGGTAAGCGTCGTAAACCAACGTCTTATCAAAGTTGTTCTTCTCTACCATATTCTCCCCCTCGCCGTGCGGCTGATGTCATCACGGATAACATCAACCGTCTCATTCGGCTTAAATCGATAACGGTTCACAATCTTATAAAATTGGAAAACCGGTGTATCGATAATTAAATCTTCGCGATCATCAACTGACTGCATGAAATCTACGATATCTTGCGTTGTCTTAAATGCCCCAACACGAACGTTCATCAATACTGCATCAATAATTTTTTCAGAAGTAATTGCACGCATTGGCAATCCTTCACTTGCGTATATCGCTTGAATTTCCATGATGTAATCGTTAGACAACTTAATATCATCGATCAACGCATTCAATTCATTGGCACGCTTCGCAAGAGCATGCCCCGAGTAAATTCGGGCAATTGGGCGACCAATCAGATAAAGGCCCAACCCGAATCCCATGACACCAATAGCTAGCATGATGACCATGTTATCTTGTTTACCAAGCAAAGCATGCATCAGAGTAGTCCCCCAATACAGGTACATTGCGACAATGGCAATCACCAACGCCAAGCTATCAGCCAATCGATTAGCGACTTGGCTAATGCGATGAACGCGGCCGTCCAACACATCACGCATTTCTTGCGTCGTTTGGGTGATGGTCTTATTCATCGTCAAAATCTGATTAAATTTTTCAATCCACTGATCCATCACTTGCCATCCTCCGTCCCGTCAAGATTCGTTCTTTCAGGTGAAGTCCAAGTACCACTACGTCCAACAATCAAACGATTGATGAAACGTGGAATGGCCAGTACTGTCGTAACTGGTGACAAAATCCAATAGGCCCAGACGTACCAACCAGCAAATCTGAAGTACTTATTGGTGTCATCCCCAAGTTCCGACCCATAGTTAAGCGACAACCTCAATTGCAGCATTCCAAAGATAAATTGGAAAATAACCAAAGCTGAAGCCACCGTCGTGAAGACGTATAACTTCTCCCACGAGAAATCTACGAAAATATAGAAGAATGTGATAATCATCGAGGCCACCCAGAATAGTGACCAGATGGTTGAAATGATGTTATCCAACAACAAGAAAATCATTGGGAACGTCTTGCGTGGATGCGTCAAAATCTTCAACCAGTATGCCGTCACAACGTCCATCGAACCAATGGCCCAACGGATACGTTGATTAACTAATTGCTTAACCGTCGTTGGCACATCCATATATGAGAACGTGCTTGGACTATAAGCGATACGCCAACCGCGTGATTGGATGTCCCACGACATGGCGATATCTTCAGCGGCCATGATCGTGTCCCAATAACCGGCATCAACAACCGCGTCACGACGGTACAAAGCCGCCACACCAGAAACGGTAAACAAACGACCAATCGTTGATTGCGCACGCTTGATAAGCTCGATGATTGAGTTATATTCAACTAATTGCAGCTTCGCCAACATTGATGAACGATTCATCGGCGTTGGCGCACCAGTAACGGCACCAACACGGTTAGCTGGTGAAAAGTCTGTATCCACCAACATGTAAGCCATCATATCTTTGAGGCCATCCCCAATGATGAAACTGTCAGCATCAATTCCCAAGAAAAATTCAGCATCGCTATAAAACGCTGCTTGCGTAATCGCGTGTGCCTTACCCATGTTTTCTTGAATTTCAACCAGGCGCACACGCGGATCTTTCTTCGTCCATTCCAACACAATTTCATTGGTTCGGTCAGTGGACCCGTCCGACGCAATGATTAAGTCATAATTTGGATAGTTCAAGTCGTAAAGCATACGACGGATTGTATTATCAATTTGTAGTTCTTCGTTGTGTGCCGCAACCAAAATCGAAACCTTTGGCAAAACCATCCCTTCTGGAATGACCGGCGTATTGGTTTTAATCATGCTACGATATTTAATCGCGCCCACAATCCAAACAATACTTCCGAAAATCGGGTAGAAAACAAGTAGCGAAACCAACAAAACAGTCAGCGAGCTATCACTAAATGTATTTTGTATAAACATAGACTCTCTCTTTGTCCCGTTTTTAAGAGTATACAACATTTTACTCATTTTTTGTTCGTAAAGCTCTAATAGTCGTGCATATTTTTTTATTTTTTAAAAAATAAATTCAACAATACGTAAAATGTGTGCTAAATAATCACTTTTGCCTTGTACACTATCATTACAACTCGTGACTAGATTCGGAGAACTGGTATGAAAAAGTATGTTTCAGCAATCGTTTATGGTGGGTTAGATGGCATCATTACCACTTTTGCAGTTGTCGCTGGATCTGTCGGCGGTAGCGTTTCAAATATTGTCATCATCATCTTAGGTTTTTCCAACCTGTTAGCTGACGGTTTTTCAATGGGGGCCGGTGCCTACCTGTCGGCCACCTCCGATAATAATCAGTCCAAACGAGAAGCTTTGGCGGACGGTGTTGCAACATTCATTTCGTTTAACGTATTCGGCTTAATTCCATTGGGCGCTTACCTCATTACGAACGCGCTCATTCACGATAAAGCGATTGCCTTTCCAATTGCCTTCGTCATCGTCGGTGTATCCTTGGCGTTGCTAGGCTGGGTTAAGGCTAATCTATCAGAGCAGAAAGTCCGAACAGAAATTCTACGGACGCTTTCTGTCGGTTACGTCGCAGCTATCGTGGCTTACGGTGTTGGTAGCTTGTTGAATTATTATTTGTAGACAAAGAAAAACGCTACTATGCAGGGTGAATTCCCTCGCATAGTAGCGTTTTTAATGTGTATTTAACTGGGCATACTGGGTCTAAACCAAATATCCTAAAAACGCCTGTGTAATAGCTTTTTGAACTTGTTAAATTAGCAAGTGTCCACACAAGTGTCCACACTCAACATAAAAAAACACTAAAAATTGAACGCTCAACTCTTCATGTCTGACTACTTAGCTAATTGTTAGGTGGTCAGTTTTTTTGTGCCTAATCGGGGATGAACTTGCTGACAGCGCCGTACCGTTCAACCTAAAAAAATAATAATAACTGCAGCGTGTTAAAGAGACGGCACTATTTGATATTCGGTTACTTCCTAAGCGACGTGGGCGGGGGTATAAACCTCAATCAGCTGCATCTAGTAAGCGCAACGTTTCATCATACGCTAAGCCAAAATCATTCAACGCCTTCTGCATAATCTCTTGTAACCTTCTCACACTCAAATGCAGGCGGTCACTAACAGCAAACCACTGTAACCCTTGTATGTACTTCAATACAATCACTTTGCGTTCTATGTCAGGCAGTACACTTAAAGCCTCCACCATATCCTCAATATACATTTGCGCTTGGACTTGCCGTGTCATCTTATCCATTGCCGTATTTTCGTTACTATGATGCGCTGGCAGTGCGTCCAAACTCACACTAGACAATCTAACGTGTGCAAGTAATTGTAGTTTGGGTAGATCATCCGTAAAGAATGCACGTACTCGCTTAACCGTTACCTTATCATCAATAGATAATGCTGTACTTACCATATACCCACCTCATCCTTTTTACGTCTGCAAACTATATCTATATTATTGTACAACGTGTTCAACAACTCCAAATTGTCCACTCGTGGGGAAAACTAACCAACACCACACACGGTATTTACGCGCGCTACTTCAAAAAAAGTGTATAAAGTGTATAAAGTGTAGAAATATACAACATCTCTACAAAAAAGCGGCTAACCTAAGTCAACCGCCCTAAAATCATCAATTTAACAGCTCCCAATGCTTATAAATATCATCTGGCTTTGTCATCACCTGCTGGTCATTAGTCTTGATGCCTTTACCCTTGATTCGGTTACGTGACGGCTTGGCATAATCATCAACTAGTTCAGCGTCTGCTTTATTAGCCGGTGCTGCTGTCTTGGTATATGTAACGTTATGACCAACTAGCGATTTGCGAAACTCTGACACACCCATAACCTTGTTTGCTGGTACACCTTCGCTCATCAGAAACGCTTTAAACATGTCGTAAGCGTATTTAACCGTAACACCATTAGTACCTTGGGTGTCCACAAAATACTCTTTCATGAACTGGCTTAGTAGATCATCACTAGTCAACCAGTCTGCCGTTCGTTGCTTAGCTGCGTCTGTAATGGTCAGCTTACGGCGCTCAATGGCTTGCTTAGCCTGTGTAATGGCGTAATAGATGAACTTGGGTAACTCTGCTACTAACTTATCTTGGCGCTGATGTCAAGATTATGGACAGGTTGTTTCGGCACCGAGAGGTGCCGGGCCCCGAAAATCCTTCAAAACCCGGATTTCAGCTTAAAACGGCGTGATTTCTGGGTGAGAGGATGGGGTTTTATTAAGATTGGGGACGGTCAAGTTAGGTCATCCTTTCCACCAGAAGTACCAAAACTTTTTAATTTACATGAGTACAATACATGCGTGAGCAAATTTCTCATAGGGAACATAAGGTTGCGCAATAGATTGAATTAGTGTACTGTGATAACCATTAAATTAAAGGAGGTCATCATAATGACTAACTATGACGTGGATGTTTCGAAAATCGAAAAGGAAGTTAAAAACATTATAGATGTTTGTGATGATCTAATTCAACAGGAAAATTTTTCGGAATTAAAAAAATATTATGCTGAAGATGCCGTATTGGTAGTTAAACCAGACATGTTTGTACAAGGGCGCGAAAATATTGCAGTAGCTTTTAAAAAAATTGCATCTTATTTTAAAAATTCATTGAAACCAGTTGAGGGGGAAATGCGATTTTTAATTGCAGGTGATACTGTGTTGGTTCTCGCTCAAACTTTTATTCAGGCAAGTACTGAGGCTCTCGAAACGTCTGAATATTCTAGTGAGAGAAGAGCTACCTATGTTTTTAAAAAGATTGATGATAGTTGGGTGTGTGCAATTGATAATTCTTACGGTACAAGTTTATTAGACTAAGTAAGTCGCTTTTTTAATTATTTAGTTTAAGAGGGTGGCCTCAAATTGATTGACTTGTGAAGCTTTAAAAGTGTTGTGATGAAATAGGCGTTTTAAAGACTTTGTGAAAATTTTTAAAAATGACCTGTTTTTTTGTGCTTTGAAACGTTGATATACAGTTACTTATGATAACAAGGATTATGAAATCGGCGATTGGTATACTGTAAGCTGGTAAACACCGCACGCGTATAGTGCGCAAACAAATAGGCCACCAGGTAAACTGAAAGATCAGTTGCCCGGTGGCCATTATTATTTATCGGCAATTTTGTGGTTCTACAATTTTTGGTACTGATAGACATTTCATTTTGAAACGTCATATCGGTGCCTTTTTTAATTATTCTGGTACAAAATAAAAGGCAGTTCAGCTTGAGCCCTGAACTGCCAAAGACATTTCCCCCTAGAAAGGAAAAGAATATCCATGGATAAGAGTATCAAAAAAACTGCTTGGAATAACAGACTTAAATATCGAATTCGGCGATACACAGCCAGAACAATTTCACGAAGAGGTTATTAAAGGACAGACCGTTACCGTTTGGCACTTTAAACTCACCTATCATCGTCGTTGTGATCAATGCGGGTTCACATTGAATAACAACGGCACAAAACTGGTTCGGCACGTTGGCCCTCGCAGTGGCTTCCACTTCAATTACTTCGAAATCCGAAAGCAGAAGTATATCTGTGCGAACTGTGGGCACACAGCCATCGCAGAGTTTAACGACGTTAAACCCGGCGACCATATTATGCGTAAAGTGAAGCAGACTGCAGCGATGGAACTCAGTGAAAACGTCAGTCAAAAACATATCGCAATGGATAATAACATCTCAACTCACACCGTTATGCGCCAAGCTGATGGTTTATTTAGCTACAACAAAACTAATTTCCACTACCTGCCAAAGCATATTGCATTCGACGATTTCAAATCAGGTAAATTCTCAGAAAGTGGTATGAGTATGATTCTCATCGACTCGACCATGCATCGAGTACTAGATGTCATGCGGAATCGTGGTGACGGTGCATTAGCTGCGTACTTCGAACAATACAGTGTGGAAGCTCGCCGTGGTGTACAAACCATCACGATTGACCTGTTCACGCCATATCGAAAGATGATTAAGGCATTATTCCCTAACGCAAAAATGATCGTAGACCGGTTCGGCGCTGATGTCAAGATTATGGACAGTTTTTTCGGCACCGCAAGGTGCCGCTACCCCGAAAAATTTTCAAAACCCGGATTTCAGCCTAAAATGGCGTGATTTCTGGGTGTTTTTGTAGGCGGAACAGGGCTCAGCCCTGTCGTTGAGAGAAAACGAGTGGTATAGATTGTGAACCGGCCGGATTTCACAAGTTGTATCGTGCAACAAATAAGCCTTCACAAGGCGAATTTTTGAAATTCACAAGTGACGGCTTATAAACTGTGTCGTACCGGCTGGTACCGATAATCGAGATTAAGTAAACCAGACATTGGTCTAGGCGGTCTGAAGCCAATCAGTCCGTGAGTTGATGCGACTGTTGTTGTACCAGTTCACGTACCACTCGACAGACACCCGGACATCATCAATGGTCCTGTATTCTTCGTGATAAATCATTTCGCGCTTGATGAGCGAATGGAAGCTCTCGATACGAGCGTTATCGTAAGGATGACCCTTACGGGAGTAAGAGTGATTTATTCCAGAGTTTTGTAATGTTCCTTCGAACAGGCTAGAAGTGTATTGGCTTCCCATGTCGCTGTGAATCATCTTTGGCTTACCGTTGGCTCTTAGAGCCTTAA
>NZ_PVSN01000004.1 GCF_004766315.1 Weissella confusa | reverse complement strand
CTCAAAAAACGCCCAATCGAAAAAAACACCCTGAAACCGTGCCAAGGTACTGGCAGTTTCAAGGTGATTTATCGTATTTTACTGATTTAGCTGTGGTTAAAAATTTAGTGCATGAATAATCCGGGTTAACTTATATTAACCCTTGTTACTGTGCTTAGCACCGTACAAGACGTAAACAATCGCTCCGATGACAACCCATCCAAGCGCCAAAATCAATGCATCCTTGTTCAATGAGAAGAACAATCCCAATGAAGCAAGCGCTGAGATGATTGGCAATACTGGATACCAAGGCATCTTGTAGCCTGAGTGATCAATATCTTCACGCTTACGCAACTTCAAAATACCAACTGAAGCAACGATAAAGGCAATCAACGTACCAGATGAAACCAAGTTAGCCAACATACCAACTGGGAAGACAGCGTCCAAGATAACACCCAAGACCGTCAAAACAACCGTTGCGTTAAATGGCAACCCACGTGAATCCAACTTTGCGAATGCTTGTGGCATCAAACCATCTCGACCGAATGAGTAAACCAAACGTGATCCACCGATCATCAAGGCAATCAAACCTGAGAACATTCCAACCAAAGCCACAACTGAAAGCAAGTTAGCCGTGAACAAGTGACCTGACTCACGTAATGCCCAAGCAGCAGGCTCGGCGTTGTTTGCGTACTTCGTGTACTTGTACATACCAGTCAAGACGCCAGCAACACCAACGAACAAAACCGTTGCAATCAACAACGTACCGATGATGGCACGTGGCATCGTGCGTTGTGCATCCTTAACTTCAGCTGAGTTAGCAGCGATTGTGTCAAATCCGATGTAAGCGAAGAAGACTTGTGCTGCACCCATGAAGATACCGTGGACACCACCAAAGTTCGTACCAGGCACGTGCTTAGGTACGAATGGCAACCAGTTTTGCAATTGAATTGCCGTGGCACCAACAACGATGAACAAGATGATAACCGCAATCTTACCGATAACCAACCAGTTTTCAATCTTGGCTGCACCCTTAACACCACGTGATACCAAGTGACCGACAACCAACAATGACAAAGCACCGAACAAGTCGAACCAAGTACCGTTACCTGCGTTAAATGATGCCGTTAGCGCCTTAGGAAGCGCAATTCCGAATCCTGATAAGAATCCTTGGAAGTATGATGACCATGATGCTGAGATTAGCGCCAAGGCAATCAAGTACTCAGCCAAAACAGCCCATCCTGACAACCAACCAATGAACTCACCGTAAATAACGTTTGCCCATGAGTAGATTGATCCGGCAAATGGCATTGCAGAAGCAAATTCTGAATATGCCAACGCTGACAAACCAGCGATAATGGCGGCAATTACGAATGACAAGACAACCGCAGGACCCGCATAATCAGCGGCCACGATTCCAGGCATCGTAAAGATACCAGCTCCAACAACAGTTCCAACACCCATGGCAATCATCTCACGCATGCCAAGGACTGGCTTCAAATGACCATCCTTGTCAGCGTAATTTTGCGGGTCTTCCTTTCGCGCCATGCGCGAGAACAAACTCTTTTGTTCCATAAAAACTCCTCGTTTCACTACTAAAACTAATAACCTAAAACACTATTATTGCACTCTAAATAATTAAAAAATGATGTGATTATTCTACATTTAAAACCGTTTACTGTCAACATAATTAGGCACCAGAAACGCCTAATTCTCGGATATTTCCGACTTTTTATTAAATATTTTTTCATAAAAACGTTTAACCGTCTGAGGAATTTTATGCACCTTTTTAACTTGCGCACTAAAAGTAATAATGATAAAATTTTAATCATTAAGTACAGAAAGGGCGGTCGTCATCATGATGAACGATTTCATTAATGCAAATCAACTTGTTGGTATGACAACCACCACCTCAACCACCATTTTTGCTGGTTGGGATATTTAATGTGCTGTTAACAAACGATATTAACAGACCGTCCAACCAGTTCGACACCCCATTGCGGTGCGCGTTCGGTTGGACGGTCTTTTTGTATACATAGAGGAGAATAGGAATATGGCAGATAAAAAACCAGAGGAAGTGCAGCTTAAGCGCTCCCTGACGTCAAATCAAATGCAGATGATTGCCCTCGGTGGCACGATTGGAGTTGGACTCTTTATGGGATCAACTTCTACCATTAAGTGGACCGGGCCTTCAGTTTTGCTAGCATACGCTTTCGTGGGGTTGCTTCTTTACCTTGTGATGCGTGCCTTGGGTGAGATGATTTTCATCAACCCAACGACCGGTTCATTTGCCGATTATGCAACGAATTACATTCACCCCTTGGCTGGTTACCTAACAAAGTGGAGTAACGTCTTCCAATATATCGTGGTTGGTATTAGTGAGGTTATTGCCGTTAGTACGTATTTGAATTACTGGTGGCCTAACCTACCCGGTTGGATTTCCGGCGTGGTGGTCATCGCAACTTTGACGCTGGCCAATCTCGCTTCCGCTAAAGCGTACGGTACGATGGAGTTCTACTTCGCGATGATTAAGGTTGTGACGATTATTTTGATGATTGTCATCGGTGTCATGGTCATCTTCCTCGGTCTAGGTAATCACTGGCACGCAATTGGCCTTTCAAACCTTTGGTCACACGGCGGTTTCTTTACCGGCGGTGTAAAGGGATTCATCTTCTCACTTTCAATTATCGTTGGTTCATATCAAGGAATCGAAGTACTTGGTATCACTGCTGGTGAAGCAGCTGATCCACGTAACGCCATTGTTAAGTCAGTTAAGTCAGTTGTTTGGCGTATCTTGATTTTCTACATTGGGGCTATCTTCGTTATCGTGACGATTTACCCTTGGAACCAATTGGCTGCCGTTGGTTCACCATTCGTTGAGACGTTCTCAAAGGTTGGTATCGCCGGTGCCGCTGGAATCATTAACTTTGTTGTTTTGACGGCTGCTATGTCAGGTGCCAACTCTGGTATCTACAGTTCAAGTCGTATGTTGTACAAGTTGTCTCGTGACAAGGAAACGTCAGGCATCTTCCAAAAGTTGTCTTCACACCAAGTTCCTTACGTTTCAATCTTGGGAATTTCAGGTGGTATCTTGCTTGGTTTGATTTTGAACACGGTTCTTTCAATCTACAGCAAGTCTACGGCTAACATCTTCGTGCTTGTTTATAGCTCAAGTGTGTTGCCTGGTATGGTACCTTGGTTCGTTATTTTGTGGTCAGAATTGTCATTCCGCCGTTCAAATAAAGAACTTTTAAAGGATCACCCATTCAAAATGCCGCTTTATCCACTATCAAATTACTTTGCCATCTTCGCCTTGTTGCTAATCGTTGTCTTCATGTTCATCAATCCTGAGACGCGTATCTCAGTTATGATTGGTGCTGGATTCTTGATTTTGCTATCAATTTTCTTCTTTGCTACGAACAAGCACAAGCAAATTGCTGAATAACTAAAATAGCGTCGCTACGAAATTTCGTAGCGACGCTATTTTTTTACACATTATTTCTTATTCTTGTAGTACAGGTAAACCGGCACACCAATACCCACGAAGATGAATGAAATCAACACCATCGTAAAGCTTGAGATCAACGTGTTTACCAAAATGAACAACGCTCCCAAGATGGCAACCAATGGGATGAATGGGAATAGCGGTACGCTAAACACTTCCGGATACTTTTCCAAGCCAGCCTTCTTATTACGGGCACGCAAGATGAAAATACCAAAGAACGTTGCCGTGTAGAACAACCAGATAACAAACACAGCCATGTCTGACAACCAGTCAGCCTTTGACGTGAACATCAACGCGCCAGCCAAGACAGCCGTCGTCCAAAGTGCGCCAACTGGTGCTTGCGCCTTGTTCAACGTTCCCAAGAACTTAGGTAACACACCGTCATGTGACATAGCATAAACCATTCGAGGAAATGCCAACATCTTACCATTCAATGTTCCAGCCATTGATACCAAGATACCAACTGACAACAAACGACCACCCAGCTCACCGAACGCTGACTTAGCCACTTCGAATGTGACATTGTTACCCAACTTCACGATTTGATCAGCTGGCATCGCACGGTAAACCCCGTATGACACACCAACATAGGCAATCATAACAATCAAGACACCCCAAATGATTGAACGTGGAATGTTACGACGCGGATCCTTCAATTCACCACCCAAGTTCGTCAACGTTGCCCAACCATCGTACGCAAACAGCGTTGCCAACACAGCCATTCCAAAGTTACCAGTTGCCGTTGATGATAATTGTGAAACCGTTTGTCCCAACGCATCAGCCTTACCGAAGAACAAACCGAACACCATCAACACGGCAATCGGAATCAACTTGATACTTGTTGTTGCGACTTGGAACATTGAGGCAATACGATTATCCGATGAATTCATCGCCGTTACCAACACCAACGCTGCCAACCCAATCCAGACAACACTGCTCTCTGGCAAACCAAAGAAGTTCGCAAACAAGTAAGCAAAGTAAGCTGAGATCGAGGCTACGATAGCTGGTGCATAGACAACAACTTGCGTCCAACCAGTCAAGAATCCCCAAAACTTACCATACAACTTTTCCATGTATGTATAGATACCACCCGTTTGCGGGATGTGCGCCCCGATTTCAGAAATCGTCAAACCGGCCGCCAACGTTACCACACCACCAGCAATCCAGGCCCACAAAGCACCCGTTGTGCTACCAGCGGTCTCCAAAACTTGCCCTTGCTTGAAGAAAATACCCGATCCAATAACCGTTCCGATAACGATTGAAATACCCGTCCAAACACCCATTGAGCGTTTCAAATGTCGTTCATTGCCTACCATAATGTCTACCTCATCTTTCCTTAAAGCCCCTAAGTATACAAAAAAGCCACTCAACCCCTGATACGCCTATACAGTCTGTGTATAAGGGTACCAACATGGTTGAGTGGCTTTGTGAAATACAATTATTATTGCACGTCAAAGTTACTCAACCACAAACGGGTGGTTGAGTCAGAGGACGTCGTCATGATCATAGCTGTGCTAATTCGGTTATTCATAGGTCTGCCCTCCTTTTGGCGTTTTTAGTATGGTTAGAACTTTATCATCTAGGTGTAGTGTTTGTCTAGCCTTTTCTCATTTTGTTTACATTTTTAATTTTTGTGGTTTTTGGAATTAAACAAAAAATCCATCATTCGCAAGTATACGAATGATGGATTAAAACCTACATATTAACCGGCCATTGTGACCAAGATGCCACCTAGCATAACGAAGATAGCACCAATTCCAATTCCGATGATTTGGCGCTTCGTCTTGCGCTCCTTCAAGATGATGATGGCACCCATCGTTGAAACAATGATTCCCATTTGTGACAACGTCGATGCCTTGGCTTGTCCAACTGCTGGATTCAACACTGCCAGACGGATCATCACTTCACCAGTCCCCCACATCACACCAGCGATTCCGTTCTTAGCCGTTTCCTTCGTCAACAATGGCAAACTCAAGTTACCACCGTTGAAGATGATGATACCGAAGACCAACGCACCGATTGTTTGTCCGATGGCAATTGGCAATGACAAGGCCATTGTGTTGTGCAACGTACCTGTGTTTACGTGAACCAAATCAAGAATGGCAACCGTCTTAGGAATCATGAAGTAAATCATGTAGGCAAAGACTGAGATGGCCGTTAGACGAACACCGTCTTTGTTCAAATTAGATGGCTTACCTGAAATCAAGAACACACCAACAATTACTGAGGCGATGGCCAACAAACCAATTGTCCATTGGTGTGCGCCCGTCCATTCACCGAACACGGCTGCACCGACCAAGGCATTCACAGCAATTTGTCCGGCAGTATTCAAACCTGACGCTTGTGACACACCCATCTTCTTGAAGGCGGCTAGTTGGAAACTAGTTCCAGCTGCCCACGCAATTCCTGAAAGAATGTACGTCAATCCCGCCATGCTAAACACAACTGATTTGGTTGGTGCTTCAATGTATGCGTAAACGCCAACAACAATTGAAAATACAAGTGATCCAAGTGCACCACCCAAAATTTGATTTGCGACACGACCACCAGCCCAGCCGTTCACAATTCCCATCGCACCCCACAAAACCGCAGGAATCAAAGCAAACATAATTGACATGTACCAATTCTCTCTTTCAATCTCTTAATCAATGTAAATTACTATAGCACCGTGCATTAACCGCGCGAATTAAAAAGGGAATAAAATAGACCAATTGTCAAATTGGCGTATACCATTTCTGACAATTGGTCTAGTTTTTACTATTGAATTGCTTCTGAACCTGCATCCTTAGGCAGCGTCAAAATCTCCAACATTGGGATGATGGCGAATACACCCAGAACAACGAAGCCCCATGAGTACGCACCTTGTAGTGAGAAGTGCGTTTGGAACAAGTGGATAATCACAGTAATCAATGAAATACCTAATCCTTGTCCCATACTTTGTGTAACCGCCGTTAACGTGTTGGCGCCATTACGATCTTCTGGCGCAATTTCAGTGAATTGCAACCCGTTATATGACGTAAACGCCAACGAACGGCCGACACCAGAAATCAATGCCAACAACATAATCCAAACTGCTGGTGACGTTGGACGTACCAATGCCAAGGCAAATGAACTTAAAGCTAGCATTGAAAATGAGGCAACCAACGCACCACGGAAGCCCAAATTGCGAATGATTGGATTCGTGAATGGCTTGATACCAATATTACCAACGAAGATAAACAACACATACCAACCGGCACGTGCAGCCGTCCAGCCAAATACCGTTTGGAGCAATACTGTCAAAACGTATGGCAAACTAGCAATCGTAACTTGGAAGATTGTCCCACCAGTTTGGAAAACACGGAACGTCGGTACCTTCATGGCATCAACTGAGAATAATGGATTCTCAGCCTTACGCAAGTGGAAGAAGACATTCACACCCAACAAGATACCGATGACTACCAGAATCAAGCCGTACCAAACAACCGTACCGGTGCGAGCGACCATTTCTGCTCCAGCCAACAAAGCAACTGATGCCAAGGCTAACTCAATGAAACCACGCACGTCAAAGGCACGCGCTTGCTTAACCTCATCCTTTGGCAACAAATGCATCCCGATCAAAAAGGCGATAATACCGATTGGCAAATTAATCAAGAAAATCCAGTGCCACGTGAAGTATGTGACGAACATACCACCAATCACTGGCGCCAACGCTGGCGCAACCAACGATGGCCACACTAGATAACTAATCATACGCAACAATTGATTAGCCGGCGTCTTTTCCAACACAATTAAGCGCGCTGTTGGCGTCATCATGGCACCAGCGATTCCTTGAATCACACGCATTGTTAATAGCACGGCGAAATTTGGTGCCAAGGCACTACCCAAAGAACTGATTGTAAACAATGCCACAGCCAATAACCAAATACGCTTATTTCCTAAACGTTGCGCAATCCAACCACTCAATGGAATAAATACGGCAACCGCAATCATATATGTACTTACCAACAGACCAATCGTGGCAGCAGACACATTAAAATTCTGCGCCATTTTTGGCAACGCCGTCGTGACGATTGTACCGTCCATGACATCCATAAATAAACTAGCTGCCATCAATAAGGCAACTTTTATTTCTCTACTCATTTTCCCACCTTACGATCCTATGTTTTCTCGATCTGATTGTTTCATGTGAAACAATCGGTCGGATTTTATGTATCTCTCCCCTATATGAGAGACAAAACTACGAGAAACTATGCTACGCCTTTTAAATACACCGCGCAAGAAATATTGTCATGCAAATTTTTACGAATCATTTAAACACATGATTTAACAAATCAGCGATAAAGCGCTACACTAATAAACGTAGACATACACGCCGGGCCAAACACCTGACGCGCAATTAATGTGCAGGAGGTAATGGAATTATGTCACAAAAGAATAAGTTGAAGAAGTTGTTGGAAAAGAAGGGGATTGAGTCAATTAACGTTGACGGTACACCAACACCTGTTCAAAGCGCCAAGGAGCTCGATTTGATTGAAGCTGCCAAGGCAAACGGCATCATGTAATTCTGACTATACAAAATAGGACGCACAACCATTTGGCTGTGCGTCCTATTTTTTCAATCGTGTGCGATACGCGCTTGTGCTGCAGCGGCGATGGCTGACACGATATCATCAATAAACGTGTTCACACGGCCACCGCGGTGTTGTTCGTCGTTCAAACGACCAACGATACCTGGCTTCATGCGATCAAGGTAACCAAAATTCGTCCATGAAATCGTGCCGTACACACCCAAAATTGACATAACCAATTGTTCATCAATACCATATGTGCCGTGGTCACGGTCGATACGGCTTTGCAATGGTTGTGGCAATTGCTTTGCTTCTGCTAAGTCATCGATAGCTAGACCGGTCATGACCGCATCTTGCACCTCAGTCTTGTGCAAAACGTGTTGCACTGAATCAATCGCATCATCCATCGTCAAATCAGGAATAATCGCACGTTGTCCAAACAAGACTAACTCTGCAATATCCTTCAACTCAACACCACGCGCATTAAGCATCGCAACAACATCTTCGTAATAATCACGTTCTGTAAATAACATAATAATAAATCCCTCTACCCGTATTGTAACAACAGGCGATTGTTTCACATGAAACAATCGCCTGATTTTAATCTTTAATTAAAAGGTAAATACCGTCTTACCTGCCAATGAGGCTTGGCGAGCAGCTGCGTGTGCTTCACGCAAGGCTTCAACTGAGAATGGCTTAACATCCCCAACCTTAACAACAATCTTACCAGCTGCCATATCATCCAACAACGCTGCCAAGTTTGGACGCTTTCCGTTTTGATAAGTGTGTACTGCATCAATATCAAACTTACTGATGGCTTCTTCATCAAAACCAGTCAAGTTACGCAACTTACCGCCTTGCTTCAAAACCTTCGCAGATTGGATGGCGACATCCCCACCGATCGTATCCAGCACTGCATCAAAGTCTGACAAGTCATTCTCATAAGCAGTGTGATAATCAACTGGCGTCACATCCCCCAATGACTTTAGATAGTCAAAGTCAGCTGGCTTTGCCGTTGCATAGACAACTGCACCACGGTTCAAAGCTGCTTGAATCGCAACAGAACCAACACTACCAGCACCACCTTGAATCAAAACCTTTTGACCAGGTTGCACATCCAAATCATCCGTAATCATTTGGTACCCAGTTGCTGCACCCACAACAGCCGCAACTGCGTGAACATCATCGACACCTTCTGGCACCTTAGCAACTGCAGATTGACCAACCGGAACTTCTTCGGCATACGTTTGGTGGTGACGCGTTGCAGCGACACGATCACCAACCTTGAAGTCAGTGACTTCTTCACCAACTGCAATCACTTCACCAACGACACTTGAGCCAGGAATCAATGGTAGCTTATCAGCCTCACCCATCAATCCTTGCACAAACTTCACGTCATAAGGATCAATTGCAGTTGCATGATTCTTAACCAATACTTGCTTCTTCAAAATCTTAGGTGTGTCGACTTCAACTTTCTCAAGTACATCAACGTCCCCAAATGCCTTAATTTGTACTGCCTTCATGATGAAATCCCTCCTTGGTTTGACCAATCTTGATTTGTTGATTTTATTTTAGCCTCTTTCGTCACGAGTGTACAAAATAAAGGCATTATTTTCGTCCTGAAAACAAAAATGCGTATCGTCACATAGACGATACGCATTTTACTGATTGATTATTAGTCTTCTTCAGAACCCAAACCAAACTTAGCAACTACGGCTGCCAAAGCGGCACCAACCAATGGACCTACGATGTAGGCACCAATGTTAGTCAATGCAGCTGATGAACCGAAGATTGCAAGGAAGGCAGCAGGTGCCAATGAACGTGCAGGGTTCAATGAAGCACCAGTTGCTTGCAAACCAAGCATAATCAAAGCAGCCAAAGTCAAACCAATGACGAATGGTGCAACTGATGAGATAGCTGCGTTCTTCTTAGCCGTAACCATCAAGATTACCAAGACAAAGACGAACGTCAAGAATGCTTCGATCAATGAAGCTGACAAGAATGAAATTGGTGACGTAAAGTTCGTTTGACCAAATCCAACTTGCTTAATCGTTGCTGCTGGAGCACCGAAAGCCTTCATGAATCCCAAAACAACGGCTGAACCTGCAAAGGCACCGATGATTTGTGAAACAACGTAACCCAAGAAATCCATCCATGAGATGCGACCGTTAATGGCAGCAGCAAATGAAACGGCTGGGTTAAAGTGACCACCTGAGATTGAACCAAAGGCGTATGCTCCGGCTACAACAGCCAAACCAAAGGCCAAGGCAACTGGCAATGGACCAGTTTGAGTTCCGACGAAGACAACAACGCCAGTTCCCATGGCAACCAACATCAACGTTCCGAAGAACTCGGCAAGATACTTGCGCATGTTTTCCATGATAAAAAACTCCCTTATTCTATTGGTACGAGAATCGTACGAGATTAATAATTTCTGTTCCTACTATATAACACAACCAGTCTTAAATTCAGCTTTAAGGCCTGGCATTAAAAGAAATTTAAGTTTAACGACCGATGATTTTGCTTGCCGCACGGTCTAGTGCAAGCCAAACATTCATGGCATTTGCCTTAAATTGCTCGATGTAGCTAGGTTGTTCATCTTCCAGCTTTGCTTCGCCTTCATAGGCGTTACCAATACCGAATACTTGTAGGGCGCGGAAATCTTCATCCCAACGAACCGTAAAGTAATTACCTTCCATGCGCTCATCGATAATGTCTTGGAAACCTAGCTTTAGCGCTTCCTTGATCACATCATCTTCACTAACTGGGAAGCCACGCGCTGCCATCAAAGCAACACGGTCAGCCACTTGCGTCATATTTTCTGGGATTGATCCTTCATTCATTACGAATAGTCCTTCTTTCCTTCACTTACTTTGTGTCAATCTAAACACGCTCCTAAAGACATTTTAGCAGTGACTTGCGATATAATAAACTGTGAACGTCCTAATCGACGTTTTTGCTATTATACCTATTAAATTAAGGAGGTTACTTTTCATGGTTGAAGCAGTAACCGCACAAGACATGCAACGATTCGATCGTTACACGATCGAAGAAATTGGTGTGCCCTCATTAGTGTTGATGGAGCGCGCCGCAATGTCTGTGATTGATGTTCTCGCAGCTGGGTCATTCGACTTGGCTAACGTCCTCGTCATCGCCGGTTTGGGTAACAACGGTGGTGATGGTGTCGCTATTGCGCGTATGTTGACCCAAAAGGGCGTCAACGTCGACCTACTTATCTTAGGCGATGAACACCGTGCAACGGCTAACACAGCTACCCAATTGAAGATTGCTCGCGGATACGGCATTGAAACGCAAAATCGTGTCCGTGATTTCCGTAATTACACTGTTATCGTCGACGCTTTGTTTGGAATTGGCCTTTCTAAACCCGTTCCAAGCAAATTTGGTGATATTATTAAACGAGTAAATGCCGCAAACATTCCAGTTGTCTCAGTTGATGTGCCTTCTGGTTTGCACGCGACAACGGGAGAAATCCTTGGCTCTGCCATTCGTGCCACCGCAACAGTAACCTTTGCCTACCCAAAGCAAGGGTTGCTACAAAACGAAGGCTTGAAGCGTGCCGGTAACATCTACGTGAAGGATATCGGTATCTATTCACCCGAAGAATTAGCAGCATTTAAGCAGGAAGAGAGTGAGAACTAATGAATATTGCATTGGTCGGAGCTGGTCCTCGAAACTTGACGTTGGTTGAGCGCTTGATGGCGCACGCCAAGAAGACGACTGACCCCGTAGACATTACGTTATACGACCCATTTCCAATCGGAGGTCGTGTTTGGAATCCAGATCAAGATCCAACATTTTTGATGAACACTGTGACGCAACAATTGACGTTGTTCACAGATTCATCAGTTCCTAACCATGCATCTACTGCCCTATACGGACCTAACTTCTACGAGTGGGCTGTAACTTACGGTAAGGAATATGTTAAGATGCACAACTTCGAAAACGAAGCTTACTTCTTGGACGAGTTGACGCGTATTAACCCTAACCGTTTCACTTCACGTGCTTTGTTCGGTGTGTACTCACAATGGTTCTTTGAACACTTGGGTGCCCACGTACCAGCTAACGTGACGTTGTCATACGAGCGCAAGTCTGTTTCAGACGTTGTGAAGCATGGCGATGAGTACACGGTAACTTTGGACGACAATTCATCAGTTAAGGCTGATCACGTCGTTATGGCTTTGGGTCACGTTGATAACGACTTGGACGACGAGCAAAAGGTTTTCGCTGCCGCAGCAGATGAAAATGCTGACTTGTTGTACGTTGCACCAACGCACCCATCAGAGGCCGACTTGGATGCTGTGCCAGCACGCGAAAAGGTTGTTTTGCGTGGTTTGGGATTGAGTTTCTTTGACTACATCGCTAAGTTGACAATCAGCCGTGGCGGACGCTTCTCTCGTGACAACAACGGGGTCTTGTACTACTTGCCATCAGGTAAGGAGCCACACATGATCGCCGGTTCTCGCAAGGGATTGCCTATGCACGCCCGTGGTGTTAACCAAAAGGTCGAAGCTGAAGGTTACCAACCAAAGTTCTTTACGAGCGAAAACTTGGACGCCTTGGCTGCAAAGTCAAATGGTCAAGTGTCTTACGATGAATTCTTCACGTTGTTGCGTAAGGAATTGGAGTACAAGCACTACCAAAACACGATTAACGACTTGGGTGTAACATGGCCATTTAACGCTGAAACGTTTATGAACGCTTTGGCCGAGAGTGACGATTTGAACGAAACTGCTCGTAAGTTTGGTGTCGCTGAAGAGTACATCATGGATTGGGAGCGTATTTTGAACCCAGTTAATGATGTACCTGCTGAAGTTGAATACAGCGACTTCATGATGAACTACCTAACTTGGGACATTAACGACGCTTACCAAGGTAACAACGATGCGCCATATGCAGGTGCCTTCGACATGTTGCGTGACGTTCGTGGTATCATCCGTCACTACTTGGACGCTGGTTACTTGTCAGCTGACGAGTATGCCAAGTTCCTTTCAAAGTTCAACCCATTCAACTCATTGATTTCCGTTGGACCTCCTGTCCTACGTGTTGAGCAAATGCGTGCTTTGATTGAAGCTGGCGTTTTGACGATTGCTGGACCTGGCTTGGCCGTTTCTGTCCAAGACGATCACTACCTAGCAACAGACAACCGTGGTAACTCATGGGCGGTTAATAACCTAGTTGAGGCCCGTTTGTTCTCTGTTTCATTGGCAAACTCAGTTAACCCATTGGTTGCTAACTTGCGTGATCGTGGCGTTTTGAGCGCTGCAGAATACACAAAGGCTGATGGCTCAACTTATGTTGTCGGTGGTACTCGTATGAACAAGGAAACGTTGGTTGTTATCGATGAAAACGATAACGAAGTCGACGGCTTGTACGTATGGGGTGTCCCTACTGAAGGTTGGTCATGGTTCACGACGTTTGCACCTCGTTCAGGTGTTAACGACAAGAACTTGCGTGATGCTGAAAACATCGCCCACCACATCTTTGGTTAATCATTAGACATTAAAAGTAATAGCACCAACTCGCATAACCATGCGGGTTGGTGCTATTTTTTTGTTAAAAACACCGTCATACCAGGCGTTTTCGTATTTGCAAAGATTTTCTAAAGGGTGTATATTAGGTTTATCCTAACGTTAGGATAAACCTAATATACACAAATAGAGGTCATTCTGATGGTCGATGTCTACCAAAAAGAAACCGCCAGGCACGTAATGGTTATCGACTCAAAAAGCTTTTATGCGAGCGTTGAAAGTGTCGATTTGGGACTCAACCCCCTCAAATCACTCCTGGTCGTAATGAGTCAACAAGAAAACACAAACGGCGGCCTTGTCTTAGCTGCCTCACCCCAAGCTAAAAAGGTCCTTGGGGTATCCAACGTTATGCGTCAACGTGACGTACCACGCGATCCACGATTGGCAATCGTCCAACCCCGTATGAATTACTATATTCAAAAAAACAAACAAATTAATGACATTTATCGGAAGTTTGTCGCCGACGAGGATTTGCACATCTATTCAATCGACGAATCATTACTCGATTTGACTGATAGCTGGCGTTACTTAGAGTCCAAATATCATCGCACCCTGACAAACTACGAAGTTGCGCGGATCATTCAACAAGAAGTCCGTGACGCAACTGGCATCTACCTAACAGTCGGCATTGGTGACAACCCTGCCATGGCTAAGATGGCGCTCGATTTAACCGCTAAGCATGCTGATGATTTAATTGGTGAATGGCATTATGACACCATCCCCGACGTTTTATGGCCCATCGAAAAGCTTGATGACGTTTGGAGCATCGGGTCACGTACCGCAAAAAAATTACGACGCTTAGGTATTTTTTCAATGCGTGATTTGGCTGCAGCAAACCCCTACCGGCTTAAAGAAAAATTCGGCGTTAAAGGCGTCGAACTTTACGCACTGGCTTGGGGCATTGACCGTAGTTTGATTAAACAAAAATATCGGCCAAAAGAGAGTTCGTTTAGTAACGGGCAAGTTCTGCCGCGCGACTACGACAATCCGACCGAAATTGAAGTCGTGATTCGTGAAATTGGTGAGCAAGTCGCGAGTCGTTTGCGTGCCAAGCACGTGGTTGCCAGTCAAATTAGCCTTGGCATCGGCTTTGGATATCGCGAAACAAACCAAACACACGGTTTCGGTGGCCAGATAACGATCGATGCCACCAATCTCAGTTTGCCAATTACCAATGCACTCCGCGATATTTTTAGGCAACATTACGAGGGACAAGTCGTGCGCAACGTTTACGTCAGTGCCGGCCGTTTAGCACCTGAAGGCGTTGAACAAATTGACCTATTTACCCCGGTCGTGATTAATACGCGCCAACGAACCATCGATACCGTCATCGATGATATTCGCAAAAAATTTGGCGTTGGCGCTGTCTTCAAAAGCTCTAGCGTTGCCGGCGGTACGATGCTTAACCGTATCGGTCTAGTTGGTGGTCACAACGGAGGAAACGCTTATGGATGATGAACAGGATATGTTCGAACGGGCGGCCTACTTTTTCAGCCACGATTATCAAGATCGTGGCATGGTGAAATGGCAAGGCTACTACCTTTCTGACCACACCGAAGACGTTAAAAATAAGGAAGCCTTAGAATTAGCCCGCCAAAATCGTAAACGCATGCCAGAAATGACCTTAACCGATATGACAGCGATTTTATTCGACGCTTTTGGCCGACATGAAGAAGTGGCCGTGCAAGAAAATTATTCAGATACAGATGGTGCGGTGCCACCCATCATCACCGGGTTAGTCACTGGCTATACCGACTCAGACATCATTATCGGTGACACCCGTATTCCGTTATCTAATTTGTGGTGGGCGCAAAAAACGCAGTGATTCAATGTGCGAATCACTGCGTTTTTCATTAATTAAGCTTCAACCAATTGCTTTGCTAAATAGAAGCAACCTAGAATACCGGCGTTGTCGCCGTTTCCGACCGTCACCAAATACTTATCCAAATCATCAACTGGTAGGTAATCCGCCAATTGTTCCGCAAATGACTTGCGCACCATTGGCAACAACACTTCACGGTGTGGCACCCCCCACCAAATACAATGCGATCCGGACGCAAAATAACGGTGTAAGTCACAGCTGCTTGCGCCAAGTAGTACGCTTCGATTTCCCACGCTAAGTGATCATCTGGCAATGACTTTGCTGATTCTTGCCAACGGTCTTCGATGGCCGGACCGGCTGCCAACCCTTCCAAGCAGTTATCGCCATGAAATGGGCAGTGACCGACGTAACTGTCTTGCGGGTGCTTACGCATCATAATGTGCCCAGCTTCAGGGTGTGAATTACCACTCAGTAGCTGTCCGTGCTGAATAATCCCTGCACCGACACCCGTCCCGACCGTTAGATACACAACATTTTCCACGTCTTTTGCCGCCCCTGATACATACTCAGCCCAGCCGGCACCATTCACATCAGTCGTCCAGTAGTACGGGATGTCGCGCCATGCCTGCATCGCACCCAAGAAATCATATCCTGACCAACCACGCTTCGGTGTATCTAAGACATACCCATATGTGCGACTATCCGGATTAATATCAATCGGTCCAAATGCTGCAATTCCGATGGCTGCGATGTCATCATAACGATCAAAGAAATCGATCACCTGAGCAATAGTCCCCGCACCGTCCAACGTCGGAAAACTTTCACGCGCGACCACAACATCTGGATTTTCAACATCCGCCACCGCAACGACAAACTTTGTACCACCTGCTTCAATAGCTCCCAAAAGTGCCATAATTTTAATTCCCCCAATTTAAAACACTTACAATACTGACAACTTCGAAATCAAAATTGCCCCCACGATTACTAATACCGTTCCCAAGAAAATATATCCCATCTGGCGGGTCGTTTTACGTTCACCAAGAATGAAAATGGCCCCAAACGTCCCAACAATAATTCCTGTCTGAGAAAGGGTTGTCGCTGTTGCTTGCCCCACTTCTGGATTTCCCGTTGAGATGAACATAAAGACATTTCCGAGCGCCCAAACTAACCCCGTGATAATTTGACGCGCTGTGCCAATTTTGAAGATGTTACGTGTCTCCTTAAAGTAGAAGGCCACAATCAGCCATGCACCCAGAATTTGTCCAATTGACTATGGTGCAACAATGGCTGTCATGTAATCCAACCCGTTATTTTGGTTATGGATGGCATCTGAAATGTAGCCCCACTTATTCAACAAATTCGGCAAAACGAAATACATCATAAAGGCCAGTGTAGAGACGATGACTGCCGTCACACCACCTTTGAAATCACGTTCCGGATTGGTTTCAACCGGCGCATTTTTATCGCGGACCGTCGTCAAAAGCGCCCCACCGGTTACTAACGCGATTGATAGCAAGCCAAAGAACCACATGCGGCCTGTGTGCCATTCACCCAGCACCGCAGCTGCCATCAAGGCATTTCCAACGATTTGACCAGATGTCGACAACGGATTTCCAATCGACACCCCTAACTTCTTAAAGCCAATCAGTTGACCAACCTGACCAACTGCCCAGATCAATCCTGAGATAAATCCTACCAACCAAATGCGTGAATTAAATGCATAATCCATGCCGGCATTCGGAATAACGAAAAATGCCAATGTACCGAAGCCGAGCAAGATGGCTCCAATCGTCATTCCCATGATGCCTTGAGCAGCTGTTCCACCGGCCTTGGTGGTCACAATTCCTACTGACCCCCAGGCTAATGCTGGTACCAACGCAATCAATATCGACATATCAATAATTCCCCCTAATCAAAAACTTTCTATCAACATGTATTACGCTACTCGAGTGAAAACGCTTTCACAAGTTTCGTTTTTTAACGAGCCGTCATTTTTTAGATAGATGCACAAAAAAGCCGGATGACATTGACCATTAAATCAATATCATCCAGCTGATTAATTACATATTAACCCCGGATTATTCATGCACTAAATTTTTAACCACAGCTAAATCAGTAAAATACGATAAATCACCTTGAAACTGCCAGTACCTTGGCACGGTTTCAGGGTGTTTTTTTCGATTGGGCGTTTTTTGAGAA
>NZ_PVSN01000041.1 GCF_004766315.1 Weissella confusa | reverse complement strand
TTCTCAAAAAACGCCCAATCGAAAAAAACACCCTGAAACCGTGCCAAGGTACTGGCAGTTTCAAGGTGATTTATCGTATTTTACTGATTTAGCTGTGGTTAAAAATTTAGTGCATGAATAATCCGGGACTGATTATTATTCAGGGGACGCACACAGGACACGTTTATTTAAGAGAAGCTTTTTTTCGCCAGAAAAGACTGAAATGCTAACATTACTATTTGATGATGATCAGGAAATGTCGCATGTGACATTGTTGACGCCAGCTGGATACGTATATTTGTCTGGTGAATTTGATTTAATTCGATATTATATGTCAACGCTAGATACAGCATCGAACATCATCTTTTCAGATTTGGTTTCTGATCGTGATGTGGAAGGTGTGGCTGCAGGCTTTGACGGGAAAATTGTGTCGGTTATCCATTCAGACCATTATCTCGGGAATTTTGTAAGGCCAGGATATCGTTATTCTGTATTAGGAACTGGCATTTCACACATAATAGTCTCGACTGAACAGCAAAAACATGATATTCAGCAGATAAGGCCCGAACTTCAAATTTCGGTTGTGCCACCAATTGTATTGAACGAACGTTTACCAATGGAGGACACTAAAAAAATTGCCGGTAGGATTACAGTTGTCTCAAGAATCGATCCTGTAAAAAGATTTGAAGATATGATCAAAGCAACTGTACTCGCTAAAGAAAAGTTTCCCATCCTTGACCTTCATTTGATAGGCGATATCGTTGATGATGCGTATGCAAGGCGACTTAGAGAGTTGATAAAAGAAAACAACGCGACAACATATATTTTTATTGACGATCCAACGGTTTACGTTGATGCAAAATATGCTATATCTGAGTTAACCCTAATGACTTCAAAACATGAGGGGTTTGCTCGAACCGTGGTTGAAGCTATGAATCAAGGTGTCGTGCCAATCTCATATCCGGTAAAGTACGGGCCAACTGATGTTATTAAACACGACGTGAATGGCATCGTTACCTCAAGTGCGTCGGTCGCAGAGCTGGCAGCGGGAATTATAGATGTTATGTCCGATAAAGATAGAATGAAGCGGATGGCAAACAGAGAAGTGGAGACAGCTCAGAACTTTCACAGGCAGCAAGTTGAAAATAAATGGCGTGAAATTATCGCTAGTTTGGAGAAAGCATAATGCAGTTAGTGGTATTGGACGACGCATCGGTTAAGACACGGGCAAAGTGGCAAGAGTTTAAGCACGGTGCAGTAGATAGTCGGGCTGTACTTCTTTCGGATGTACCCAGTGATGCGGAACAAATTCCAGATGCTTATGTCGCTTTTAAGGTGGCGCAGCCTAAATTGTTACCAACGACGATGGGCGATTTAAATATTAGTTCGGATGCTGTGCTTGCCTTTGGGGAAAATGGACTTGACGTTTGGCACTTAGATCGGAAGTTGGCGACTTTTGATGGGGATTGGTGGAAACAAACGTACAATAGTTATTCATTATTTGGACAAGATGGCAAGACAAAAGAGTTTGCTACCCTCGGTAGTCAAGGCACTGTATTAAAGAAGTTCAGTTTTGATGAGTTAAATCGAGTTTTAATGGTTGAACGCCAACTCGTAGACGGTGGCTGGGCACGAACGCAATATATTTATGGCGATGACAGTGACCAACCTTCAAGGTTCTTCTACACGATTGATTCGATTTTGTTTTCTTCTCAAAAAGATTGGTATGAAGCCATTCTAACCAGAACTTTGCTGTACTATAATCTTGACTCAGATAGGAATTCCATTGTTTCATTGTCAGACAAGATAGCTAGATAAAGAAGGCTGGCAGTCGCAACAATAAATTATCAATAATTAGTTACTATACTCCAAAGCGGGTTTCCTGCTTTGGAGTTTTTTGTCTCATCATGTGAACGTTTCAGTTAGTTTTTAGAGGCGGCTGTAGAATTTTAGTTGAAAGATAATCATCCATGCGAAAAGGGGTTGTGGGGATGTTGAAAATAGTCGATGAAATTTTGGCAACTGCAAATTTTATCATTGGGTTTGGTGCATTTTGTGGCGGAAAAACTAATGTAGGGTTTGTATTTATACTATTGACACTTATGTTTTTGTGTGACTTGTTTTTGGATGACCGTAGATAGTGCGAGCTTGAAGTGTTGAGGGGAAATGATGGATAAAATTGAAAAGGCGACTGATGTCGGAAAAATTCACTATCCGTTTGTGAGTCAGACGGACGGGTTTGGTGTCACTATCGAAAAAAGGGGGGCATGGTAAAACGACTGGTTTTAAGCGTTTGTCATATACTCATGACACCCAGAATAAAGCCCGTGAGTTGTATGAGAAAAGATATATAAGATTTGCGGACATGAAATCAAAGGGTCAATCGTATGCTGAAATATCAACGGATATAGGTATCAGTGAGGGGACATTGCGAGGGGAAAAGTACACTTTGCGCTATGTCACAGAGCAGCAAGTTAAGAAAATACGTTAGAGAGTGTTTCAGTATACGGATTTATTAGCAATACTTGATAGAAGGATGGAGGATTTAACTTATCCATCCTTTTTTGTTACTAAAAGCATGGCAATGGTAACGCTTACATGTTACACTAATCCTATTAACTGGATTTATTTCAGCGTATTAGGGAGCATGAATTATGGCTAAGACATTAGCAATTAACGCCGGATCTTCATCATTGAAGTTCCAACTATTGGAAATGCCGGCTGAAACAGTGATTGCCAAGGGACAAATCGAGCGTATTGGTTTGCCTGAAAGTGTATTCACGATGAAGTTTAACGGGGAAAAGACTGAAATCGTCCGAGACATCGCTGACCACAAGGAAGCAATTGAAGAGATGCTTGAGCAATTCCGCGCACAACACGTGGCTGACAAGAGTGAAATCACTGGTGTTGGGCACCGTGTTGTGGCTGGTGGTGAATGGTTCAACAAGTCGGTTATTGTGGATGAAGAAGTGTTGCACAAGATTCACCGTTTGGCTGACTATGCACCTTTGCACAATCCAGCCAATGCAACTGGAATTGAAGTATTCCAAGAGTTGTTGCCAGATGCTATTTCAGTAGCAGTCTTCGACACGGCTTTCCACCAAACGTTGCCACGTGAGAATTACTTGTACCCACTACCATACGAGTACTACACGAAGTACGGTGCCCGCAAGTATGGCGCCCACGGAACGTCACACCGCTACGTTGCTGAACGTACGGCGGATATTTTGGGTAAGCCACTTGAAGAGTTGAAGATTATCACACTTCACTTGGGGGCTGGTGCCTCAATCACTGCTATCAAGGATGGTAAGTCATTCGACACCTCAATGGGCTTCACACCATTGGCTGGTTTGATGATGGCAACACGTGCGGGGGATGTGGATCCATCATTGATTTACTACATTCAAGAGCGTGAAGGCTTGTCAAACGGTGAAATGTTGAAGATTTTGAACAACAAGTCAGGCTTGCTTGGGGTCTCAACGTTGTCATCTGACATGCGTGACTTGGAAGAAGTGGCTGATACCAACGAACACGCTAAGTTGGCATTGGACATGTTCTTGAACCGTGTCATCCGTTACTTGGGTCAATACACGTTTGAAATGGGTGGCGTTGATGCCATCGTCTTCACAGCTGGTATTGGTGAGAACGCCGCAAACGTTCGTGAAGATATCATCGATCGTTTGGACTTCTTGGGCATTAAGTTGGACAAGGAAGCGAACAATGTCCGTGGTGTTGAACGTGTTATTTCAACTGACGACTCAACAGCTAAGGTTTTGTTGGTGCCAACGAATGAAGAGCTTGAAATTGCTCGTGATGTTGAACGTTTGAAGGCGCAAGCAGGTAAGTAATCGTTAAGGTTCGCCTGCTAAACTAATGTCATTGAAACCGAAAAGGGGGAGTCTAAGATGTTTACGTTGATTATCATCGCAGTCATTGGCCTCTGGTTCTACGGCAAGCACCGCATCAAGCGTGCGGTGGCCCACGTTGAGCAACAAATGCCATTTTCTGATCAAAGCATGAACGGTGCACGCCGTGATGTCTTCGAAGGACAATTCGAAGAGATAAAAACTACGAAGATTAAATAAGTATTTACGCCATAACGTACTCGTTATGGCGTATTTTATTTGGTATAATGGTTAGAAAGTTCTGATGTAGATGAAAATTAGATGAATCTGCGCGTATGGGACGTTTTAAGCGGTCGTCAGAGAACGGCCAAAACGATATAAGGGGACACTTCATGAAGAAATTGTTGATTGCTAACCGTGGGGAAATTGCCATTCGTTTAATTCGAGCTGGTAAAGAATTAGGGATTAAGACGGTAGCTATTTTTGCCAAGGAAGATGAGTTTGCTGTGCACCGTTTTAAGGCGGATGAATCTTATCTAGTTGGTGAAGGTAAGGCACCGATTGCCGCTTATTTGGATATTGACGATATTATTCGTATTGCTAAGGAAACTGGCGCCGATGCCATTCACCCAGGTTATGGGTTCTTGTCAGAAAATGACGAGTTCGCAGCTGCGGTTGAAGCAGCCGGCATTAAGTTTGTTGGGCCACGTGTTGAACACTTGAAGATGTTTGGTGACAAGATTACGGCTAAGCAAGCCGCAATTAAGGCGGGTGTGCCAACAGTGCCGGGAACTGATCACCCGGTCGAATCAATTGAAGAGGCATTGGCTTTCGGTGCTGAACACGGTTACCCGTTGTTTGTTAAGTCGGCTGCTGGTGGTGGTGGTCGTGGTATGCGTGTTGTTGAACACGATGATGAATTACGTGAAGCCTTTGAACGTGCAGCTTCTGAAGCACAACAAAGTTTTGGTAAGGCTGAAATTTATCTTGAAAAGTATCTACAAGACCCTAAGCACGTTGAAATTCAAATTTTGGCGGATGAACAAGGCGAAGTGATGCACTTGTTTGAGCGTGACTCATCAATTCAACGACGTCACCAAAAGATTATTGAGTTTGCACCAGCAGTTTCTGTATCTGTTGCCATGCGTCGTCGCATTCAAGATGCAGCTGTTAAGTTGATGCAAAGTGTCGATTATCAAAGTGCTGGAACTGTTGAGTTTTTGGTTGACGGGGACGATTTTTACTTCATCGAAGTTAACCCACGTGTACAAGTTGAGCACACGGTAACTGAAGAAATTACTGGCGTGGATATTGTAAAGTCACAATTGTTGATTGCCCAAGGTTACGGCTTGCATGAAGCACCATTAAACATTCCAGCCCAGGACAAGCTATTGGCGGTTGGTGTGGCGATTCAATCACGTATTACAACGGAAGACCCGGCCAATAACTTCATGCCTGATACCGGTAAGATTGATTGGTACCGATCACCAGGTGGAACGGGGATTCGTCTAGATGCCGGTAATGTGTATGCCGGGGCTACTGTGACGCCGTTCTTTGACTCGTTGTTGGTTAAGGTTGTGGCACACGGAACTGACTTCACTGAAGCAGTTGATAAGATGCAACGTGCGTTGAACGAGTTTGCCATTCGTGGGGTTAAGACAAACATTCCATTCTTGAAGAATGTTTACGCACACCCAACGTTCCGTGCAGCCGATGCGCCAACAACGTTTGTGGACAAGCACCCAGAATTGTTTGAAATTGCGCCGGAAAAGGAACCGGACCGTAAGTTGTTGCGTTATGTCAGTGAAACGACAGTTAACGGCTTCCCGGGCATTGATCACGATTACCAAAAGCTCTATGAGCCATTGCATTATCAAGCCAACACTGATTTGGTGTTGCCTTCTGATTTGGTAACGGCCAAGGATATCTTGGACGCCCAAGGACCAGATGCGGTGGCGCAATGGGTGAAGAACCAAGATAAGGTTTTGTTGACGGACACGACGATGCGTGACGCACACCAATCATTGTTCGCCACACGTATGCGTACGAAGGATATGTTGGCAATTGCGGATGAAACGCAATTGGCGATGCCGAACCTCTTCTCAAACGAGATGTGGGGTGGTGCCACATTTGATACGGCCTACCGTTTCTTGGGTGAAGATCCATGGGAGCGTCTTCGCGCGTTACGTGAGAAGATACCACGTACATTGATGCAGATGCTGTTCCGTGGTTCAAATGCCGTTGGTTATCAAAATTACCCAGATAACGTACTTGAAGAGTTTATTCGCTTAGCAGCGACGAACGGCATGGACGTGTTCCGTATCTTCGATAGTTTGAATTGGTTGCCACAAATGGAGAAGTCAATCCAATATGTGCGCGACAACAACAAGATTGCCGAAGTTGCGATGGCTTACACGGGTGATATTTTGGACCCAACACGTAAGAAGTACACACGTGATTACTATGTAAACTTCGCCAAGGAGTTGCAGAGTGCTGGTGCGCACATGATTGCGATTAAGGACATGGCGGGCTTGCTGAAGCCTGAAGCTGCTTATGAGTTGGTTAGCGCGCTGAAGGATGCGGTTGATGTGCCAATTCATCTTCACACGCACGATACAACTGGAAACGGTGTGTACACGTATGCACGTGCGGTTGATGCGGGGGTTGATGTTATCGACGTGGCAATGTCAGCCTTGTCAGGTACGACATCACAACCATCAATGGGGGCGACCTATTACGCGTTGAGTGGTAATGCCCGTCAACCAGAGTTGAACATGCCAGCCGTTGAGCACATTAACAGCTATTGGGCACAAGTTCGACCATACTACGGTCAGTTTATGAGCAAGATGGTTGGTGCGCAAACGGATATTTTCGAAGTCGAAATGCCGGGTGGACAATATTCTAACTTGCAACAACAAGCGCAAGCATTGCGTTTGGGGGACCTTTGGGATGACGTGAAGGCGATGTACGCAACCGTTAACCAAATGTTTGGTGACATCATCAAGGTGACGCCATCATCAAAGGTTGTTGGGGACATGGCGTTGTTTATGGTCCAAAATGATTTGACGCCAGAAAAGGTGTTGGCGGAAGGTCAAACGTTGGACTTCCCACAATCAGTGGTCGATTTCTTTGCGGGTGATCTTGGACAACCAGTTGGTGGCTTCCCAGAAGACCTACAACAGGTCGTGTTGAAGGGTCGCAAGCCATTGACGGTACGTCCTGGTTCATTGACGCCAGCAGCTGATTTTGAGGCGATGACGGCTGAAATCGAAGCGATTTTGAAGCGTAAGGCAACGCCAGAAGAGATTATTTCGTACATCTTGTACCCACAAGTGTTTAAGGACTATGTGGCTAACCAAGAAAAGTTTGGCCCAATGACATTCTTGGATACACCAACGTTCTTCCAAGGGATGCGTGTTGGTGAGCGTGTGGATATCGAAATGGGACCTGGAAAGGTTGTCATTTTCCAACTGCAAGAAATTGGTGAAGTTGATCCAGAGGGTATGCGTACGTTGTACTTTGACGTGAACGGAACGCCAATTGAGATTGGCGTGCTAGACGAATCTGTCCAAGTTACTACGGTTGCCCGTCGTAAGGCAGAGCCAACGAATCCAAATGAGATTGGCGCAACAATGGCTGGTAATGTGTTGTCAGTTCACGTGGAGAATGGTCAAGCAGTGAAGCAAGGCGATGTCATGATTGTGACGGAAGCTATGAAGATGGAGACGACTGTGCAAGCGCCATTTGATGGGACAGTTAAGTTTGTACACGTTGCAGCTGGTGAAGCGGTTGCGGGTGGCGACTTGTTGATCGAAGTTGAACCGGGATAGGGAGAGTTCACATAAAAATCATAATCTTCGGCTAGAATGTACCTAAAGTAAGCGATATAACATACTTTGGGGAACAGAGGGAAGAACATGATTTTCAAGAGACGTGAACGCCTATTTCGAAATTGGTGGACGACTGGTTTGCAGCCTGATGACGTTGAAAATGAGCTTAAAACGACATATAACATCCATGAAAAAGCTTTAATTGCAGTGAATGTGGTGCTGTTTTTTCTAACAGCTGGGCTATTTTATGGGGAAATGTGGCCGTATAGCGGCATTGCGTTAGGCGCACTTGTGCTGGCGATACTGCTACTTGCCATCAGGTTGCTGATGCGCGCGGTCTTGTTTAACGATATCGTGCGATACCGTGACTGGTATCATGTGCAGACACAAATCGAAAAGTTAATGAAATGACATAAAACGCAGTCAACCACTAGTTGTTGACTGCGTTTTTGCGTAAAATGGAAGTACTGAAAATTGATGAGGTGAAGACATGCGACAATGGTGGCAAAGTAAATACATTTTAGGCGTTGGCATGGTGGGGATGTTGCTGTACATCTTGCAGAGCGTTATTGCGACGATTATTTGGCCAGCGTATCGTATGGTAGCCTATCCATTAGCCATTCTGACGGCGCCAGATTCACAGTATGCGTCGGCGTTTAAGGGGCTACAACTGATTGCTGGTTTGCTGATTGCGGTGAGTCTAGCAGCGCTTTGGCGTTATTCACGCTATAAGGACTACACAGATTTGGTGAAAACGGTGCAACAATTGATTCTGATTTGGCTGGTTGGTGTCTTACTAAACTTTATTTGGCCATTGAACAGCATTGTGGAGGCTGTGTTACGTCCGGCTGTATCAGCCCGCAATATCGTGTTCGGCCTGTTGATCATCCTGCTTGGCTGGACAATCTGGCGCGTGGGAAGCGCTGCACAAACGCATGATATGATGACGTTGGCCAATGGGTTAAAGCTGTTTGCAATTTTGTATGTGCTATTTAACTTTTTGGAGTTTGCAGTGACACTAATTGGCTGGCAATTGTCCGGATTCTTTGATGTATTAGCGATTGACGTCTTGGCAGTCGCCATGGGCTACATCAGTTGGTATTTCATGCGCTTGGCTGAATGACCCTTTTTTCTACCATCCGTTTAACACAGTGCTACACTATAAGTGTTGAAAGAGATATGAAATGAATAAATTCAGACTAACTCTGAAGGAGGATGGAAAAATGTATTTGACAATTACTGACGCTGCAATGGAAAAGATTAACCCAATTTTGAAGGCTGAGCCAGGTCGTCGTTTGATTATGATGTATGAAGACGGGGTTTCACCTTACTCACACCACGGTGAAGTTGCCATGCAAGTTTCATTCGTGTTCGCCGTTATTCGCGGTGATCAACCTTTGAAGCCATGGTTTGATGAGACAATCGATTCAAACATCGGCCCATTGCCAATTAAGGGTTACTCAAAGGACTACATGGTGCCAAACATGGTTTTGGACGTTAAGAAGTTCGGTGGAGTCGTGTTGCGTGGTGACACTGGTGTTATCGATGATACGCCAGAAATTCGTGACGAAACAAAGGCAACCGACTAATCAATGATTTTAATCAAGCATCTCGTGTTTACGGGGTGCTTTTTTGCTATCTGATTAAATATTTTTCGGTGGTTAAGACTACAGGCTGGTATAAGGATATGGTGATTTAATATACTGTATAGAAAATACAGGAAACGGAGTGAAGCCATGATTAACCAGCGACGTTCATTTATGAATGTGAAAAAAATACGCGATATATTTAATACATCAGAAATTAACCTTGGCATTGAAGCAGAAGAACTGGCGCAACTTGCGCGGATGTACCAGACTTATGAATCTGCCCAACAAGAAATTGCAACAAAATTGGAAAATCTAGATGCTGAGTTCCAGTTGAATTACAACCACAACCCAATTCATCATCTTGAAGGTCGTATGAAGGATCCGCAAAGCTTGATGGGAAAGCTACAACGAAAAGGGCTACCACTGGACATAAATGTTATTCCAAATGAAATTTTCGATATTGCAGGCATTCGCGTCATTACAAATTATATTGATGACATTTACACCGTTGAGCGGTTGTTGGTTGCCCAGGATGATGTTAAGCTACTTAAACGCAAAGACTACGTAAAAGATCCTAAGCCAAGTGGTTATCGTAGTTTGCATTTGGTCGTGGAAATCCCTGTCTTTATGTCGACAGGTGTTAAACATATGCCGGTCGAGATTCAAGTGCGTACGATTGGGATGGATATGTGGGCGAGTCTTGAACACAAGTTGCGTTACAAAACAGATTCGGAACGCGCTGAAGAGTTCGCCGATAACCTGATTGGTTATGCAAACGAGTTGAATCAAATTGAGCAAAACTTCCAGAATATTCATCGCGAATTATAACGAATTTTTGTTGATAAATCGGGGTTTAGAAGCGTCAAGTAAAATTACTTGTCACTTTTTAGGGAAAACACTTGAATTTTCTCAATAAACTGTGTAATATAATTATTTGTAATTTACTAGCTATATTGTAACGGCGCAAGCTTGGGGATTAGCCCAATGCAGCTAATCCTGTCGTTCAAATTAGTGGTGAGGGGCACCTCACAAATTAAATTCAAGGAGTTATGTTAATGCGCATTAACATTTTGTTGGAAGCCGCCGAAACTGGTGAGCGTATCTACTTGACTTCTAAGAACCGTCGTAACACGCCAGACCGTTTGGAGTTGAAGAAGTATTCTCCAAAGTTGCGTCGTGTCACTGTGTTCAAGGAGGTTAAGTAATCATGGCTAAGAAGTCAAAGATCGCTAAGGCTAAGAAGATTGAAGCAACCGTAGAGAAGTACGCTGCAAAGCGTGCTGCCTTGAAGGCTGCTGGTGACTACGTAGGGTTGTCAAAGTTGCCTCGCAACGCATCACCTGTACGTATGCACAACCGTGATAAGATTGATGGACGTCCTCACGCTTACATGCGCGAGTTCGGAATGTCACGTTTGAATTTCCGTCAATTGGCACACAAGGGCTTGATCCCTGGTGTTAAGAAGGCTTCTTGGTAATCTGCATTTTACCTTAAGTCTTAAAGAGAGCATCTACTTTCGAGTAGATGCTCTTTTTTTGTCCTCTCAGTCCCGAAAAGCGTTAATATATTTGTGTTGGAAGGCGCTTACAATTAAATACTGAAAAATAAACCTTTTTATTTGTTTTAAGTGTTCGAAAGCGTCATACTAAACGTAAGTAATTATTTAAGTAATCATCTTCATCAGCCTGGTCGTTTTGGCTAGGGTGACGGAGAATAATTGTTTTTTTTAAACAGGAGGCTTATCTCATGTCAGATAAGAAGATTACAGCCGGTTTGGCTGCATTGAAGGTTATGGGAGGTTGGGGTATCGACACAATGTACGGTATTCCTTCTGGAACTTTGAGTGGATTGATGAACGCGATGAGTAATCCTGAGAACAACATCAAGTTCATTCAAGTTAAGCACGAAGAAGTTGGAAGTATGGCAGCTGCTATGCAATACAAGTTCAGTGGTAAGATGGCCGTTGCTGTCGGATCTGGTGGACCTGGTGCGACTCACTTGATTAACGGTTTGTACGATGCTGCCATGGACGCAACGCCAGTTTTGGCAATTTTGGGTTCAAAGCCATCTCGTGAATTGGGAATGGATTCATTCCAAGAGTTGAACCAAAACCCAATGTACAACAACATCGCTGTTTACAACAAGCGTGTTGCCGTTCCTGAGCAATTGCCATACATGATTGACGATGCCATCCGCAACGCCATTTCAAAGAAGGGTGTTGCTGTTCTTGAAGTGCCTGCTGATTTCGGATTTGCTGAAATTGACGCTGAAATGAACTACGCTAACCCAATTTACTCTTCTGGTGACGTTTACAAGGAATACGACCCAGTTGCACCTAAGGCAGCTGACGTTGATGCCGCTGTTGAAATTTTGAAGAATGCTAAGCGTCCAGTAATCTACGCTGGTTTCGGAACAATCGGTCACGGTGAGCTAGTCCAAGAATTGTCACGTAAGTTGAAGGCACCTGTTTTGACGACTGCCAAGAGCTACGAAGCCTTCGATTACGACTTTGAAGGTTTGATGGGTTCTGCTGGACGTGTCGCTTGGAAGTCAGGTAACGATGTCATCTTCGAAGCAGATACTGTTTTGTTCATTGGTAACAACTACCCATTCTCACAAGTTGAGAACTTTATGGCTGGTGTTAAGCACTTTATCCAAATCGATAGCAACCCAGCTCGTCTAGGACGTCGTCACAAGGCTGACGTTGCGATGTTGGCTGATGCAGGTTTGGCAGTTGAAGCATTGTTGGAGAAGGTTGAGCCAGTTGCTGAGTCAGCATGGTGGAACGCTGCGTTGAAGGATGCTCAAAACTGGCGTGACTACATGCACAAGATTGAGACAAAGACGGAAGGTCCTTTGGAGGCTTACCAAGTCTACAACGCCATCAACAAGTATGCTGATGAAGATGCAATCTTCTCAATTGATGTTGGTGACACGACGCAAATGTCAATTCGTCACTTGCACATGACACCAAAGAACACGTGGCGCACGTCACCATTGTTCGCAACGATGGGTATTGCCATCCCCGGTGGAATTGGTGCTAAGAACGTCTTCCCAGATCGTCAAGTATTTAACATCACCGGTGACGGTGCCTTTGCGATGACTGATTCAGATATCGTGACGGCAGTTCGTTACAACATGCCTGTTATTAACGTTGTTATGACGAACACGCAATACGGATTCATCAAGGATAAGTATGAGGATACGAACACTTACCGTAACGATGAAATCGTTGACTTCGGTGATGTTGACTACGCCAAGATTGCTGAAGCACAAGGTGCCGTTGGTTTGACGGTTAACAGCATTGCAGACATCGATAAGGTGATGCAAGAAGCCGTTGACTACTACAAGTAAGGCCGTGTTGTTGTGGTTGATGCTAAGATTACGAAGGAGCGTCCAATTCCTGTTGAAGGATTGAAGCTTGATCCAGCTCTTGCATCTGAAGAAGAAATTAAGGCCTTCAAGGAGCGTTATGACGCACAAGAACTTGTGCCATTCCGCAAGTTACTTGAAGAAGAAGGACTTAAGTCACAAGTTGTTAAGGTTAACGACGAAGACACGAAGTACAACTTCTAATTTAAGATAATATCGAAGCAGCTACAATTATGTGGCTGCTTCTTTTTTACGTTATGGGACAATTCGCAAGAATAGTTAAGTCAACTCAAATTCGGTTTGTTATAGTAAATATGGGGGTTATTATGCGTACTTTTTATAACATTGCAGATTTGAGTTTGCCGGTGATGGCCGAACATCTTGGGGTTGAATGGAATCAGGGGGTTATTATACGTCACCAAGGCTTCCCACACTTCCATTGGTTACAGACGCAATCAGGGATGGGAGCCTTTTGGGTACGAGATAAACGCTACGAATTATCACCGGGGATGGGAATCTTGATTGCACCGGGTGTGCCACATCGGTATGAACCGTTAGGCAAGCATCCTTGGCAAGTGCGTTTTGCAACATTCCAGGGACAATTAGTCGATGACTTACTGAAGCAAATGGTGAATAGTGAGTTTGTTTTAGTTGAAGCAACAGAAGCAAAACTATATACAGCTTTACATGAGCAATTGATGCAGGAATTGGCGGCTGAACCGGTGGATGATTTGGCCGTATCAACGACGGCTTATCGGCTTTTATTGGGCTTAACGCGCCAACAAAAACAAACCATCGATCAACATCAGCCGGATTATCAACACTATGTCGGACCAGCGATTGCGTATATGCAGAATCATTTTGCAGAAAATATGTCGATTGCTGAGGTAGCACAAGCTTTATCGGTGTCGACACAGTATTTGAATCGGGTATTCAAGCGTCTCGTCCAGCAAACGCCTAATGAGTATTTGACACAAATCAGAATTAGTAATGCCAAAAAGTTGCTGATTTCGCAACGTCATTTACGGGTTGAAGCAGTCGCTAGCCTAAGCGGATATCAAGATGCGACCTATTTTGGCAAAGTATTTAAAAAGCAAACCAGCGTTAGTCCATTGAACTATCGTCAGTGGCAAACATGAGATGATGAACCAGCAGTTTCTGCTGGTTTTTTGTGTCTTCGTTCACACAGTTTCAATTAATCATGATATTTGGTTGTAAAAGTGCCTTTTCAGCCAATGAAAGCGCTTTATTATTAGTGAGTAGGTTAATTATGAAACCATATATCGGGGGATATAAGCATGAAAAATGTGAAGCAGTATCTGTCTTATGCGGCAGGTACGTTCGGACACGATGCGTTCTACGCAACGCTTAGTACGTATTTTATGATTTTTGTGACGGGTCAATTATTTGATACGTCAGATAAAGCATTTAATAATCAAATGATTGGTTGGGTGACAACAATGATTGTTGCCATTCGTTTGATTGAAATTGTGTTTGATCCAATTATTGGGGGAATTGTTGATAACACACGGACACGATGGGGAAAGTTTAAGCCATGGCTAATTATCGCAGGATTTATTAGTTCGTTCTTGTTGGTGGTTATTTTTACTGACTTTGGGGGCTTAGCAACATCACACCCAGTTCTTTACTTGGTATTGTTTGGGATTGTGTTTGTTACGTTGGATGCGTTTTACTCATTTAAGGACATTGCTTTCTGGTCAATGTTGCCAGCTTTGTCATTGAATAGTAGTACACGTGAGAAGTTTGGAACGGTAGCCCGATTTGGGTCAACGCTAGGTCAACAAGGTGTACAAATCGTGGTTGTACCATTGGTTATGTTCTTCTCAATGGCCTTTGCCGGGGCACATACTGAAACAAAGACTGGTTGGTTCTGGTTTGCTGTTGTGATTGCGGTCATCGCTTACCTTGGTGCTTTGCTAACTGCAGCCGGCACTAAAGAAGAGGACAATGTCGTCCGTCAAAATACGGAAAAAGTTGGTGTACTCGAAGTCTTTAAGGTTGTTGCAAAGAACGATCAATTGATGTGGCAAGCCGTTTCTTACATTATGTTCGCACTTGCGTATGTTGTCACAAACTCACTATTGTTGTACTATTTCAAGTACGTTATGGGTGCTGACAATGAGTTTTACTTGGTTGGGATTTTCACAGCAATTGAAGGGATGATTTCAGTTGCCATCTTCCCAACGTTAACGAAGTTTTTGGCTCGTCGCACAATTTTCTTTAGTGGAGCGGTTGTGATGTTAGCTGGTTACTTGTTGTTTATGGTCGCAGGTAACAATTTGGCGTTGGTTTTGACGGCTGTCACAATGTTCTTTATGCCATATCCAATCATGTTCTTGGTTGTGTTGATGACCATTACCGACTCGCTAGAATATGGTCAATGGAAGCTTGGTACGCGTCACGAATCAGTGACGTTGGCCATCCGACCATTGTTGGATAAGTTGGCGGGGGCATTCGCTAATGGTGTTGTTGGGTTCGCAGCGGTTGTCGCCGGTATGACTGGTAGCGCAAAGCCATCCGACATTACGGCACATGGCCTCAGTATGTTTAAGATGTTTATGTTTTACGGCCCAATGGTCTTGATTATCGTGTCAGTGTTGATTTACTGGCGTAAGGTGACGTTGACAGAAGCACGTCACGCAGAAATTGTGGCAGAATTGGAAGCACGTTTGAAGGAGAATTAAAATGGTTTATGAATTAAATCATGAGTTAGCACAATCATTTGAGAAGCGTTTTGGTTATGAACCAGCGAAGTTGTACTTTTCACCAGGCCGCGTGAATTTGATTGGTGAACACACTGACTATAATGGTGGCCACGTCTTTCCAGCCGCAATTAGCGTTGGAACATACGGCGCAATTGCACCGCGTGATGATCGAGAGATTCGCACGTATTCAGCGAACTTCCCAGAGGCTGGGATTCAATTAATTGCATTGGATGATATCGCATTGCGTCAATACGACACATGGATTAAGTATTTGCGCGGTGTGATTACTGAAATGGCCAAGTTTGGTTACCCAGTCACAAAAGGATTTGATTTGGCAATTGTTGGTGACATGCCAACAGCATCAGGTTTGTCATCATCAGCTTCATTGGAAATGCTGCTCATTAATATGCTAGCTGATTTGATGGGATACGAGATTGATAAGTTGACCATTGTGAAGATGGGGCAAGCCGTTGAAAATGATTATTTGGGTCTAAAAACCGGTATCATGGATCAATTCGCGGTCGCCTTTGGTGAAGATGAACAAGCAATTTTCTTGGATACCAACACCCTTGAATACGAAATGGTGCCAGCTGAGTTTGGTGACTATCGTTTGCTAGTCATGACGACGAATAAGAAGCGCGAATTAGTTGATTCAAAGTACAATGAGCGTCGTGCAGAAACGGAAGCAGCGTTGGCTTTGTTACAAGCGACGGTTGATATCCAGACATTGGGAGATTTGACAACAGATCAATTCTTGGCTGCGTCAGCGTCATTAATGGCTGGCAATGACGTCATCATGCGTCGTGCTCGTCATGCTGTGACTGAGAACCAACGTACAGTTGAAGCGAAGGCAGCATTGCAGGACCACGATTTGGAAACGTTTGGACAATTGTTAACCGCATCGCACAATTCATTGCGTGATGATTATGAAGTGACTGGAATCGAGCTAGATACACTGGTCGACGCAGCGTTGGCACAAAATGGGGTGCTGGGTGCTCGTATGACTGGTGCTGGATTTGGTGGCTCAGCCATCGCGCTAGTTGAAGAAGCCCGTGTACCTGAAATCACGGCCGCTGTTGGTGAAGCGTACACCACCAAAATTGGCTACCAACCATCATTTTTCGTTGCTGAAATTGTTGCTGGTACGCATGAAATTAAGTAGAGGAAGTCGTTATGTTAGATTCACACAGTAGTCAATTGGTCTTGGATTTCGTGGCATGGGGTGTCAAACTGCAAGCCTATTCAGAAATGGAGACGGTCTACCGCACCAACTTGGTCCTGGCTGAACTTGGGTTAGATGGGGTTGTTGATGGTCAAAAAGGGAATACTGATCGGTCGCTAAGTGAATTAACGACACTGTTGCTTGATATTTCTGATAAGACGCCAAGCGAACGTTGGCAGTTAGACGTGATGCGGGCCCGCTTACTGAACATTGTGACACCAACACCTGATCAACTCCAAAGCAATTTTGAAAAGTTATATGCGCAAAGTCGTGAGGCAGCGGTAACTTATTATTATGATTTAAGTCGCGCAATCGAGAATGTGAAAGTGGCCGATATAAAGAAGAATATCGCATACGAATCTGCCTCTGATTTTGGTGATTTAGAGATTACGATTAATTTGTCGAAGCCAGAGAAGACGACTGCCGAAATTAAGGCGGCTGCGTCGGCGCCTAAAGCGTCTTATCCGCCAACAGCGTTGGATTATACGAATGAAGGGTATGCCGGTTCGATGACACAAGCACCGCGCGCAACGCATCGCTTTATTCGAGAAGTACTACAAGGACAAACGTGGGGTTGGCACTATTCGCCATATGCATACTTTGATGAGCACGCCATTTTCGTTGATTTCAAACGCGAAACGATGGCTATCAACAAAGTAACGTTTGAAAATCTGCTGACGATTGTTGAACGCTATCCAATGTACTTTGTTGGCTCAAATGCAGACTTGCCAATCGTTGGTGGATCAATTCTTTCACAAGAGCACTTTCAAGGTGGGCGCCATGTCTTTCCGCTGATGAAGGCGCCGGCAGAATGCGAAATTCCAATGCCAGCGTTTCCGGATATTCATGCGGACGTGGTGCGTTGGCCAATGACGACAATTCGTTTAACTGCAACTGATAAAGAAAAGCTTGTGGCAGCTAGCGAATTCATTCGTGAAGCTTGGCAAGGCTATTCAGACGACCGTTTGGATATTCATGCGACGAGCGAAAGTGGTGAACAACAGCATACGGTAACGCCGATTGCAATGAAGCGTCCAGGGTTGTCCGTCATGTATTTAGTTTTGCGCGACAATGGCACATCAGCTGAATACCCAGAAGGGATTTTCCATCCCCACCCAGACGTCCAACACATCAAGCGTGAAAATATCGGCTTGATCGAAGTGATGGGGTTGGCAATCTTGCCAGCGCGTTTGAAGGATGAACTTAGTGATGTCGAAGCATTCTTGCTTGGAGAGGCGGACATCAATCAGGTCGCTGAAGGACACCGACCATGGGCTGAAATGTTGGCTAGCGAACATGAGGTCACGGCCGATAATGTCCATGAGATTGTGCAACAAGCAGTTGGTCAGGTGTTTGCTGAAGTACTCACACACGCTGGTGTTTATAAGTATGATGCCAGCGGTCGTGAAGGCTTGAAGCGCTTTATCGCACATCTGACAGCAGCAGGTAAATAAAAACGATGGCACTTCCACTAGTGTTGGAGGTGCCATTTTTTAAAAGCATTATGTAAGCGCATACAAAAGAGGAGGGCGACATGGAAGCAAAACTTGAATGGCTAGATGATCCACGCATATTCCGTGTTGGCAAACTGTCGGCACATAGTGATCATGATGTTTACCGGAGTGCAGAAGAATATAAAACGGGCAATCAGTCAGATACGCTATCACTGGATGGTGAGTGGGATTTTCACTTTGGCGAATCACCACGTGAACGGACAGAAAGGTTTTATGACCCACAGTTAGTTTCTGCGCGAGCGCAATTTGATAAAATTTCGGTACCTGGTCACATCCAATTACAAGGCTATGGTCAAATTCAGTACATTAATACACTGTATCCTTGGGATGGGCAACAATACCGTCGTCCGCCATTTATGGATGGTGATTTAAAGGGAATGCCAGGCATTTTTAGTGACGCACCGGATAATCCAGTTGGTGAATATGTTAAACCCGGATTATTCATGCACTAAATTTTTAACCACAGCTAAATCAGTAAAATACGATAAATCACCTTGAAACTGCCAGTACCTTGGCACGGTTTCAGGGTGTTTTTTTCGATTGGGCGTTTTTTGA
>NZ_PVSN01000055.1 GCF_004766315.1 Weissella confusa | reverse complement strand
ATTTTCTCAATTAAATAACGTGTCGTGATGATGGCATTGAGGTCACACCTGTTCCCATACCGAACACAGAAGTTAAGCTCAATAGCGCCGAAAGTAGTTGGAGGATCGCTTCCTGCGAGGATAGGACGTCGCGATGCACATGGACGTTTAGCTCAGCTGGGAGAGCACCTGCCTTACAAGCAGGGGGTCACAGGTTCGATCCCTGTAACGTCCATTGGTCGCATGGTCTAGTTGGTTAGGACGTTCGCCTGTCACGCGAAAGATCACGGGTTCGAATCCCGTTGTGACCGTATAATTAAATATTACGTCTCCATTTTAGGGGTATAGTTTAACGGTAGAACGACGGTCTCCAAAACCGTTGGTGGGGGTTCGATTCCCTCTACCCCTGCCATGGCGGTAGTGGTGAAGTGGTTAACACATCGGTTTGTGGTACCGACATGCGTGGGTTCGATTCCCATCTACCGCCCTGACGTAATGTTTAATAAATTGCCGTTGTGGCGGAATAGGCAGACGCGCTGGACTCAAAATCCAGTTCCCGCAAGGGAGTGTGGGTTCGACCCCCACCGACGGCATTTCAAAATGAAACGTCCGGAAACGGGCTTTTTATTTTGAACAAATCAATATCGGGACGTAGCTCAGCTTGGTAGAGCACCTGGTTTGGGACCAGGGGGTCGCAGGTTCGAATCCTGTCGTCCCGATCATTAGAGGTTTAGGTTCGCCTAAGCCTCTTTTTTTGTACTGTCAGCACGCAACTTCTGTTGTAAAATGAATTTAGCATAGAACAAGTGAGGGATAAGATATGGCTAACGAACCAATTACAAACGAATCATATCAACAACTACTAGTTGATTTAGGTGTCGGCGGTCCCCAAGTCGGTGAGAAGAGCTTCAATTTAGCTGATGGCTTCCATGTCCGAGATGAGGCTGGGACTGAAGATGTGTATAACTATTGGGATGTTATTCGACGCGCTGACGAAACGTACTGGTCACCACTAAAGGGCGATCGTAAGACTCTATATGATATTACTGATTATCAAATTCAAGCTAAGTCTACGGGTGAATGGATGAGCATCGCTGACTGGTTTGCAATGGATCGTGTTTAATTAGAGGAGCAGCATATGAAAGCAACGTATTTAAGACAAGCCATGTATGCCTTCGCAATGGGCGATGCTTTTGGTGTCCCTTATGAATTTAAGGGACGTGATACATATGAAGTCGTACCAGAGATGGTAGGGTATCAAACATACTCACAGCCAAAAGGGACGTGGAGTGATGATACTAGCTTAACGCTAGCAACTATCAATGCTTTGTTTGAACCGTTTGATCTAAAGACGGTGATGGGTAATTTTGTTGATTATTTGGAAAACGCAACCTTCACGCCTTATGGTGAAGTGTTCGACGTTGGTAACGGTACAGCCGCTGCAATCAAATCATACGAGGAAACTGGTGATACTAGTTACTTCCGCCCAGATGATGAGCTAAACAATGGTAATGGCGCCTTGATGCGTGTTTGGCCGGTGGCTTTTTACGAGTTTGATTCTGACCGCACGATTGAAGAGATTAGTGACGAATTGACGGACCTCACTCATGGACACCGTCGTTCACGCTTAGCATCACGTTTCTTTATCTATTTCTTGCGTATGATGCCGCGTGTACAAAATGTAGAACGTGCCCTAGATATGGCTATTCGTCGTTCTAATCGTACTGCTATGGAAACGGCAGCACTTGAAACAGAAGAATTCGGCTGGTTAGCGATTACTGACGAGCAATCATCAGCTGATATTATCAATCATCTTAAGACTATGACGCGTGATGAGGTGCCTAGTTCAGGTTACGTTGTCGACACGTTGCAAGCGGTACTGTGGACGTTGTTGCACACAACAAGCTTCGCAGAGGCTGTCCAGACGGCAGCTGCACTGGGTGATGACACGGATACAATTGCGGCGTTGGTCGCAGTTATCATGACGTTTGCTGATCCAGATTTCCCAGCGGAGTGGCTGGATGATTTGGGTGCTAAAGAAAAAATTGAACGTGAATTGTTGCTGGCTGATGAGTCAGGAAAATTTGCCTAAGAAAAAAGAGATTAACACATTGCGCATTTTTAGATGCGTTCGTGTTAATCTCTTTTTTTATTTAATATAACGCCGGATTAATCTGACTAGGATAAATAGCATAATGCCAGCTAAACTGAGCCAACGGCCAATAGTTAGGCCTGGTGTCTCGTATGTTAAGTGAATGTTGTTCTTGCCGCTGTGTAGGGGAATACCAACAAAACCATTATTGATTTTCTGCAGGTGGTAACCCTTGGCTGACCAACCAGAACTGTACGGAATGGTCGTTGCCAATACACGAGGCGTCTTAACTGACACCGTAGTCTTGACTGCATCATCAGTCAGCTGAACATGCGGTGCTGTCGCTTGTGTCGCCTTAGCAACCTTTGTAAATCGTTTGTCCGTTGGAATAGCTTCAATTGATACATCGAATTCATAGGTTCCAGGACGTGAGAAGGTCAGCGGAATAAATTGTTCCTGATTAGTCTTCGTCGCCTGTCCAAGGTTCAATGTGACGCTTTGACGAGGGTTGTAGAAGGACAGGTTTGTTTGACCAGTTTGTGTTGTGCTGATTTCACGATCCGCATAACCAGCTGTAATTGTATAACCACCAATCTCATTACCAGCGTTTTTCACATTGTGCTGATACCAATTCCATGAATAGGCGGCAGTATTATGGCGCAAATCGGGCTCATTTTGCGGGTTACGACTTGCTTGCTCATAATCATATTCATACTGGGCCAAAGCTTGATGATGTTGTTCTGCTAACGACGCAGGATGGTACTTGATATGTGACAAAGTCAAATGCAATTCCGTCCCCTTAAGGGTCTTATCAGCCGGTAGGAAGATGCCATCAGGCAACAATGAAGCATGGGTTGTGTAACGGAAGTGCACGCTTTGCTTAGCCGGTTTCGTTTGATCGGTGCGGACCTTCGCTGTTGTCACTTCTTGGGCAAAGGCTGATGCTTCACCTGACGTCACACTTGGTACGACAACACTATCAGCTAACGTGGCTTCCTTTTTGGTCGCAGATAGTTGATTAAAGTCATGCTGCGCAATTGTATACTTAGGCAAATATACCAATGGATACGCATTTTCCGAGGTTAAGACGGTTTGACCATTGACCGTGACATCTGACTGTTCTTCATATGAAGCCGGTGTCAGGGTATCAGGATTTTGAAAACGTTGTTTAATACCTAAAACGTTGCTTAGGACATCACGATTGTCGAGATTTCCCGTCACGTCATTGGGATTTGATGGGCCAACTTCTAACGCCGTCATCAGGTTGCCGACCGCACCGTTCTGGAGTGACCAGTAACTTTCGACATTATTAACCTGACTCAGAATTGGCAAATTAGTTGCCGGCGCAATACCGGTCGCATTGCTAAGCTGGTTATCAATGAAACTGCGTTCGAACGTTGTTGACGTTGGGACGTAGTTTTTTTGGTTAGCCAATAACTTGTTAACAGACTGAGTAGCTAACATATCACTCTGATTTGGGTTGGTATTATCAGTGTGGTTGCGACTTGTAATCAAAACCACGTTGAATAGTGTCAGCCCGACCAGTAACCAAGCAAGCTTTGGACGTGACAGGTGATGTTGCGTGAACCACAGCACAGCGACTGTACCGAAGAACCAAGCAATCACCAAGCCAAAACGCATGTTCAAATTAAAACTGCTCATGATAAACAAAGATGTGGCCGATAGGAGTCCGACTAGCGAGAACGTTAAGTAATCACGGGCTGTTAGCTGCCTTAATTGCCCCAACATGACGATAGTTACCAGACTAATTGGCAAGGCCAACATGAAAATCCACCGGTTTGAAGGGGAAGATCCACCGTTCAATAGGCCAGCGAAAACGGGTAATAAGACACCGACAAAACTAACTAACCAAATCAAATTGTAGGGTTTGAATGCTTGCCAACGGCGAAGACTGAAAATGATAGCCATCACATTGAGGGCACTAAAGCCACCAGTCAACCAAAAATCAGGCGTTGTTAAATTACCAATCAAATTGCCAGGCAAACCTAAATAGTAATACGCCGGATAGACAGTCAAACCGTTGGCCAATGACTTACCAGAGCGAGCAGACTGCAAAACGGCCATGACACTCGGGAAGAATAAAATCATCGGGATCAACGCGCCGATTACGGCGTGACCAAACAGGGATAGATGTTGACGCCAGTTTAGCCAGTTCTTGTTAAACCATTGATAACCCAGCCAAAAGGCAAAGGCACCGATTGCCATCATAAAGGCGAAATAAAAGTTATTCCACAGGGTCCAAGCCACTAATACGGTAAACCAACCATACTGTCGTTTGCTTAATGCCCGATGCAACATCAGAATCAGCAATGGAAAGATGATCAGCGGATTCAAGAAGAATGGATGTTCAAACGCAGCGAACGCCGTATAGCCGAAAAAGATATAACTGAAGGTACCGATTAAATACTGCCAGTTTTGTTGTTTGGGCACAAAATGACGCGCCACGACGATAAAACTCAATCCGGCTAGAAATAGCCGTATCACAATACTTAAGTTGTAATAGGCGAGCACATGGGCTTTTCTAACCAGAGCAACCCCGTATGTGAAAATATCGCCCATCGTGTAATAAGCAAACGTTTGGAGATAATCTGCTCCGAGTCCGATTTGCCATTGCCAGGCGTTTGGCCATTCGTGATTGAATAGTAAGTCTTTCAAATCACTTTGCCATTGCACCAACGCTGGAAAGTGTTGTGCAATTCCATCTGATTGCCAGACAAGTGACGTACCAGTTAAGTAATAGGGCAAAAAAATAGCCCCAGCGGTTAATACAAATAAAAATGTGTATTCGACAAACAGATTTTGCCACCACCGAAAGGTTTGTTTCATATATAAATCTCCTTGTAAAGAAGTCCCTTCATTATATCATCATCACAAAAACACGCTTTCGTAAAACGTTTAACGGTTACTAGATGTTAGGAAGCCTTACAAAAAGACACACTTTAGGCATAAATACACGGTACACTAGTCAAAATTTATTAAAGAGGTGACTAAATAAGATGAGACACGAGAGCGATTCTTTAGGAACAGTTTCAGTACCAGCAACGACATATTACGGGGTGCACACCCAACGCGCCGTTGAGAATTTTCCAATTACCGGGGAACTGGTCAATCCGGAATTAATTCGCAGACTGATTGAAATTAAGGAAGCCGCAGCATTAGTGAATGCAGCGGCTGGCGATTTGCCAACCGAAACGGCCGACGCGATTGTGGCGGCTACTAAGCAACTATTGCAACAACCAATCGACTACGCTATGTTCCCACTTGATCCGATTCAAGGTGGCGCTGGTACCAGCATGAACATGAATGTGAATGAAGTTGTCGCTAATCTGGCGTTGGAATTGTTGGGGGATGAAAAGGGAAATTACGCCCGTATCAATCCAAACGATCACGTTAATCGGGGGCAGAGTACGAATGACGTTTACCCATCGGCTGGGAAGTTGGCGATGATTCGATTGATGGCGCCACTATTCGATGAGTTGGAAGCCTTGATTTCTACGTTGGGAGCCAATGCTGATGAATTTGCCCGTGTTTACAAAATGGGTCGTACGCAACTGCAGGATGCGGTGCCGATGACAGTTGGTAATTCATTCCACACTTATTTGAAGCCATTACGTCGTGATTTGCGTCGCTTGCAAGATGCGGAAGCTGCCTTGCACACTCTGAACTTGGGTGGCTCAGCAATCGGTTCAGGTATTAATGTGTCGTACCACTACCAAGTACACGTTATTCCAAAGTTGGAAACAGTGACTGGCTTAGAATTATTCCAAGCCGTCGACTTGTTTGATGCCACGCAAAACTTGGATGTGTTTACGACGTTATCAGGTGCTTTGAAGACGCTAGCAGTCAACCTATCAAAGATGAGTAATGATTTGCGTTTGCTAAGTTCTGGTCCACGATCAGGATTGAGCGAAATTAACTTGCCTGCGCGTCAGGCGGGAAGTTCAATCATGCCAGGCAAGGTTAACCCAGTGATTCCGGAGGTTGTTAATCAGGTAGCATTCGAAGTCATTGGAAACGATGCCACGATTACGGCTGCTGTAGAAGCAGGGCAACTTGAATTGAACGCCTTTGAGCCAGTTTTGTTCTATCGTATGTTTGCATCAATCACGCATTTGACATCAGCGATGAAGACATTCCGTGAGCACGCAATCGCCGGCATTACACACAATGAAGAACGATTGGCTAAAGACATTGACTTGTCAGCCTCATTTGCAACAGCGATGGCGAACATGGTTGGGTATAAGCAAGCCGCCGAGTTGGCGAAGGAATCGCTTAAGACGAATCGTCCTTTGCGTGAGTGCGCGATTGCATCGGGCATCTTTACGGATGAGCAATTGGCTCACATCTTTGCAGTTGAAGAAATTGTCGTGAATGCGCGAACGCCAGAGCATGGGCTTGTACTAAAGCGTGCTGGGTACACAAGTTAAACAAAATCAGGATTTTTTTCATAAATAAAACACAGTAAATAATTAATATCGATATTATGCGTTTTGCAGGAAAATTCATAAAATCGTAACGTATTTCCCTGAAAGCGTTTACATATGAACGTATGTAGGGTACAATTTGTTTTGTACCTAAGGGATTAATAAATTTAAGGAGCGTGGCAATTATGGTGAATTTCATTATTGCTAGTCACGGCGAGTTCGCTGCCGGCATCCGTCAATCAGGTCAAATGATCTTCGGGGAGCAAGAGAACGTACAAGTTGTAACGTTTATGCCAAACGAAGGTCCAGAGGATTTGATGAAGAAGTATGACGATGCGTTGGCAACGTTTGAGCCAGAGGGACAAGTTTTGTTCCTTGTGGATTTGTGGGGCGGGTCACCGTTTAACGTGGCAACTCGTATTCAAGCCCAACACGAAGATCGCATGGCGATTGTGTCAGGCTTGAACCTACCAATGTTGGTAGAAGCATACGGTGCTCGTTTCTCAATGGAAACGGCTGCCGAAATTGCACACTACTTGGTACCAGTTGCCAAGGAAGGTGTGAAGTCAATTCCAGAAACGGAAGAGGCAACGCCAGCTACTGCTGGTGCTACTTCATCAGAAGAAGCAGCACCAGCAGTAGCTGCGGGGGATATTAATGAAGTAAAGCACTCTGGTGAGCGCCAAATCGACGTTCGCTTGGCTCGTATCGACTCACGTTTGTTGCACGGACAAGTTGCAACCGCTTGGACGAAGTCAGTACAACCAAATCGTATCATCGTTGTTTCTGACGGTGTTGCTAAGGATGAGTTGCGTAAGACATTGTTGGTACAAGCCGCACCGGTTGGTGTAAAGGTTAACGTTGTACCAATTCAAAAGTTGGTTGATGTTTGGGATGACCCACGTTTTGCCTCAGTTAAGGCCTTGTTGTTGTTTGAAACACCACAAGATGTTGCTGCAGCGGTTAAGGGTGGTGTTAAGTTGGACAAGGTTAACATCGGTTCAATGTCTCACTCAGAAGGTAAGCGCATGGTGACGAACGCCGTTGCCGTTGACGACGAAGACGTGAAGACGTTGGAGTACTTGCGTGACCAAGGTATCACTTTCGATGTTCGAAAGGTGCCAAGTGATCAAAGCAAGGACATCTTCGACTTGTTGAAGTAATCACAATTGAATAACTACTATATTATTGCTAAGAAATTATTTGGGAGGATGAACGCATGATTTCAGCGTTTTTCGTAATTCTAATCGCATTCTTGGCCGGTGTGGAAGGAATCTTGGACGAGTTCCAATTCCACCAACCACTGGTCGCTGCAACGTTGATTGGATTGGCAACTGGTCACCTAATGGAAGGTGTTATCCTTGGTGGAACGTTGCAAATGTTGGCTTTGGGATGGATGAACATCGGAGCCGCTATCGCACCCGATGCCGCTTTGGCATCAGTTGTTTCAGCTTACTTGGTTACTGGACCTGCACAAGTTGACATCAAGACTGGTATGGCCATCGCGATTCCTTTGGCCGTTGCCGGACAAATCTTGACGATCGGTGTTCGTACGATTACGGTTGCCTTGGCTCACGTCGCTGACCGTGAAGCTGAAAAGGGTAATATCGCAGGTGTTGAGCGTGTTCACTGGTTGGCTTTGGTCTTCCAAGGATTGCGTATTGCTATCCCAACGGCAATCGTTATGGCCGTTGGTGCCGGACCTGTTAATGCCGCTTTGAACGCTATCCCAGAAGTGATTACTAAGGGATTGGCTGTTGCCGGTGGATTTATCGTGGTTGTTGGTTACGCCATGGTTATTAACATGATGGCAACTGCTGAGTTGTGGCCATTCTTCTTCTTGGGATTCGCCCTATCAGCTGTGACTGAATTGGACTTGATTGCTATGGGTATCATCGGATTGGTACTTGCATTGATTTACCTACAATTGTCACCAAAGTTTAACGGCGGTAACGGTGGTGGATCAAACGGCGGCGGTTCTGCCGGCGGAAATGGTGGCGACCCAGTCGATGCCATTTTGAACAACTACTAGGAGCAGGGGGAATAACATCATGTCTGAATTAGTAAAGAATGAAGTTCACTTGACTAAGAAGGAACTTCGTGCAACTTGGTGGCGTTCATTCTTCTTGCAAGGTTCATGGAACTACGAGCGTATGCAAAACGTTGGTTGGGCATTCGCCATGATTCCTGCAATCAAGAAGTTGTACTCATCAAAGGAAGATCGTGCCGCAGCTTTGAAGCGTCACTTGGAATTCTTCAACACACACCCATACGTGGCTTCACCAATCTTGGGTGTTGAAATGGCTTTGGAAGAGCAACGTGCAAACGGTGCTGATATCGATGACGAAACGATTCAAGGTGTTAAGGTCGGAATGATGGGACCTTTGGCCGGTGTCGGTGACCCAATCTGGTGGGGAACTGTTCGTCCAGTGCTTGGAGCCTTTGCTGTCGGTATGGCACAAGGTGGTTCAATCATGGGGCCAATCATCTTCTTCGTTGTTTGGAACGTCTTGCGTATGGGATTCTTGTGGTACACACAAGACCTTGGTTACAAGCAAGGAACTAACATCACGCAAAGCTTGGCCGGTGGTGCCATGCAAAAGATTACGATGGGTGCATCAATCCTTGGTATGTTTATCATGGGTGTGCTGGTTCCTCGTTGGACGACGATGAACTTCCCATTGGTTGTTTCAAAGGTTAAGGTACAAGACGGTGCTGGTGTTGATATGGGAAGCTTGGCTTCACAAATTAACGATGGTCACGTTTCAGTATCAAAGTTGATCGAAATCGTACAACAAATCCAAGGTGGTCAAACTTTGGGTGCATACAAGATTACGACGTTGCAAGACACGTTGAACCAATTGATTCCTGGTTTGGCACCATTGCTATTGTTGTTCCTGGTATTGTGGTTGCTACGTAAGCGCGTATCAGCTATCACAATCATCTTCGGATTGTTCGCCGTTGGTATCTTGGCTTACGCACTTGGTATCATGGGATAATCATTCGAACGATACAATGTTTGCTAAAATGGTAGGAGGCGGAAACGCCTGCTACCATTTTTAGTTAACGAAGGTTAGGTGGCGGGGTGTGTCGTCGCTATCGCGCCGAGTAACCTGCCCCTTCTGTAGGCTCGCTAACCCAAGTAGACCATGACCTGCAGGGAGCGGAGTCCACGCCGTTGGCGCGTACACCTTTACCTCCCGTGGCTCTAAGCGGGAAACCCGCTAAGATCCCCAAGGTCCACTTGGGTCTATACGCTCGGCGGGGCAGGTCACAGCAGCCAAGTTAATACTATGATTGTTTGATATTCATCCACCGCAATACTTTGAGATGGACTGTTCACTCATTTGTTTTCCGGTAGATGTAAATCCGTAATAGACAAGTACATCTTGGCTGCTGTGGCTGGGGGCGCCCCGCGTATGGAACGAGGAGTGGCTAAATATGTGGCAGTAGCACTTAGCGGTTTTACCGCTTAGCGCTACAAGGGGTAAAGGTGTACGCGGCGCAGCCGTGGACTCCGCCCGCCACTATTTTGACACTCCTCGTTTAGCGGGCCTAAAGAAGCCCCCAGCCACTCCGACCAGAGGTCGGACACGCACCACCAATTAAATAAAAAAATCCCCTACTTAGGGGGATACATATCAAATAGTAGAGGAAAGAATTATGGTACAAGCACTTAATACAAAAATCAATCTAGAGGGTAACGCAAATTCGATGATGTCACCGGTTAACATCAAACAAGGACGCATGTTCTATGGTGACCGAGGCATGGAGTTCCGTGCTAATGCTGGTGGTGGCTACATTCAAATTCCTTGGGATACCGTTGAATCAGTTAGTATGGAAATCTTTTTGAACTTTTATTACCGTGGCTTCTTCGTTAAGACGACCGCTGGCCAAGAATTTGAGTTTGTCGGCGCTAGAGCCAAGCAAGCGGTTGAAATCTTCCGTGCCCACCTTAAGCCGGAACAAATTCGCCGCCGTAAAGGTGTTTTGGAACGTAAAAAGTAAGTTTGCTATAATGGCGTTGAAAGGACGGTTAGCATGAAGACAATTAATTTGATCGTTGTGCGTCATGGTAAGACGTACTTTAATCGCTATAACAAGTTACAAGGATGGGGAAACTCGCCTTTAACTGAAGACGGAATTGCTGATGCGCAACGCGTGGGTGAGACGCTTGCGAATGTTTCATTCAAAGCAGCCTATAGTTCGGATACAACCCGTGCTATGGATACAGCCAAGTATATTTTGGCGGCTAACAAAGTGTCTGGGGATGTCACGTTAACAACCTCTTGGCATTTCCGAGAAGAGTTCTATGGTAGCTTTGAAGGTAGCAATATGGATGTCGCCTGGACGGCTGCAGGCGCACCAGTTGGTCTGACAACCTATGCACAAATTGTTGATGCATATGGGGTTGATAAGACCAAGGATTTGCTGAAGGACGCTGATCCTTGGCATGATGCTGAAAATGCAGCTGAGTATTGGGAACGTGTTGATGCAGGCTTTGCCCAAATTTTATCCGATGAACGACTACAAGATGGTGATACAGTTTTGTTAATTAGTCACGGAAATACATTGATTTCGTTAGCTGACCGTTATGGACAAGGGAAGATTCAAGTGCACGAACGTCCTGCAAATGGGTCAATCGCGCACATGGCATTGTCTGATACGGGAATTGAAATCACGCAATATAACAATAAAAAAGTGAATTAACATTCGGGACCGAACAAATCTTTATTTTAGGATTTCGGTCCTTTTTTAGTAAATTTCCGAAAACTTCAAAAAATTAAACTCCAAGAAAAGGAAAATTTATGGTATCGTTTATGGATACGTGCTAAAATAACAAATGAAACTTTTGTGACATTTGTGTTGCGAAAAAGACAGGAATATGTGCGAGAGGTTTAGATATGATTGAAAAGCTGGTGGCAATGAGTCAGCAGCCAGTTGTGAAATTTGTTTTGCAAACGCTGTTTTACGCAGTTGTATTGATGATTTTGTTCTATTTGTACGGCTATTCAGGTTTAGGCCAAGGACACTTTATTTATAACGAATTCTAGAGATAAGAGATTTTTGGGGGCTTAGTAACATGCAAGTTACGAACATGTTGAAGACGATTGATGGATACGCACAAACACAATCAGATATGGCTGTCTACAATGTGCTAGGTGAGACGCACTCATACGCTGATTTGAAGCGCGACTCAGATGGATTGGCAGCTTACGTCGATTCGCTTGATTTACCAGATAAGTCATTGGTGATGGTATTTGGTGGTCAAGAATATGAAATGTTGGCAACTTTTGTTGGTTTGAGCAAGTCAGGCCATGCTTATGCACCGGTTGATGTTAATTCAGCTAATGAGCGTTTGCTAAACATTTTGTCAATTGGTAAGCCAAGCTTGGTCATTGCGGTTGATCCGTTGCCAATTGAGATTACGGACGTGCCGGTTATTGATATCTATCAATTGCAAACGGCCTTCAAGTCAGGTGCTTCATATGAGATGACGCACGCTGTTGAAGGAGATGATAATTACTACATCATCTTTACTTCAGGAACGACCGGATTGCCAAAGGGTGTGCAAATTTCACACAACAACCTATTGTCATACACGAACTGGATGCTAAACACTGAGGACTTCTCAGTACCAGAGCAACCACAAATGTTGGCACAACCACCATACTCATTTGACTTGTCAGTGATGTATTGGGCACCAACGTTGGCAATGGGTGGTACGTTGTACGCGCTACCAAAGCATGTAACAGAAAACTTCAAGGAGTTGTTTGCCGTTTTGCCAGATTTGCCAATTCAAGTTTGGACATCAACACCATCATTTGCGGACATGGCCACGTTGTCAGAAGACTTTACGGCTGAAAAGATGCCACAAATTAAGTACTTCTACTTCGATGGTGAGGAGCTAACGGTAAGCACAGCAGCTAAGTTGCACGAGCGCTTCCCAGAAGCTCGCATCGTGAATGCATATGGGCCAACGGAAGCAACGGTTGCTTTGTCAGCAGTTGCCATTACGCCAGCAATGATTGAAAAGGCTGAGCGCTTGCCAATTGGTTTCCCAAAGCCTGATTCACCAACCTTTGTCATGGACGAAGAGGGGAACAAGTTGCCAGTTGGTGAACAAGGAGAAATCATTGTTTCAGGTCCAGCTGTGTCAAAGGGTTACTTGAACAACCCTGAAAAGACGGCTGCTGCTTTCTTTGAATTGGATGGTCAACCAGCTTATCACACCGGTGACCTTGGCTTCTTCGATGAAGATGGCATGTTGCACTACGGTGGTCGTTTGGACTTCCAAATCAAGTTCAATGGTTACCGTATCGAGTTGGAAGAAGTGTCTCACGTCTTGAACTTGTCACAATACGTTGAATCAGCTGTGGCTGTGCCACGTTACAACGACCAACACAAGGTGCAAAACTTGTTGGCATATGTGGTTGTAAAGCCAGGTGTTCGTGAGCAATTCGAAAAGGATTTGCAATTGACGAAGGCTATCAAGGAAGACTTGAAGGACGATATGATGCCTTACATGATGCCATCACGTTTCTTGTACCGTGATGACTTGCCAATTACGCCAAACGGTAAGATTAACATCAAGGCTTTGATTGCTGAGGTTAACAATCGATGATGGATTGGCTTAAAGCATTGCCAAATTGGCAGCCATATGGTGATCCACAATACTTTGGGTACTTAGTTTTGGCGTTAGTGCCAATTGTGATTGCCATGCTGTATGGTAAGCGAATCAAGTGGTATGAAGGTCTGGTGTCATTAGCGTTCATCGTGTTGATGTTTGCTGGGACACATTGGCAACAGTTTATCGCATTGATTGGCTACATTATTTGGCAGATGGTGATGGTGTTTGGTTATGCAGCATACCGTAAGCGAGCCGACAACAAGTGGGTGTTCTACGGCGCTGCCTTGTTAGACATCTTTCCATTGGCGATTGTTAAAATCACGCCAGCTATCGATAATGGTCAAAATTCATTGCTTGGATTTTTGGGGATTTCATACTTGATGTTCCGTTCAGTCGGTATGATTATGGAAATCCGCGATGGCGTGTTGAAGGAATTTTCATTGCCACAGTTCATGCGGTTTATGTTGTTCATGCCAACGCTGTCATCAGGACCAATTGATCGTTACCGTCGTTTCAATGAAGATTATGAAAATGTACCTGATCGCGACAAGTATTTGGGTATGCTTGAAAAGGCAGTTAAGTACTTGTTCTTAGGATTCTTGTACAAGTTTGTCTTGGCTTACATTTTCGGGTCGTTGTTGTTGCCACCTTTGGAACAGGCAGCCTTACGGGCAGGCGGATTATTCAATCTACCAACGCTAGGGGTTATGTACGCTTACGGATTCGACTTGTTCTTTGATTTTGCGGGGTATTCATTGTTTGCCGTTGCCATCTCATACATGATGGGAATTGAAACGCCGATTAACTTCGATAAGCCATTTATGGCGAAGAATTTGAAGGACTTCTGGAATCGTTGGCACATGTCATTGAGTTTTTGGTTCCGTGACTACATCTTCATGCGTTTGGTCATGGTTCTGATGCGCAAAAAAGTATTCAAGAACCGTAATGTCACATCAGGTGTGGCCTACATCATCAATATGACGATTATGGGATTCTGGCACGGTGTGACGTGGTACTACATTTCTTATGGAATCTTCCACGGTGTTGCACTGGTCATCAATGACTGGTGGCTACGTTATAAGAAGCGTCACAAGGGACAAGTGCCACACAACAAGTTTACGGAGGCCTTCGCCATCTTCTTCACGTTTAATGTCGTGATGTTGAGTTTCTTGTTGTTCTCTGGTTTCTTGAACCAACTTTGGTTCCACCAACACTAACAGTTATAGTTTAAAAATGGGGTAAATAAAAATGGATGTAAAAGCAGAATTGATTGCCATGATTAATGACTTGTTCTTGGAAGATGTTTCCGACATGATGGATGAAGATTTGTTCGATGCCGGTATCATGGATTCAATGGGAACGGTTGAGCTTGTGCTAGAAATCGAATCAAAGTTTAACATTAAGGTGCCAGTATCAGAAATGGGCCGTGACGATTGGAACACTGCTAACAAGATTATCGAAGGTATCGAGGAGTTGCGTAATGCTTAAACGATTGGGACTAATTTTTGGTCCTGTCATCTTAGCTTTTGCACTTGTCGTTGCGGTGATTGAGTTGGCACCGATGTCAACCAACAAACACAATTTTCAAGATGAGCAGCGCGCTGCTAACGCCTTGACGCCAACGGTTTTTAAAAATCAAACGTTGAAGCAACGGGCCTTGACGGATCCAAAGCACCGCTTCGTGCCTTTCTTTGGTTCAAGTGAATGGAGCCGTATGGATTCTTTGCACCCATCAGTTTTGGCGCAAGCGTATGATCGTTCATACCGACCATTTTTGCTTGGTCAGCGTGGTGCACAGTCTTTGACGCAATACTTCGGTATGCAGCAAATTAGTCAGCAAATGCAAGGAAAGCAAGCCGTTTATGTGATTTCACCACAATGGTTTGTGAAGCAAGGTGAGGACTCGGCAGCGTTCAAGTATTACTTTAGTCAGGCCCAGGCATTGACCTGGTTGCAATCGGCTGGTGATACACCTACTGATCGCTATGCCGCAAAGCGTTTGCTACAAATGAATGTGTCGAGTGCTTTGACAGGTTATTTGAAGAAGATTGCCAAGGGTGAAAAGTTGTCTGATGGCGATCGCAACATGATTGGGCTACGACTAGATTTCATTAATCACCAAGACGCGTTGTTCGCAGACTTCCAATTGGGCAATAACTACGAAAAGAAGATTTTGCCTAAGACGAAGATTTTGCCACAACCTTATAATGAACAAAAGCTTGAATCATTAGCTGATAAGTTGGCGGCAAAGCGTACGACAAACAACACGTTTGGTATTGATAATGCGTTCTACAAGCAACGTGTTGCCAAGCACGTGAAGGCCTTGGCTGGCTCACAAAAGTCATTTGATTACACGAACTCACCTGAATATGGTGACTTCGAATTGTCATTGCAACAATTTGCTAAGACGAAGACAAATGTCTTGTTTGTGATTCCACCAGTTAATGAAAAGTGGGCTAAGTATACAGTCCTTGATATGACTATGTATCAAGATGCTGTGGCTAAAATCCGTTATCAATTAACTTCACAAGGGTTCACTAATATTGCAGACTTCTCTCAAGATGGTGGCAAGGCGCACTTTATGCAAGATACCATTCACCTTGGTTGGCGTGGCTGGTTGGCCATGGACAAGAAAGTGAACCACTTTCTAACGACGCCAAGTAAGACACCGGCGTACGGCATGAACGATCAATTCTTTGATGAATCATGGGCTACGGCGAAAAATGTTGCTGCTTTTAAATAATCAGCATAACTGACAGTTGTAGTGGTAGAATAATGGCGATTAGATATGATGTCTAATCGCCATTTTTTGACCACTTATGACTGCGACGTTCCGAATTTTATGAAAGGATGGCGCGTATGAAAGAAAATATACAGGCTGTCCGGCGTGCGATGCAGCAAATGTTACCACTCGTTTTGATGCTAACGTGGCTTTATTTACTGCAACAATTGTTCTTACGACCAGATGGTTATTTTGCGGTCACACTCGGATATGGGCGCAATGTTATCCCAGCTTTTGGCGAAATCAATCGCGTTGTGACCTTGTTTTTAGACAAAGGCTTTCAAATCATGGGAGTCTTGGTTATCGTCTTGGCGATTCAAAAACGCTTACAAGATGAATTCCAAGGGCATCAGCAAACGATATTACTATCGCTTGTGACGTTGGTGAGTTGGCAAATGCTGAACACCACCGCGAGTCTCATGAATTTGGCAGTATTGCCGTTGATGGTATTTGCCATTATGGTACCGGTTCAACTGGTTAAGCCCAGGCACCGGTATCTGGTAGCGATTGTAGTGACCCTAATCATCGGGGCGTATGCTGTTACCTTGCACAGTTGGTTAAAACTTTCTTTGTTCGGCCTAATGCAGCAGGGGCTAATCACGTTAATTGGGGATGGGTCGACTGACCTTTGGCAGACCTGGTTATGGGTGCTGGTAGCCGTTTTTGGAAACTGGTTTGGCTTAAATGCAGTTGCTGGTGTAATCCGCCCAGACATTTCAGCTACCGCAGCAAACGAAAATTTGGTGGCTGCCCTGCAACATCAAACAATTCCACATGTGTTCTCGTTATATCCACTATCTGCATTTGTGTGGTTTGGTGGTGCGGGATTAATGTTGGCATTGTTAATCACGTACTTAATTCAAGCGCGGAATAAGCCGTTGCCATTGTTATTAATCCTAACGATAATTCCAACCTTTTTTGATCAGTGGTGGGCGCTTGCGTTTGCGCTACCAATTATGTGGAATTGGCGTGTTCTGCGTACGATGATAATAGCCTCTACCGTTAATCTAGGCATTGGTGCCTTGTTGCTGGCCGTGCATTTGGCACCAGCTGTCTATTGGGTGCCATCAGGAACGCCAACAATTCTATTTGGTGGCCTAGCTTCACATAATATGTGGCTGTACATTCTTGTGACAATTGGCTTGTTAGCGTTGGATGTTGTGATTTTCTGGCGTGTCGTGCAAGAACTGCATAAGAGTGGGGAGGTTGCCTATGCGTAAACGTTGGTTAATGTTAATACTAGGCTTACTAAGCGTCCTATTGATTACAATGGCGATTGTTGGGCTTCGTTGGAGTCAGAGCAAAACGACGACAAATCAACGAATCTTTAACTCACGCATGACGCCAACGATTTTAATTCCGGGGTCATCAGCTTCGCAGAATCGGTTTGATCAGCTGATTGCCCAACTGAATAAGGGTGACAATAAGCACAGCCTAGTGAAGGTGACGGTTAAGACTGATAATTCAATGGTCACGACTGGAAAGGTACGTAATGGTGATTTAGCGCCGTATTTTGTGGTGGCATTTGAGAATAATCATGATGGTTATGCCAATATTAAAAAGCAGGCCAGCTGGTTTAATGAAGCTTTGCAGATGCTGCAGAAGAAATATCGTTTCCGTCAATTTCAAGCCATCGGGCATTCGAATGGTGGCTTAATTTGGACGCGCTTTTTGGAAAAGTATTATGATAACGATAGTCAGCATATCAACGTGCTCATGACCATCGGGACGCCATACAACTTTGAAGAAACAAATTCTAAGAACCGCACGCAAATGTTGCAGGATTTTATTAAAGAACGTGACGAATTACCGAGCGATTTAACCGTGTATTCAATTAAGGGAACTGAAACCTATGACGATGATGGCATTGTGCCAGAACAGTCGGTACAAACCGGCAAATTCATCTTCCAAAAACAGGTTGCCCATTTTACTGAAATTACGGTGACTGGGGATGACGCGCAGCACTCTGATCTGCCACAAAATCAACAAATTGTCGATCTGATTCAGCAGTATGTACTGCCAAAGAATCAGGATGTGCCAGGCAATCGGAAATAGAAAAGGCGTGAACAAACGGATTGTTTGTTCACGCCTTATGTGTTTAGTGCCAGAAAATTTGAACTTCACCGTCAGTGTGGAATGAGTATTCGAAATCTGAGTTATCCAAAATGTCAGCAACACCGCTTTGAACGAGCGTGTTGAAAACAGAAATTGGCATTTCGTTGGCCAAAACAAGTTGTTCACGCCAAGCAGGGTTCTTACGGAAGTGGAACTGGTAGTGACCAATTACGACATCACGCACGAAGTCTTGCAAGTCGTGTAGGTTAACCGTTGCTGATTCGAAACCGAAGTCGGCAACCGTTGCGATGATTTCAGTCAAACGCTTGGCGATAGCATCCTCGATTTGCTCACGTACATCGGCGTGGGCAGCTTCAGGCTTCCAGTCGGAAGGGTGTGACAATTCTTGCTTTGCAATCAAGTTCTTTTTCGTCATAATGACATCCTCGTTTATATTCTTGAATTTACAATTCAAGTGCAACACTAAGCTAAATAAAAACTGACTCATAATGAACCAGCGTAAAATGTAGTTTGTCTAGAACATACAGAACGCGAGGAAACATTATGAGTCATTATCATTAGCTTACCGCATTTGATCGCGGACGTATAGAAGTTTTACTCAGAGAAGGGTTGTCAATGCGTAGCATTGCAAAAGAAATTGGTAGAAGCGCTTCGACAATCTCTCGTGAGATTGCCCGCTGTGTTGG